>JBAXUL010000002.1:0-102208 GCA_037129695.1 Prolixibacteraceae bacterium
TTACAGAACGTCCTCTTTTTACTGACATTGGCTAAAAAATGATGCGCTGTTTTGGTCCCTACTTCTTTTGTTAAGCATATTTTACCTGATTTTTGCTTGCACTGGAAGTGGTTTCCAAGGTTTCTGCTAACTTTGTATTTATGAGAACAGATCAAATTCTAGAATTATTATCGGGACGTACTGGTGTGTCTAAACATCAAATATCCAGCGTATTAAATTTATTTGATGAGGGTGCAACCATTCCTTTTGTAGCCCGTTACCGGAAGGAGATGACAGGCAGCCTGGATGAAGTATTTCTGTTTCAAATCAAGGAGGAAGACGAACGCCTCGCTGAGATTGAAAAACGAAAGGAGACGATCTTAAAGTCAATTGGAGAGCAAAATGTCCTGACTCCCGAACTTCAAAAAAAAATTGAAGATTGTTTCCAGTTGAACGAACTGGAAGACATCTATCTTCCCTATAAACCCAAACGGAGAACACGAGCCACCATCGCCAGGGAGAAAGGACTCGAACCTTTGGCCGAAATGCTCATGGAACAAGTTGAAAAAGATCCGTATACCCGTGCCAAGCGGTTTCTGAACGATCAGGTTGCAGATGTGGAAGAGGCGTTGGCCGGTGCAAGGGATATCGTGGCAGAGGCGGTAAACGAAAACAAGGGAGCCAGGAATATAGTCAGAAATTCATTCTCGAAGGAGGCCATAGTTTATTCTAAAGTGGTGAAAGGCAAAGAGGAGGAAGGGATTAAATACCGTGATTATTTTGATTCCTCAGAGCCGTTGAGGCGTTGCCCCTCACACAGGCTTCTGGCCATGAGAAGAGGCGAAAAAGAAGGCTTTCTGAAATTGGCACTCTCGCCTGACGATGAAAGTACAGTAGAAAAGTTGGGCCATTATTTTATCACTTCGCGAAACCAGTGCAGTGAACAAGTGGCGCTTGCTGTGAAAGATGCCTATAAAAGACTCCTGGCACCCTCTATGGAGACTGAGTTTTTTAGTGAGTCCAAGCAGACTGCCGACAGTGAAGCCATCAAGGTATTCACCGAGAATCTCAGGCAGTTGCTTTTGGCACCGCCACTAGGGCAAAAAAGGGTGATGGGGATCGACCCTGGTTTCAAATCCGGTTGCAAGGTGGTCTGTCTGGATGCTCAGGGAAACCTGCTGCACAACGAAACAATTTATCCGCATCCACCGCAGTCGGAAACTGGTCAGGCGATGAAGAAAATCACTTCTCTGATCAGTAGTTACAAGGTGGACGCAATTGCCATCGGTGATGGTACTGCCAGCAGGGAGACGGAAAGCTTTTTCAAGCGGATGCGGTTCGACCGAGAACTGCAGGTGTTTGTGGTAAGTGAGGATGGTGCTTCTGTTTATTCGGCTTCCAAAACTGCCCGTGACGAATTCCCTCAGTACGATGTGACTGTCCGGGGAGCCATTTCCATTGGCCGCAGACTGATGGATCCGCTGGCCGAACTGGTTAAAATCGACCCAAAATCAATCGGTGTGGGTCAGTACCAGCACGATGTGGATCAGAAACAACTTCAAAACTCCCTTGAGAGTTCTGTCGCATCCTGTGTGAACAAGGTTGGGGTTGATCTGAATACCGCGAGCAGCCATCTGCTGAACTATGTCTCAGGGCTCAATACCACCCTTGCCCAGAATATTGTACAATATCGCAAGGAGAACGGCCCTTTTCCCTCCCGGGAAGCGTTGAGGAAAGTTCCGCGCATGGGTCCGAAAGCATACGAGCAGTGTGCCGGATTCCTGAGGATTTCCGGAGGTTCGAATCCGCTCGACAATTCTGCAGTGCATCCGGAGCGTTACAAGCTGGTTGAAAAGATAGCGTCTGATTTGGGCACACCTCTGGAGGCCTTGATCGGTAAGGATCAGCTAGTTTCTTCTATCGAGCTTTCCAGGTATGTGAACAAGGAAGTCGGACTGCCTACCTTGACTGATATTATGGCTGAATTAGCCAAACCCGGCCGTGATCCGCGATCGGGAATCAAGCATTTTGAGTTTGCCGACGGTATTTATTCCATGTCAGACCTGATTCAAGGGATGGTACTTCCGGGAATTGTCACCAATATCACCCGTTTCGGCGCCTTTGTGGATGTGGGCATCAAGCAGGACGGACTGGTTCACATCAGCGAACTGGCCGACAAGTTTGTGAGCGATCCGGCAGAGATCGTCAAACTCCAGCAACATGTGAAGGTGAGGGTAGTGGAGGTGGATATTCCGAGGAAGAGGATTGCGTTTTCGATGAAAGGGCTCTGAAGAAGGATAAGGGCAAAAGGAAAAAGGAGTAACGCTGCCATTCAATCGGTAGAGACTGCGAAATGACTCATTGTTTTACCAGCGAGAATTTTCCTCTGTCATTCCTCCAGTAAATTAGGTGATTGTTTAAATCTCCATAAAGCCCATCCCCTACAATATCAAGATCTCCATCCTTGTCATAGTCAAATAAACGAATCCAGGCTATCCAATTGTTACTACCTGAACCGGCAAATTGATCAAAAAAATCAGAAGTTTTGTTGCTGTAATTATTATTTTCATTGAGGTAAAGACTCAATTGAAAACCATTGTAGGAATCCTTGTTGCTCATCGTCAATAAATCCAATTTCCCATCCAGGTTGTAATCAAAAAATGAAATGTCCATGAGTTCCAATCCGGGTTCAACAGGAATATTAATTGCTTTTTGGCGATTAAATTCTCCATTTTCTTGAGGGATAATAATAAAGAGATCTTTTCTGCCCAATAACAGATCTAATTTACCGTCCTTATTAACATCAAACAGCTCAACCGTATAATAATTGTCATCTTGCGCAAATCCTTTAAAAACATTATTTGAAAGCGTAAATATGCCATTCCCCTTGTTGATGTATGCAACCGGATGTACAGGAATTATAGCACTTCCACCTGAATAGGCAACAATATCTGTCAATCCATCGTTGTTGATATCTCCTGTAGCACCACCATGAAAATAACCTATGTCTTTAGCTAAATATTGATATTGGAGTTTTCTTGGATAAAATATACCAATAGAATCACCAGGGAAAGGCATCCCATCATACCCGGAAGAAAATAATACAATTTCATTGAAATGATCATTGTTGATATCTGCAAGAACACATTTTCTAACTTGAGTTAATCCAACTTGCAGATCATAAATTGAAGATTGTCTTTCGTACTCTGAAAATAAATTTAAACCATGTGCATTTGTTGGCCAGGGAGCTTTCAAATAATAGGTATATAAATCCTTTTTCCCATCACCTGTTAAATCAGTGAATAAGTACATTCCTACTTCACCCCAGTAATAATTAATTACCTTTGATTCCAGCCATGTTCCTGGTATAAATGGAATTAGACCGTTTGAAGTTTTTTCAAATCCATTGTATTGCGAATTCTGTAAATTGAAAAGCTGGGTGAATGATTGATTGGTGTTAAACCATGAAGTTGTTTTATTTATTTCTGACAATGAATCTAATCGTGAAATCGGATAAAATGGTGCTTCTTTGGTCTTCGTTATGGCCTGATTTCCATAAGTTGTTCCATTAGAGTTGGTGGCATAAGCTCTGATAAAGTAAGTCGTCATTGGAGATAATCCTGTAATGGAGCTATTGAAGCTGCCGGTTCCCGTTCCATCTGTCGTTTTGCTGTCAGTAATGGTTGGGATTTCTTTGGTACTCCAGCAAACACCGCGGGAAGATACAGGTGCACCTCCATCGGTGGGAATATTACCTCCACTTATCGCGGTTGTAGAAGTGATTTGCGATGGTTCAGTCGTGATAACGAAAGGAGACATCGTCAAAGTCTTTAATGTTAAAACATCACTATAGGATGTTCCAATGGTATTCATTGCAAAAGCCCTGAGAAAATAAGTCACGCCTGAGGTTAACCCAACCAGTGAACTTGTGAAACTTCCCAGACCACTGCCATTTTGGATCTTGCTGTCGGAGGTAGTGGGTGTTTGGTTGGATGAACTCCAGCAAATACCCCTAGAAGTGACTGCCGCTCCGCCGTCTGCAGTGACATTTCCACCGGTTGAGGCTGATTGGGCCGTAATGTCTGATATTCCTGAAATGCTTATTGTTGGAGCAATCTTTGGGGGTTCTTTTCTGCATTCTAAAAGAAACAATCCCAGAAATAAAACAAACAACACCGGAACAATTGATTTCATGGAGGCTGTATTGTTAGAATTTCGGCACAAATACCATTAGAAAAAACATTTGATGTTTCAAAATAATCCGCATGAAACACAAATAGTGGTTGAAAGCAAAAGACAGCTTCTCTTCTTCATCTTTTCCCGGAAGGGATAATCCATGTCTTGCTTTCAACCACCAATGCCACTTTTGCCTTTAGCCTTTTATTTGAGTGAATTGCAAATCTCCTTATTCACCTTCATGATCCGTGCCTCATCCATCTTGATCACTTTCCTGTCGTAAGTCATCAGACCGTTAATCTCAACTTCCACATCTGTGGTTTGGGTATATATGGCTGCAGAAAAACCGCGTTGGATCAGTGATTTCAGTTTCTCTGCCAGTTCGATGTAGGCATTGGTTGCCTCTTCTGAGGTTTTGTACTGAACGTAACCCCAGTTTTTATCTTTTACCCACAAGTGATTTTCTACCGGAAGTCCGATGCCTCCATATTCACCCAGCACACACGATCTCCTTCCGTCGTACATCGCAAGATCGGGGGCAGGGTAGTTGTGAATATCAAGCATGTCGCCAACAGGATAGAAATTGCCTCCGCTGGCACTGTTTACCAGCCTGGAAGGATCGTACTGTTTGATCCAAGCAGTAATTTCCGGAGTTTTGAACTGACCCCAGGCTTCGTTGAATGGAACCCAGGTCACGATGCAGGGGTTGGAGATATGCTGGTCCATGATCTCTTTCCATTCTGCGCGGTAATTCTCTTCTGATTCCTGACTTCTTTCTAACTCCTTGCCGTTAAAATAATTACGTTGCTGCCACTGAGGGTTCGTATCTCCACTGGGCATATCCTGCCATACCAGTATACCTGCTTTGTCGCAATGGTAATACCATCTGGCAGGTTCAACCTTCACATGTTTGCGAATCAGATTGAATCCGAAGTCTTTCGTTTTTTTGATGTCAAAAGCCAGCGCCTCATCGGTGGGAGCCGTATACAAGCCATCAGGCCACCAACCCTGGTCGAGGGGACCAAATTGAAAATAGTCGCGGTTATTGAGTTGCAGCCTGACAATTCCTCCTGCATCTCTTTTGGTCGAAATTTTGCGCATTCCGGCATAGCTTTTCACCAGATCCAACAGTTTTCCATTTCTGGTGAGCGCTATTTCGAGGTCATACAGGAAGGGTGATTCAGGAGTCCATAATTTCATGTCATTCAAAGTGACAAGGGCTTCCTCTCCTGCAGCAGACTTGCCGGTCCCGATGACTTTACCCTGGTCCAGGACTTTCACTTCAAGCTGATCACCTGATTTTATTTCTGAAGTTATCGCGGTTACTGCCAGTGTTTGATGATCGATATCGGGAATAGACCTGACAGATGAGATAAAGGTTTCGTTCACTGCCTCCATCCATACGGTCTGCCAAATACCGGTTACAGGTGTATACCAGATTCCTCTGGGATCTTCCACCTGTTTTCCCCGGGGTTGAAACCCCTTGTCGGAAGGGTCCCACACCCTCACGGTCAGTTTCTGAATCTCCTTCACAATGAAATGGGTTATGTCGAGGGTAAAAGCGGCATAACCGCCCTTGTGGCTTCCTACCTTGATGTCGTTGATCCAAACATCGGCCTTCCAGTCGACGGCGCCGAAGTTGAGGAGCACCTTCTTGTTTTTCCAGGCAGCAGGTACCTGGAAGGTTCTTTGGTACCACAGTTCATTGGACTGGCCAACTCTCTTCTGAACACCTGAAAGGCTGGATTCAACTGCAAAAGGCACCAGAATTTTTCCATCGAATTTAGATGGCAGTCCGGTTCCTTTGGTGAGTATGGCATAATCCCATAATCCATTGAGGTTTTGCCATTCGCTCCTTTCCAGGATCGGGCGGGGATATTCGGGCAGCGGGTTCTGGGGATTTACCTGCTCTGCCCACACCGTACTGATCTGTTCGCCTGCAGGTTTCCAGGTCTGACCAATCGTCGGAATGGATAAAATCATGGTCAGGATGAACACGGGAAAAATCATTTTTTTCATGAAGCAATCTTTTTCAAAATGTTGATAATCTTATAGGTAAACGTTCAATTCGTAAATATTGAAATAGTTCAACTGAAATCATTATTGTTTGAACCAGCAGAATGAAATTTTGAAGGAACGCTCAGATCTGATGGCAGCAAATTAGCTGTCATGGAAATAGGGAGCCAGGCCCTTGGATGATGGTAATAAAGATACAATAAGAATTTTAACCTGCGATGGGAAAGGCCTATTCAGATGATGAATGGATAGATTTTTGTAAAATTGACAGACTTCCAATTTTCAGCCTATTCTTGCCACGACTCTCACAGGTGAGCTGTCGGCACTAATTTTAAGCGGAAAGGCGAGCAATTCAAAATCATCACAATGCAGCAAGGAAGCCAGATTGGTGAGATTTTCGATGATTAGTATCCGGTTGTTCAACAGGATATCGTGGATTTTGAATGGGGCATAATCCGGTGAGGGGGAATCCAGACCGATCATCTTTACCTTCTTTTTCACCAAAAGATTGGCTGTGTTTTCGCTCAGCACAGGGTAGGATTGATAGTAGTGTTTTTGGTGGTAATATTGGTCATGACCGGTGTAAAAAAGTACCACTGATCCGGCTGGAAGGTGATCCAGTGTCTTTTCCGGAAGATCAATCAATGTCTGGCCAACTGCATTGTAAAGAAATCCAGGCCCTGCAAATAACTCCAATTGGAGTTCAGCCATCCTGGTAAGGGATGAGGTCAGGTGCATAGGGCCATCCACATGGGTGCCGGAATGCATTCCCGATGAAAGGATGAAATTGGAATGACCCTCTTCCTGAAATGAAGCAATCTGCCGCAAGGATACTGGGACATCACCGGGGTAAACGGGCATTTCGTCAGAAATCGGTTGGGAGAGATCAAGGTAAAGTGCCATAAGATTTCAATTTTTTTATTCGGTGCCAGGGCTATACGAAGGGTTCTGTTTTGGAATGCCGGAGGTTTTATTCTTGCAAATATAAAGAACATAAAGCCTTTCGACAGGCTCAAGGACCGTGATTCTCTTCCAATAGTTTTAAATCTTCGACAGGCTTCAGAGATCATTGGAGTAACTATCGTCCACGCTCACCCTCGCCAAGTCTCCCATTTGTTTTAAATGCGAATCAGCGCATTCTCCTTCACCCACCCTTTGTTGCCGTCAGCGAGCCTGATTTCGATCCAGTCGCCCAGTTTGTCAGTAATCTGTACGCTGAGACCTTCGTGGAGAATAAAGAGTTCTGTGCCGGTTTCGCTGGGAGAACCCTTCATGCGGACACTCCGTTCGGTGATTACCCCGCTGTTGTGGTTAACGAGTTTGCTGCGCTGGGCAGAACCAAACGAGAATGTAAGCAAGCTGTATGCCAGTGCGACTACGGCCAGCCAGAAAGTGAACTGTTTGTTGCGTATGGTCGAGGCAAAAAGAAATAGTGCGAAAAGTGACAAAAACAGAAAGAAACTTACCAGGGAATGTTTTCCCCAACTGTCGGCAGGCTTCGAATTAACGAGCTCATGATACCAGCGCATAAAACCGGGCTCAGGCAAGAGATCAATGTTGTCGACAACCTGCTTTTTTGTCATCTCAAGGTTAAACCGGGCATCTTCACTTGTTGGATTGAGTTTTAGGGCCCTTTCATAGTTGAGGATGGCATAGGTGATGTTGTTCGTTTTATACAGGGCATTCCCCAGGTTGTAATACAGTTCAAAAGATTCAAAACCTTTGGCTGCAACTGCTTCATATGCTTTGGCAGCGTCCGCGTATTTCCCCGAAGTATAAAGCTGATTGCCCTTGGTAAGAGAGTCCTGCAGCGCAGTTGACTGAGCCATTACCGCCTGTACCCCACTAAAAAGGAGAAGAATCAAAAAATATTTTCGAATAACTCTTGTCATATGGTCTTCAATTTCTTGTAATCCAATTTTAATCATTGTCAATCGCCTGCCGTCAATTGCTAATTATTTGATTTCCTTTTCCATCACCGACATCACATCGGTAGCTTCATCAAAAAGCTCCTGCATTTTTGCAGAGCCTTCTCCCGGAGCATATCTGGCATACTCGCAGGTATCAAGAATTTGCACAAATCTTTCAATGATCAACGGAGTAACTGTATGTTTGGTCAGTTCATCCATTGCTTTTTCCCGTGATAACTCTGAGACTGGAATTGTAAGCTTGTCGCTCAGGTAACCCCAGAATGCGCGCTCAACGGATTCATAGAATTTTTCGTTGGCATTTGACTTGAGATGCCCACTGGCCTCCTTCAGCCTTTTAAGTGCCACCTTGCTGGCTTTCTTGTTCTTCATCCGTGAAACATTGGCATTTTCCTTGATTCTCTGCTGGTTGAGCAGATAAATAGCCAGTAAAATGAGGATGCCGGCAAGATAAAGCAGGTAGAAGAGAAACGATCCAAAGAAGGTGTAACCTTTGGCGTGAAGTTTCGCCTGATTGGTCTTGATGAACCGGATATCAGATCCAATCTGCTTGAGATCTTCCTTGGCCACAGAATTCATGGTCTGATTGCTGCGGGTTCCGTCTCCCTTTTCGACTTTGATCTGGTACTCTTCCGTTGTTTTGGACACATATCTTTTGGAACCGGTATCGAAGTAGACGAAATTGATGGCAGGAATGGTATAGGTTCCGGCAAAACGTGGCAAGAACAGGTATTCAAAGGTGATGTTACCATTGAGACCCTGGTCGGAAGCACTGAAATTGCTGTTGGTCTTGGGGTCATAGACTTCGAAATCGGCCGGAAATGAAAATTTGGGTGGATTGATCAGCTTGATATTTCCGTTTCCGACTACATCCAATCGAATGGTAATGGCATCGTTTTCTTTGACGTTCTTCGAAGTAATGGAAGATCGGATGCTGAAGTTACCCACAGCGCCGGAAAACCCGGATGGAGGATTAGGCAAGGGCAATACGTTGATCGACACCGGATCGCTGGTAATGGTGGCTTTCACATTGGCGAATGAGTCAAAGAAATCATCAAACATACTTTGGGATTTCTTGACTCGTTGTTGAACGATGCAGTCAATTTTCACTGACCCGATGTTGATATTGCCCGTTTGCTGTGGAAAAAGCAACGTTTTCTTCAAGGTGCCTACATTGTAGATTTCACCGTTGTACGTTTCCCTCTGCAAGGATATTTGCTGTGGAAGCACAATATCCTGCGCCCAGAATCCTTCAAAATTGGGAATGGATATATCTTCGAAACCATTCAGATTGACCTTTGAATAAATCTTGATCGTAGCCGTGAGATGTTCACCTTTGTACAATGTTCGTTTGTCGAGATTCATCCGGACAAAAAGATCATTCTTTGAGATGGTTCCCGGTGTAGATGTAGGCGTGTCAACGCCTCCCGTAGATGGTTTGGCAGAACCTTTCACTACTTCAACCGACTGTGAATTGGATTTGAAATCAATGCCGTCCACATTGATTGTTCCGGGGTTAATGGTAAACCTTCCTTCTTTTTTTGCACGAAGAATGTAAAGGTAGGAGAAAGAAACAGACTGGGAACTGGTCCCGTTGATGATCTGGAAAGAGGTGCTCTGGGAAGTGGATGGGCCCATTAAGATGTCAAAATCACTCAGGTCTGGAAGCCTGAGATTTGAACCTTTGGCATTCACCGAGAAAGCAAGCCTGAACTGTTCCCCAAGTTCCACAACCTGTGGCGCCTCCATGGTGAAGGTAATCTTCTCCGCCGCCCATCCTGGAAGGGTTAAAAGAAGGGCGAAGAGTATCAATTTTATCTTTCTGAGAATCATATGTCGTATAATCTGCGTTTAATCTTTTTTACTTCGGGGTATTCAAGATCTTCCGGATGTAATTGGTCCAATACCCCGGGAGGATCATCGTTGAAATAAGCCCAGTCTCAATTTACCAATTCTTGTCTACGTTTCGTTTTTCCGCTTTCAGTGCCTGGAATTTTTTGACCTTTTCCTGGGTCTGTTTTTCGTCATTCTCCAATGCCTGAAGCATTTGTTCCGCATTCTGTTTCGATATTTTATTTTGCGGCTGTTGTTGATCCTTTTGCTGATCCTGGTTCTGTTTATCCTGATCTTTGTTCTTGTCTTTATTTTGATCTTTGTTCTTATCCTTGTCCTTGTTCTGATCTTTGTTTTTATCCTTATCCTTGTCTTTGTCTTTGTCTTTGTCTTTGTTCTGCTGCTTTTTCTTCTCCTCTTCCTTCTTCATTTTCATGGCATAGGCGAGGTTGTATTTGGTTTCCTTGTCATCCGGAGTAATTCGAAGTGCTCGTTTGTAAGTTGCGATGCTTTCATCCAGCTTTTTCTGAACCAGGAAAGAATTACCCATGTTATGGAAGGCTTTGGCCTTGTCGACAGGTAAATCGGCTTTTTCAGCGATATTTTCGAACTCCTTGGCCGATTCCTCGGCTTTTTTCTGTTTGTATAGCGCATCAGCAAGGTTAAATTGCCACTTGCGGTCATCCGGTTTGATCTCGAGTGCTCTCCGGTAGGCGACTTCCGCTTTTCCAAAACTGACAGAATCGAGTTTGGCGGTATCTTTCAATCCGACCTCATACATTTGGTTTCCTTCTCTCACAAACTTCCGCTCCTTCTGCGCGAAGAGAGCAAAGCCAGTGATCAGAAGGATAATGAGTACAATATACTGCTTCATAACGAATTTTTTTGTGTTCCAAATAACCTGAAATTTTTAAGCCATTTGTTTTTCCTGTCGAGGATCATAAAATCCATCAGGATGAAGAAAAATGCAAGGGTAATGAAGAGCGGAAACTGATCGTTGTATTCCGAGTACTCGCGGCTTTCCATCTCCGTTTTCTGCATTTTTTCGATCTCATTGAAAAGATTGTTCAAGCCCACCTCCGCATTGTTGGCCCGGATATAGGAGCCACCGCCTGCCTGGGCAATCTGGGTAAGCATTGGTTCATCCAGTTTGGTTACCACGATGCTTCCGGATTTATCTTTCAGGAAATCGCTGCTTTCCTCAGTCAGCGGGATGGGAGCACCCTGTGGCAAACCCATGCCAATAGTATGTACGACGATGCCTTTTTCCTGCGCTTTTTTTGCCGCGCCAACGGCATCATCTTCATGGTTTTCGCCATCAGTAATCACGATGATTGCCTTGCTCCCCTGGAAACTGGGTGAAAATGATTTCGTAGCCATTTCCACAGCGGCGCCAATGGCAGTACCCTGAACCGGCACCACGTCGGTGGTGATGGATTCAAGAAATAATTTCGCAGAAGAATAATCTGAGGTAATAGGAAGTTGAACGTATGCCTGACCGGCAAAGACCACCAACCCAATTTTATCGTTCTTCAGCCTTTCGGTTAATTTGGCGATGGCCCGTTTGGCCCTTTCCAGTCTGTTTGGTTTGATATCCTGGGCTTTCATGCTGTTGGATACATCCAGTGCGATAATCAGTTCGACTCCTTTCCGCTTGGTTAGGGTCAGTTTGGACCCGAACTGCGGTTGTGCCAGGGCAGTGATCAGGCAGGTAATTGCCAGCAACCAGATGCCGAATTTGATAAAGGGTCTTCCTGCGGAAAGACTGGGCATTAATTGTTCAAGTAATTCCATATCCCCGAAACTTTTCAGGTTCCTGGTCCGGATGATCCTGTTGAAGAGAAAGAGGAACACCAACGCAGGCAGTATCAGAAAGATATAGAAATATTCGGGATGAGCGAATCTAAACGAATCCATATATTTTAAATATCAATGCGTTATGGTAATTTTCTTAAATAGGTAAGCTGAAGAAACAGCATGGCCAATGCCAGAAGCAGGGCCGGAACTGCATATCGCTTGTATTCTTCAGTTTTGGAATTCAATTCCTTGCTGTCGATTTTTGACTTCTCCAAACGGTCGATTTCCTTGTAAATTTCGGCCAGTTTCAGGTTGTTGGTCGCCCTGAAATACTTTCCGTCAGTAAGGCTGGCGATAGATTGAAGGGTTTTTTCGTCGATTTTGACTTCGATGTCCCTCATCTGGATGCCAAAAGGCGTCTGCACAGGGAAAGGAGCCGTACCGATGGTTCCTATGCCAATGGTATAGACCCGGATGCCAAAAGTCTTTGCGATCTCGGCAGCGGTAATCGGGGCTATCTCACCACGATTGTTCTCACCGTCTGTCAACAGAATGATCACCCTGCTTTTTGCTTCGCTGTCCTTCAACCTCGAAACTGCGTTGGCCAATCCAAGACCGATGGCTGTCCCGTCTTCAATCATTCCGCTTTCGATGTTGTGAAAGAGGTTCAGCAACACGGCGCGATCGGTTGTCAACGGGCATTGGGTAAAACTTTCGGCAGAGAAGATGACCAGACCCATCCTGTCAAACTCCCTGCCTGAGATAAATTCGCTGGCAACGTTTTTGGCCGCCTCGAGTCGGTTAGGCTGAAAATCCCTGGCAAGCATGGATCCTGAAATGTCGAGTGCGATGACAATATCGATTCCTTCAATGGTCTGGTTGCGCCAGCTGCTTGAAGACTGCGGCTTGGCCATTGCGGCAATCAGCAGCGACAATACGATCAGTTGCATGGCGAAAAGTGTATGGCGCAAATAGTGTTTCCAGGTTTTGGGTGCACCTTTGAAAGGAGCTATGGAGGAAATCCTTAAGCTGGGGCTCGATTTTTTCTGCTTCCAGATGTACCATGCGACGATTGGAACCAGTACCAAAAGCAGGTAAAAATATTCGGGACGTGCAAATGTGATACTGTTCATGGCTGTTCTTTTATTTCGTTAGAGCCTGAAATAATATTTTCAACCGATCCTTCTGCTGGTTGAGGGGTTGGTTTTTTGACCACTTCAACCGGTTGTTCGGGTTTTGTTTCCTCTACCAGGTTATAGGCTTGTACCAGTACAAAGTGATTCTCGTCGGCCAAGGGTGTATATTTTGCAAATTTAACCAGGTCGGCAGTATCCAGTGTTTTCTGTAATCCGGTAAATAGTTTTCCTTTGATCTGGGAATTTTCACCTTTGAACTCTGAAAGAATCTCATAAGTTGTCTGTTCCATCGCCGGCACAGAATATCGTTCTTCCAGGTACACCCTGAGAATATCGGTAAGGCGCGTATAATAATCCTTCACCTTGTCGTGTTGCCAGAGTTGTTCCTCCTTCAGTTTGTCCAGTTCGCTCAATGCGATCACATGAGGAGGCAGTTTAGGCTTCACCGGTAGGCTAAAAATCGGTATGTTTTTCCTTTTCCGGTTAATGGCATACAGGATCAAAAAGATGATGGTTGCCAAAAGGATGAATCCCATGATCCAGGGTGCCATTTCCTTGAAAGTGACCGGTGCCCCGTAAGGTTTTTTTATGTCAGCAAATCCTTTTTTCAAATCCACATTGGGGACTTTCACAAACAGGATAAGCGGGTTACTCCGGAGTGTATCTGGAGTGATTCTGCTCTGTCCGACAAATAGAAATGGTTTGATCGGATGGGGGCCACTGTCGAAAGCGGTGATGAGATAGCTCTGGCGCATCTGAAGGCTGCCATTGTCCATTTTGGAGGAGTCTCTGGATGATCGGGACACCACTTCAACACCATTGCCCAGACTGTCATTTAGTTGGGGGAATTCAATTTGTGTCCCAACAGGATATTCTGCAATCAATATCATCTTGATTTGATCACCCAACCAGATGGAATCCCTCTCCAGGGTACTGCTCACCTTGACCTGCTGAGCCAGAACCGGCTTCAATGACGGCAGAAGAATCAGGAAGATCAGGATATATTTGAGTTTCAACATAATTTTGATCAAAGTTTGTGTTCTCTTTTTTTGAAAAGCGCAACCAGCGATTTGACGTAATCCTCTCTTGTATTGATACTGACAAAGTCGGTTCCGGTTTTCTTCAAAAGGGTTTCCATCTCTTTCTTTGAATTCAGCCAATTGAACAGATAGCTTTTACGAACAGAGCTGCTGGAAGTGTCGACCCAGATATAATCACCAGTTTCAGCATCCTTGAGTTTGATCATCCCTACAGAAGGAAGTTCGGTTTCTCTTTCATCAAATATATGAAGAGCCACCACGTCATGTTTGTTGTTGGCGATTGAGAGGGCTTGCTCCATTCCGGCGCTTTGATCCATGAAATCGGAGATCAGAAATGCCGTGACATGCCTTTTCATGGCATTCGTAAGGTATTGCAATGCCAGTGGCAAATTCGTCTTGCGCGATTCTCCCTGGAACTCGATCAACTCCCGGATGATCCGGAGGGTATGTGTACGTCCTTTTTTTGGCGGAATGAATTTTTCGATCCGGTCAGAAAAAAAGATGACGCCAATCTTGTCGTTGTTGGAAATAGCAGAAAAAGAAAGAATTGCGGCTATTTCTGTGATCAACTGCTGTTTCATCCTGCCAACTGTTCCAAAATCGTTCGATCCGCTTACGTCAATCAGTAACATGACCGTCAGTTCCCTTTCCTCTTCGAAGATTTTAACGAAAGGATGGCTGTACCGGGCTGTCACATTCCAGTCGATGTTGCGTATGTCATCACCGAACTGGTACTCGCGCACTTCGCTGAAAGCCATCCCCCGTCCCTTGAAGGCACTGTGGTATTCACCGGCAAAGATGTTCCGGGAAAGACCACGTGTTTTTATCTCAATTTTTCGGACTTTCTTTAATAATTCAGTTGCTTCCACAAGTGATATATTGGTTAAATCAAGGCACTACAGAGAAGTGCCAAAAGTGACTCGAGTGAACTAAAGTGAAATGGTTATTGGAAGTTATCCTAACTTATAACTCCTAACTCATAACTCTCTAAGGTACTTCCACCGTATTAAGGATTTCGCTGATGATCTCCTCTGAGGTCAGATTGTTGGCTTCTGCTTCGTAACTTAATCCGATGCGGTGACGCAATACATCGTGGCAGACGGCACGGATATCTTCCGGGATCACATAACCGCGGCGTTTGATAAACGCATAGGCTTTTGCGGCCTGTGCCAGACTGATGGAAGCGCGGGGTGAGGCTCCATAAGTGATCATCTCCTTGAATTTTGCAAGTCCATGCTCAGCAGGTTCGCGGGTGGCAAATACAATGTCAATGATGTATTTCTGGATCTTTTCATCCATATACACCTCTTTGACGACCTCCCTTGCACGAATGATATCGGCCGGATTGACAACGGAGCTTGCTTTAGGAAACTGTTTCAGCAGGTTTAGCTGTATGATCAATTTTTCTTCTTCTTTTTTTGGATAGTTCAGTACCACCTTCATCATAAAACGGTCGACCTGTGCTTCCGGTAAACGGTACGTGCCTTCCTGTTCGATCGGATTTTGAGTGGCCATTACCAAAAACAAGCTGTCCAGTTTGTAGGTAGTGTCACCAATGGTGATCTGACGTTCCTGCATCGCTTCGAGCAGAGCCGACTGAACCTTTGCCGGTGCACGGTTGATCTCATCTGCCAATACAAAGTTGGTGAAGATGGGGCCTTTCCTGACCATGAACTCCTCTTTCTTCTGACTGTAAATCATCGTACCGAGTAAGTCGGCGGGAAGTAAGTCGGGGGTAAACTGGATGCGAGCAAATTTGGCATCGATAGTTTGTGCCAGTGTATTAATTGCAAGCGTTTTTGCCAGTCCTGGAACCCCTTCGAGCAAGATATGCCCATCAGACAACAAACCGATAAGTAAACTTTCCACCAAATGTTTCTGTCCGACGATGACCTTGTTCATCTCCATGGAGATAAGATCTACAAACGAGCTTTCACGCTGGATTTTTTCGTTCAACTCCCGAATATCTACTTTTTGATCCATAATCTTAAGGATGATTGTTATTTATATTGTTAAAACGGTTACGAAAATAGTATTTTGTACTGTTGCATAAAGAGTGAATCTATTAAAAAATGTTAAGCAGCACAAATAAATCCCTGTTCAGGCATAAATTTCACCAATTGTCACCAATAAAAAATGCCAAACAAAGAACGGCATAAATTTGATCAAACCATTAGAAAATCTAATTTCCCTGCCGGAAAGATCGATACAGATAGGTTTTACGAACTGTTTAATTTAATGTTTTTTAATGTGTTAATAATTTGTTTTTTTGTTGCCGCATGGAATTCGCATGTTGATATTATCATTTCGGTTGGTGTTTTTTAAACATGCTCATTTCATTTAGAGAATTTTATGTTTTTTGTAGTTTTATTTGTGAAATTTGTGCTAAGTTTTTCGACTTTCAAGATTCTATCCTTCACTGCAACCATTGCTTCGGGTGTAGTTTCAAAAATTATTATTTGGCCTAATTGATGATAACATGAGGTATTTTGTTCAACTTTCCTACGACGGAACCGACTACCATGGGTGGCAGGTGCAAAAGAATGCCCATTCTGTTCAGGAGGAGTTTGAGAAGGCTCTTTCGGTGATTTGTAGGGAACAAACGGAAGTGGTAGGTGCCGGGCGCACTGATACAGGTGTTCATGCCTCCTTGTACATGGCCCACTTCGACAGTCTTCTTGAATTTCCGGATCATGAAAAAACCGTATTTAAGCTGAATTGTCTGTTGCCGGAAGATATTGCGGTTCATCAAATATTTAAGGTCAGACCGGATGCCCATGCCAGATTCGACGCAACCTACCGGGAATATAAATATTATATCTCGCGGTTGAAGGATCCTTTCACTGTCAAATATGCCGATAAGGAGAACAGGCAACTGGATCTTGACAAAATGAATGAAGCCGCAAAAACGCTTTTTGACTACACCGATTTTACAAGTTTCAGTAAGCTGGGAAGTGATGCCAAGACCAATAATTGCGTGATATACAAGGCTTTTTGGGAAGAAAAAGAGGGTCAGTATATTTTCACCATCCGGGCCGACCGTTTTTTGCGCAACATGGTCAGGGCCATCGTCGGAACTTTGCTGGAGGTTGGATTGGGAAAGAAAACGATTGATGAATTCAGAAGGGTGATTGATCAAAAGGATCGTAGCAGCGCAGGAGCAAGTGTATCTGCAAAGGGTTTATTCCTGGTTGATATTGGTTATCCCGATAACATCAAGTTGGAGGATCAAGTCTGATGCAGGGAGCATTTCTGCAGCGATTTTCATTGGTTCGTTCCGGTTCTGACTTTCAGCGGTCATAGAAATCGCCTTCAGCTACGTCACTCCCATCTGCCTCCTGGTTACCTTCCCTTATTTGTTCCAGATTTTCCAGGCTGCCATGGCTTGCAATTCCAGCATTTCCAGTCCGTTTTTGACGGCAGCACCCTGATCAATGCCTTTTTGAAGAAATTGGGTAACATCAGGATTGTATACCAAGTCGAACAGTAAGTGCTTGTAAGTCAGGTGTTCGTAGGGTATCTCCGGAAGTCCTTCTGTCCTGGGGAATGTGCCGAGTGGTGTGGTATTGACGATGATGGTATGATCCTCCATTGTTTGTTGGGTAAGAGAGGAGTAGGGGATTGTAACACTTTCCCGGGCTTCCCTTGATACCAGTTGCGCCTGGATGCCAAGTTCTGCGAAGGTTGCCATGACAGCTTTTGAAGCTCCACCGGTGCCTAAAACCAACGCTTTTTTGTGGTGCGATTGAAGCAATGGAGTAATGGAATTACGGAATCCAGTCAGGTCCGTATTGAAACCCTCCAGTTTGATGTCTCCTTCCGATCTGTTTATCCTCACCGTGTTGACAGCCCGGATGGCGGCAGCAGAAGGATCACAGGTGTCCAGGAAGGGGATAATGGCCTCCTTGTAGGGTATGGTAATATTGAATCCTACCAGTGCCGGATGTTCCTTTATAATTGCGGGGAGCAATGAAATATCGCTGATTTCGAAATTCAGATATTCTGCGTCGATGGATTCCTTCTCAAAATAGGCGGTGAAAAATCGTTTTGAAAAGGAGTGGGACAGGGGGTAGCCGATCAGACCGTAAGTTAGCATAGGAATTATATCTTTAATTGGCAGGATATGAAGGCATTGATTGATTTTTTAGTAAATCCATTTGCCATAACATCTTCGTGGCAGGAAGTCCGGTCGCAAAAATACAATTAAACAATTGGAATCTTTTGGCCTGATTAACTAAAATAGTGGAATGAAGAGAGATTTAATTCTCTTCATAAGGCCTGTTATATTTTTTAATCAGCTCTGTAACCCACTCCAACAAAAGGAAAGTGGGGAAATTCTCCAAAAAATCAATGTGTGCACTGAAATCTTCGGCGAGGGCACATTCGAGTTTTTCTTTGGCCAAATCAAAATTGTCCATAAAGATGTAAAATCCGGCTTGCCTGAATAAAATGGCTGCACAGTAGGCTTCCGTATTTTCTGCCTCTTCCAGTATTTTTACAGCCTCCTCAAACAGGTTGTTTTTAAACAGCAAATCTGCGTAGGAGAGCCAGTATTCTGCAATTTCATTATCCAGTTCGAGTGCCTTCCGGTAGGCAGTTCTGGCCTCTGTGAAATTGCCCATTGCTGCATGTGCTTTTCCCAGAGCATTCCAGCATTCGGCACAATCCGTATTAATTTCAAGGGATTTACTAAGCAGCGGTAAAGCATCAGCAGCACGGTCATTGATCAGCATCACCAAGCCGGCACCAAACCAGCCATCCGAGCAGTTGGGTTCCATGCCGATGGTTTTGTCGTAATACAGTTCGGCATTCTCATAATCATCCATCTGGAAGAAGCAATCTGCCAAATACAGGTGGGCATCCACTGAATCCGGATCTATCCGGAGGTAGTCGTGGTATGCTTCCACCGAATCCTTAAAACGCTCGATGGCAGATAGGGCATTGGCCTTGTTGAAAATAGCTGCCGAATAGTTCGAGTCGATGGCCAGTGCAAAGTCGTAGGCATCAATAGCCCTGACGAAATCTTCCTGTCGGTTGTAAATAATTCCCAGATTGTACCAGGCCGATTCGGAGAAAGGATCAATATCGAGGTATTTGTTGTAAAAATCTATGGCCTGGGTGTCGTCTCCTACTTTTTCGTAACAGAAGGCGATGTCGTACAATACCGGTTCGTGCCCGGGATTTTCGTCGAGTGCCTTTTTGAGATAGGTCAGGGCCTCGTCGTAAGCTCCAGTTTGAATGAATGAGATCCCAATATTGTAAAGTAGTTCATCCCGGTCTTCAAAAGCAAATAACTCGGCTTTCTTGAAATACTCGTTGGCCCGGTGGTATTCACCTTTCATGTTGTGGCAGGTGCCCAGCATCATCATCACATCAGGATTGGTATTTTCAATCTCTTCCAGTTGTTTCAGCAGGTGAATAGCCTTCTGTAATTTCAGTTGGGAAAGATAGATTTGCGCTTTTTTTATCTTGACGATAATTGAATTGGGATGCTGCCTCAGCGCAATCTCACATGCCTGTAAGGCATTGGAAAACTGACTTTTGTCTATATATTGATCTGCGATGAATTCAAAATCCGCCACATCAAAGAACTCCGTACGTTGTTCCGTCAGCATCTGTTTGTAACGCTTCAAAACATTGGCAAATTCCTTGCTTTCAAAATTATCTCTGGACTCTTCCCACATCATATCAAGTGACTTAAAATCGGTGCAAAGGTAATCAAAAATGGCTATATGGGCTGATGTTCCGCCCTCAGAAGGTCATTTACTGTCTTGACAGGATTGAATGTGACAGGCGGAACCTCCACGAATAGAGTGATCCAGTCAGACATTGCGCCATTCCAAAGTCCCGGAAGTTCTTGTGCTTTCAATGGTTTTCCGTCTTTTGATTTGGACGAGATAAAACCTGTTTCCGGATCCCTGAATTCTGGCAGATAGAATTTCTCCCCTTTGTAGTTTCGGACACCGCATACCAGATCGACGGGATTGAAGTGGGTAGCCCGCGCTGCAATGGCAGACTGGTGATGATTCTTCAGATCAATCTGGCTGCTCTCGACCACTTGCAGCGTGGTTGTGCCGTCTGACTGCAATGCCCAGAAAGGACCGCCTCCCGGCTCCCCTGCGTTTTTTACCATACCGCAGACCCTGATGGGTCTGTTCAATTTGGCACACAGGTAACTGATTTTGGAGGACTTGTCAATTAAATGGTCTTTCCCGGCAGGCAAAGTGCAAAGATGGTGTTCAAGGTATTGCAATATTTTTTCGATTTCTGTATCATTCAGCTTGTCAGGGTTTTCCAGCAAGCGCAGAAAGTCAAAAATCTGCTGCTGCGATTGAAGTAAAAGTCCTGCCAGCGCTTTTTTGTAAAGGATTGTTTCATCCTTGAGGCGATCCGGAACTACGTTGTCGATATTTTTTACGAATATCAGATCAGCCTGAAGGTCATTGAGATTTTCGAGCAGCGCACCATGACCGCCCGGACGGAAGAACAATTTTCCCTCCATCGTCCGGAATGGTTCATTGTACTCATCTACCGCGATGGTATCGGTCGAAGGCTTTTGTTCCGAAAAGGTTATTTCATAACGAACTTCATATCTCTTTTCAAATTCTGCGGCAGTGATCTCACACTTTTGTTTGAAAAGAGAAAGATGTTCAGGGGAAACCGTAAAGTGAATTCTTACCAGTCCGGCAGCATCTGTGCCGTAGAGTGCTCCTTCTACCAGGTGTTCTTCGGCGGGTGTACGACTCAGTCCCGCATACTGATGAAAATCGAGCAATCCTTTGGGCAGGAAGCCGTAATTCAACCCTTCCGGGGAAAGTAAAGTGCGCAAGATTTCCAGATATTTGATTCGCCCCGAATCATCCTTCAAGGAACCGATTTTTTCCGGAAGCTGGGGATAAAAGGCGAATCCTGACAATTGTTCGAAAAATTTCCTGACGCTGTCATGTTGCTCCTGTTCCAGCAGCAGTTCAGCTTCATCGTTGGTCAGTGCCTGCTCCTGAAATGAAAACAAAGACTGAAACATCCTGCTTGCAGCGCCTGAAGCGGGGACAAACTTGACAGGAACAATTCCATTTTCGAGTTGGGCTTCATAAAAGACCGCCATTTCTGCTGATTCCTTATCGGTCAAATGGGTGATGCCATTTCCGATTGCCGCTGCGTCAACGATCTTTAAATAAGGGAATCCCTTCCTGAAATGCGAGATCTGGTCCAGAATTTCCGTCATATTTCCGCCTCTATCCCTGATCTGCTCCTGGTCTGTTGCTGTAAACATAGTTTGCTGTTTTCTTCAGGTTGAATATAGGGAATTGAATGTCATTTCAAAACAGGGATGAACTGTTTTCAGGTACTATTTATACACAATTTTTTGTTCATTAAAATGGAGGGTTTCCTATTGGCTTGATTGATCCGTGATATATTTGCATCTCACTGAATGGCAGTATTTTAATTTGCTTTTCGAAATTGGTTACTCGCCGCGATGAGGCGAATTTGAGACCGCCATGATTAGAATGGAAAACAATCACTTGCCACAGGAAAATACAATCGCTACCCTTTGGTATTCTGGTGCCAGTGAGACCATATTCACCCAATTTTTAGTCAGTTGTTTTTTTATTTGTAGTTTCCTTTCCTTCTTCTGTTATTTTTGTCCTCAAATTAAAATAGATGGAACAGCGCGAATTCGCATGGGGAGGCGACAAAAGATACAACGATTATTCTGCATGGTTCAGGAGAAAATTTGAAGGCAAGGTGCAGAAAATATCACTCGATGCCGGATTTACCTGTCCCAACAGGGATGGTTCACGGGGAGTGGGTGGTTGTTCCTATTGCAACAACGATAGTTTTAACCCGGATTATTGCCGGACTGAGGAGAATATCAGCGGCCAGATTCTCAGGGGAATTCAGTTTTTTTCTCCCAAGTATCCAACGATGCGTTACCTGGCCTATTTTCAGGCCTATAGCAATACCTATGCGCCGGTTGAAATTCTGCGGCAGTCCTACGAAGAGGCCTTGCTTAATCCGGAGGTCATCGGACTGGTGATTGCCACCCGGCCTGACTGCCTGAGTGATGAAATACTCGATTTACTGGAAGAATTTTCCACAAGGTGCTATGTCGCTATTGAACTAGGAATTGAAAGTTTCAATGATGAGACGCTGGAAAAAATCAACAGGGGACATACTGTGGCAGAGACAATGTGGGCCATTCAGAAAATTGCCGAAAGAAAAATAGACAATTGTGTCCATCTGATTCTGGGGCTCCCCGGTGACATAGATGCCGATTGTATCAGATTTGCCCAAATTGTCTCCAAATTACCTGTGCACAGCATCAAACTCCACCAGTTGCAGATACACAAAGGGACACGAATGGCTTTTGAATACCGGGATCAGCCTGAAAATTTCAACCTCTTTGAAGTCGACCAGTTCGCAGACCTGGTGGTCAGGTTTCTCGAACATCTCTCACCTGAAATTATAGTCCAGCGATTTGTCAGTTCCGCTCCTGCCGGCATGGTGATCGCCCCCAAATGGGGACTTAAAAACTATGAATTTGTAGCCAAAGTGGATAAGGCGCTGAAGGAAAGGGATAGCTGGCAAGGGAAATTAATTTGACTACCCTTTCACCCTCTCATTTTTTCCCCGCTGCTACCGTGAACATACTTTCAGGATCAAAATAAGTGCGTGCAAGCTCCCTTATCTGTTCAGGTGTTGTGCTTTTGATGGTATGGATGATATTGTCGAAATATCCGACTTCCAGTCCGGCTTCGTAAAGCGAGGAGAAACTTTGGGAACGGGCGAAAGGTCCGTCGAAATCTTCCAGCATCCTTCCCAAAAGGAAACTGCGCAAAGGTTCGAGTTCCGATTCAGGCACTAGTTCATCTCTTAAACGCTGCATTTCCAGGAAAATCTCCTTGATTGCCTGATCCGTTTTTTCGGCAGTCACTTCCGCGTGGATCATGAAGATGGCATCGCGGACGAAAGAGACAACGGAAGCATGGATTCCATAAGTAAGTCCCTTTTCTTCCCTCAGATTGCTCATCAGCCTTGAACCGAAATAGCCTCCGAAGATGGTGGTAAGCAATTTCAGACCGGAAGAGTCGGGATGGTGCTGTGTAGGCACGAGTTTGCCAATGGTGATCGCGTTCTGGTTGGCATTGTCACGTTCGATGAAGACATTTTTCTCGGTAGAACTAAGGATCTGAATCTGATCCTTTTTGAAAGGATAAGGAGTTCCCCAATTTTCGCCGAAATTCTCAACAATTAATTTCCGGACCTCTTCATCCACATCGCCTGAAGCGAAGAGTGTCGCATTGGCCGAGCAATAGTGTCTGTTGTAGTGGCTTTTGGCTGCTTCCAAAGTTATATGGTCATAGGAATCAGGCGAGGCAACAGGGGCATATGGATGTCCTTCACCCATCAGGTTTCTCATGAAATTGCGCTGTGCGACAAGCCCTACTTTTTCGGCATCCACCAAAGCGCGTTGTTTGCGTTTTTGTCTGGCAATCTCAAACTCATGTTCCGGGAATGATGCGTCCTGCATGATCTCGGCCAGTAAAGGGAGCAGGTGGCGCAGGTGTTTCTTGAGTGCGAGCAATGAAACGTAGTTGTTGTCATAATAAGGCAAGGAGCTCAACTGTGCTCCATAAAAATCAATTTTGTCGGCAATTTCTCTGGCTGTCTTGCCTGATGTGCCTTCACCGATCATGGAAGCTGCCATGATGCTCTCCAGTTTCGCGTTTCCGTACCAGTTTCCGGCTTTGAAACTAAAATCAAGCTTCACTACCTCCTGGGTTCCACCGTAGAGGGTGAAAAAAGAGGTGCCCCCGGGCAACAACTGATGTGCGGGTTCAATGAAATCAATCTTTTCGACCGAATGTACAGAGGGAGCTATTTTTCTGAATGAACTCATTTAACTGGATTTTGTAGGGATAAATAATTGAGGGTGTTGCGGTTTCCTTTCCGAAAAAGCTGTCCGGCGGTGGCTAACAGATCGTCAGCGGTGATATCCCTGTATTTCTCACCCTGAAGGTTAATTTCTGCCACATCGCCCATAATGGCGAAAGATGCCAGTTGAATCGCTTTTTCGAGGTAACCGATTTCGTTGAGCAAAAGGTCGGCTTCCACCCTGTTTTTCACCTTTTCCAGTTCGTAGGCAGTGATGGGAGTCTCAACGGTCATCATGATTTCTTCCAGCATCTTCTCCCGCGCAAGGTGGATGTCCACGCCGTGCGATGCTTTTCCGGTCGCAATAAACAGTCCGGGTTCATTTTCCCCGGAAAGATAAGCATCTGCCTCTGTGAAAAGTTTCTGCTCCTTAACCAGTTTGACTTCAAACCTGGATGAACTGCCATTGGAAAGAATATCAGACAAGAGGTCGAGAACGTAGAAATCTTTCTCATTGCGTGCTCCCATGTGCCAGGCCACGTAAAAAGTGTCGATTGGGACATCCCTGCTCACGGTAATTTCACGGTCAGTTACCTGAGTTGGTTCTGGAAAGGCAGTGTAGGGAGCAATTTCACGGTAGGGGATATCGGCAAACCATTTTTCGGCAAGTTTGAACGCTTCGGAAGATTCAATGTTTCCACTGATTACCAATACCGCATTGTTGGGTGCATAGTGGTGAAAGAAGAAATCCTTGACATTCTCCAGCGTGGCGGACTCAATATGTTCGGGCACAAGTCCGATGGTAGGCCAGCGATAGGGGTGAACCTTGTAGGCAAGATCACGGAGGATATGCCACACGTCACCATAAGGTTTGTTCAGATTGCGTTGCCTGAATTCTTCGATAACCACTTTTTTCTGGACATCAAGTCCTTTTTTTGAAAATTTCGGACCCAGCATTCTGTCTGATTCAAGCCACAGTGCTGTTTCTATGTTGTTGGCTGGAAGCGTGATGTAGTAATTGGTGAGGTCGTTGGAGGTAAAGGCATTGTTGGCACCGCCTGCCCTTTGTACCGCCATGTCAAAATCGGGCACGTTGGCGGATCCTCCAAAGGTGAGATGTTCAAAGAGATGAGCAAAGCCGGTCCTGGCCGGATCTTCGTGCTTGGAGCCCACATTGTAGCAAACATTAACCGCCACAAACGGTGTGCTGCGATCGGTATGCACAATGACGGTGAGACCGTTGTTCAGTATTATTTTATTGAATTGAATCATACAAACGAAAATTAACCGGAACTCCTTTTTTCTGAACTGGCATCCGGCTGTAAATTCCGACAAAGATAGTCATTCCTTTCTTAGCCGGATTTGATTTGAAAAGTTACAAAAGGTACCTATCTGTGCCCGGATCATACCTGGCTCTTCGTGAGAATTGTTTGTATACAATATAAATAACTGTCAGGCTAATCATTAGTATTTAAAATAGTTGATCGGGGAAATTATAATTTGTAAACTCGCAAAAATTATAAAATTAACCGAAAGGTGGCTGTTTAAATTTCATTATCGATTTTATCTGGGCATTTTACTTTTAATCAGAAATATATCACACAATTTAAGTTGCAATGGGAAATTTAGAAAAACTGAAAACCGTTAAATTTTACAGCGGAGAAGTAACTCCTCTGGAAATGCACAAAGTACGTGTAGTTCAAAAGCTTAATCTTTTACCCGTAGAGGAACGAAGAGAATCCATCTTTGGGGCCGGATTCAATACTTTTCTTCTGATGAACAAGGATGTCTACCTTGACATGCTTACGGATTCAGGTACCAACGCCATGAGTGACAATCAGGTAGCTGCCATGAGTCAGGCGGATGATTCCTATGCAGGTTCAGCCAGTTTCACCAAACTGGAAAAGGCCATCAAGGACGTATTTAACCAAACCTATTATCTGCCTGTTCACCAGGGACGCGCAGCCGAGCATATCATATCCAAGACATTTGTCAAGCCGGGGACTGTCATCCCGATGAACTACCATTTTACCACCACCAAGGCCCACATCGAAATGTGTGGTGGGGTTGTAGAAGAGATCTATACCGAAGAGGCACTGAAAACCAAAAGCGATTTTCCTTTCAAGGGAAACATGGACATTGGAAAGCTCAACAACGTGATCGAGAAATGGGGAGCGGAAAATGTGGCTTTTATCCGCTTCGAAGCAGGAACCAACCTGATTGGCGGTCAGCCATTCTCTATGGCGAACTTGCGTGAAGTATCCGCTATCTCTAAAAAACATGGGATTAAGCTTTTGATGGACACCAGTCTGATTAATGAAAATCTGTATTTCATCAAGATAAGGGAAGCAGGATATCAGGATGTACCGTTGAAGGACATCATGCATGAGATGCTTAGTTATACCGATTTTTCCTATTTCTCCGGCCGCAAGGTGAGTTGTACCCGCGGCGGCGGAATCTGCACCAACGACCGCAGCATCTACATGATGATGCGCGACTGGGTGCCGCTTTTCGAAGGTTTTCTGACTTATGGAGGAATGAGTGTGCGCGAAATTGAGGCGATGGCAGTCGGTTTGTATGAATCACTCGATTTCGATGTAATCAGTCATTCGCCAACCTTCATCAAATATCTGGTTGATTCACTCGACAAAAGTGGTATTCCTGTCATCACCCCTTCCGGTGGTTTGGGTTGCCACCTTGATGCCGGATTGTTTATCAGTCATGTGCCACAAACCCAATATCCTGCAGGCGCTCTGGCTGCTGCGCTTTACGTTGCTTCAGGAATCAGGGGCATGGAACGCGGAACAATTTCCAGCGTCCGTGACGCGGATGGAAACGATATTCTGGCAGATGTGGAGTTGCTCCGACTGGCCTTCCCGAGAAGGGTATTTACACTCTCGCAGGTGAAGTATGCCGAAGACCGCATCAAATGGCTCTACGACAATCGCCATCTGATTGGCGGATTGGAATGGATAGAGGAACCGCCGGTTCTCCGGTTCTTTGTTGGTAAACTCAAACCAATTGGCGACTGGGTAGACAAATTAGTGGCCAAGTTCCGTGAAGATTTTGGAGATAGTTTGTAATAAATTGATCTGAAATAATTAACAAAGCACCCTGCAGTCATAGATTGCAGGGTGCTTTATTTTTAAAGGAATAGATTCAGGAATTTAATCGGTTTTTTATGAGCTGGCTTCTTCGGTCGAAGGCAGTATTTCTATCATCAGGGATGACTTATCCGAATAAAAAATTCTCCGCATTGGTATTCGCAAATTTGAATTTCATTTCATCCTGGATATGTTTGGTCTCACCAAAGCATTGAATATATTCGTTGTACGACTTAAGCCAAATCAAATTAATCATGAAATCAGAGCCAAATAAAATTCTGTCGGAAAGCTTTTCAGGATGACCGGATTGTTTGATCGTTTGACTCAATTTTTGATAATATTCATCACTTTTGGTGTTGCATGAGAAATCGGTATAAACATTACTTTTTACACCGAGAATATGATCGATGATGGTTTGTTGCCAGGAATTGTCTCCCGAACCAAAATGTGCAAAATTTATTTTTAGTTCCGAATAATTTTTGAGTACTTCAGCCCATTGCTTTCCCGGATCGGTATTGTCTTTTGAATGATCTTCAACTACAAATCCGCCGGTGCTGCAATGAGTTGTGACAGGAATATTCTTTTCAACACAAACAGAATAGAGTAATTCAACCTTTTTCTTTTCACCCGGATCAGCTGGCCAGGGTTCAAATCCAAGCGGTGGGTAAAGCTTGATGCCGGCAAAAATATTTTTACAGTCGGCAGCATCGTCCAGATTACCTTTGAATTGGCCCATTTTTGACTTGAGTTTCCCTTTTCTGGCTTCCAACGTGTCATCTTTTGAAAATTCGCCAAAATATTTTTCGAGCATACCTTTGATGTCGTCGTAACTGTAGTTCTTTGTATTCATCCCCATGAATGGATAAATTTCAAAAAGCTTTTGGTCATCATTCCTTTCGATAGGTCGAATGTTGAATTTAATGATTCCGTTCTCTTCCCAGGTACTGATTTCATTCCGGTAATAGGTGCCGATGGCATTGAATAGATCCAAAATCTGGCTGGTGATCGGTTTCTGTGGGGGAATATTGTAAAAAATGTTTGGATTATTGATGTTTTTGTAGCCAAAATCCATGATGAGCGGACAGAGCACAATTTTATCAAAGGCCAACGTTCCCATTTGAAAATGATTTTCTTTGGAAGCAAGAATGGGATCGTTGTTTTTCAGGAAATAGTCAACAATAAGAAAGTCATATTGGATCGAACTTTCCATGAATGAAAGAAGATTCCTTATCTTATTGGTTTTTCCTACAAACTCATCTTCCGTGAGATATTTTTCTATTCCTGCAAAGATCGTATTGGAAAGCAATTTATAGGAAATGAATGGCAGAAAGAGCATTTTCCAACGGGGAAGGTTTTCCTTTAATTTATTTTTGATCAATCCGGGGTTTAGAAACACGTTTTTTTCGTTGATAAACCTGTTTAAAAACGCGGTGATGTTGGCATGACTCAAATCCATCTCATGAAAATGAATGTCATAAAATTTTTGTGCTTCCATCATTTTGTAGGTTAAGTAAATAAACTCTTCCAGATATTCCGTTGCAGGACATGGATTAAACCCAGTACTGGCCTTGGTTAAAAGATCATTTTACCATCGAGTTGTTTCTGCAGCCACTCTGTTCTTTTCTTGATTATCTCATCAAATTCTTCCGGATAGGGAGCTCCAAGTAGTCCGGGGAAGGTGTTTTCTTTGGATTGGATAATTCCTTCGTAGATGGCAACATGTTTAAAGTAATCCCGCAGTTGAATGCTTAGCACTTTGTCAAACTTGGCATAATACCTGTTGTTGATAATGATTGTCATGATTTCCCTGTGATTTTTCAGAAGGATATGCTCTTCCACATACACGGCGATTTTTGTTTCAATTTCGTTGCGAGTGTCACGTTTTTTGAGTATCAAAGTCCAGATGGCAGAATTTTGTTCAAGCCTTGTCAGAATTGGCCAGTAAAAGTTCTTTAACTTTTCTTCCAGAAAGAGACGTCTGTTTTTTGCGCTTTGTGCTATAGTTTCATAAATCAGCTTGATGATATATCCTATGGCTGCAATAATAGCCGGAAACAGGATTGATTTTAGGTTCACTGAATTGTCAGCTGATGCATCAGTGCTTGCCTGACCAAAGCAGTTCAATGTCAGGATCAGTAAAATGGATAAAGTGCAAATGTATTTTGTCTTCATTGGAGTTTGGTTTGGATCCGATTAAATACAATCAAAAAAGCCATTCGATGAAAATGAAGTTCATCATCAAACGTCCGAAATTATTTAAGGAGCTACTTGCAGCCCGTTGTTTTTATAAACAGGCGCTTAGGAAAGATCATAGGTTTAATTCTGCCAATAAAGCTAATTAATTCATACTGTTTTTCAAAATACTTTCAAGATATTTTTGCGGTGCAAGGAATTAAGAGGTTGCCAATGAGTAGAATGCAATCATGATCGACGATTATATTTCAATATTTACTTCAAATACCACCATCAACTTACTTTCGAAATGTCATGCGAGAACCACTTTTTATTGCCTAAATTTGATTTGTAGTTTAACTAGGAATTTAGAAACATAGCCTGAAAAGGCTGAAATTAATTACCATGAAAAACGCAGACGATTTTTTTGACAAAACCAGCAAATTGGCCGATCAGGCTGAAGAAAAGCTCAAGGAAGCTTTCGAAAAGGCCAGGAAAAGTGAAACCTATGCGAAGATAACCGACGCAATGGAGCAGGCAGGAGAAGCGGTTGAAAAGAAAATTGAAGAATTGAAGCAGAGTGACATTCCTGGCAAGGCTGAGAAATTGCGTGACCAGGCCGAAGCCCACACGGAAGGTGTGATCGGAAAAGTGAAAGATTTTGGCACAAAGGTGGCCAACGAGGTAGATGAAGCGATCGATTCGTTGATGGGGAAAAAGAAGAAATAGTTGAGCGCGGAAGCATGATATGATCCTGAATTTCTGATCCTTCGAAACTTTCCACGCTCAACTCTTTCTGTTCTTACAGAAATTCTCTCATCGATTTCTTAATCAGTTCGATGGCCTCAAGTATCTGCTCTTCTGTAATAATAAGCGGAGGTGTGAACCTGATGGTATGTTCGTGCGTTGGCTTGGCCAATATGCCATTTTCCTTCATGACGAGACAGAGATCCCAGGCATGCTTTCCGTTCACCGGATGAATCTGTATCGCGTTAAGCAATCCTTTTCCCCGAACCTGTTCAATCAGCGGAGAATCAAAGGCGCTCATTTTTTCGCGGAAGATATTTCCCATCCTTGTCGCATTTTCGGAGAGTTTCTCATCCAGCAGCACATTCATGGCAGCCAATGAAACTTTTGCAGCCAATGGGTTTCCTCCATAGGTAGACCCGTGTTCTCCGGGCTTGATCGTTAGCATAATCTCATTGTCGGCAAGAACACAGGAGACCGGGTACATACCTCCGGAGGCAGCCTTGCCCAGGATGAGAAGGTCCGGACGAACTCCCTCGTGGTCGCATGCCAGCATCTTGCCTGTTCTGCACAATCCGGTCTGCACCTCATCGGCAGCCAGCAGCACATTGTACTCCTTGCACAGTTTCGCGGCTTTACCCAGATAGCCGTCTTCCGGTACATAAACACCGGCCTCGGCCTGAATCGGCTCAACCAGAAAGCCTGCGGTATACGGATGGCTGAGTTCTTTCTCCAACGCTTTCAGATCGTTGTAGGGTATCTTGACGAATCCGGGGGTAAACGGACCATAGTCGCCGTAAGAATCCGGATCTGACGACATGGAGATGATGGTAATTGTACGTCCGTGGAAATTGCCGTCACAAACGATGATGCGTGCCTCGTTTTCAGGAACTCCCTTCACCTTATAGGCCCATTTTCGGATAAGTTTGAGCGCTGTTTCATCGCCTTCCGCTCCCGAATTCATGGGCAGGATCTTGTCATAACCGAACAGTTTTGTCATGTACTCTTCCCATTCGCCGAGCACGTTGTTGTAAAAAGCACGGGATGTGAGAGCCAGTTTGCCTGCCTGATCGACCAGCGCCTTCACAATCTTTGGATGACAATGTCCCTGGTTTACGGCAGAATAGGAAGCTAAAAAATCGTAGTAACGCTTGCCCTCCACATCCCAGACAAAAACCCCTTCTCCTCTTTCGAGCACAACCGGAAGGGGGTGGTAGTTATGGGCTCCGTAGCGATCTTCCCTGTCGATGTATTCCTGTGTTTTCATTTTTTTTAGATAAGTTGGAATTAGATAATACCGAACGAAACTAATTTTTTTTCAGGGAACAATCAATGACTTTTGTGTGTATTACGAAGATAACCTATCGTGTTTTCATTTCCGTTGTTTGAATGTTCTCTTTATTGTTTTGCGCAAAGATGCGAAGGACGCAAAAAAGAGATATTTCCGGATTCAGTTCAGAAGCTAACCGACATTTTAAGGTTTAACCTTCTTCCTGTCAGGTAATTGGGAACTGCGTACATGTTATTCTGAAAGTCGGATACCCAATAATAGGAAATCGTGTTATTCAGGTCAAACAGGTTGAATAACTCAAAAGTCAGCCAGGCCTCCTTCAAGCCTCTTGTCCATTGATGCCTGTTCGCTATTTCGGCATTCAGCAAAGTTTTTGAAAAACCAAGGTCTACTCTTCTGTAGGCAGGGATGCGGTAAATATCCATATAACGCACGCTGTTTGGTGGCCCGACAGGCAATTTGCTTCCGAACAAGAGGGTAAGGTTCATCTTTACGGTTGGATTTTTCGGCATATAATCCTGAAAAAAGAGGGAAAAATAGAATCTTTGATCGGTAGGGCGCGGGAGATAACCGGGATAGATGATTTCGCCGGTTGGTCCGGTGGTGTTCGCTTTGGAATAACTGTCGCCCTGGATATCTTCTTCCGTTTTCATCAGGGTAAGGGATGCCCAGGATGTAGCGCCCGGAATTGGCTCTCCGATGATCTTCATCTCCAGTCCGGTGGCATACCCAATGGATTGTTGTTCAGGTAAATACTGAAGATTCAGGTTGTTGACTTTATACGGAATCAAATGATTGAGTGCTTTGTACCAGATCTCGGAGGAGAACTTAAAAGGACTTGACCCCCAAAAGAAGGGATACTCCATGCCTGCCACATAGTGCGTGGATTTTTGAGCCCTTACTGTGGGTATGATCCGGGCTTGGGTATTTTTCAGTTCCTTGAAGAAAGGCATCTGCTGGTAGATGCCCCAGGCGGCATGGAACTGAAATGGTTTTAGGTTACCAGGAAGAAAAATAGCGGAAATTCGCGGACTAAAAATGGTCTGGTGGTTGTAATCCCAGTATTGCATCCTGCCTCCATAGTTGAGGGTCAGCCGGGAATCCTGAATCGACCAGGTGAAATTATCCTGCAAAAACAAACTAAACCGTTGGCTGTTCAACTGATTATCGGCCTTGACGGTCTTGTAGAGATTTAGTTGTTTTTCGCTGTTTGGCAGTGAATAGCCTGCAGAATCCCTCATTTCCCATTCATTCATCTGATCGTGGATGCGTTCTGACTGGAATTTGATTCCCCATTGGATCCGGTGATTTCCCAGATTGTACCTCCCGCGGTGTTCTAAGTTCAGAATGGAAGCTTGCAAAAAATTACCTGCATGAACCAGCGAGGATCCGACACCCAGTAACATCGTGCTGTCGTGCGCAGTTTCGGGGTTGGATCCTGAAAGCACTTCATTCAGAAAATATTGACCCAGAATATCGGAACGCTCTTTTTCATCGGAATAAAATGAGCTGACAGTCAGTTGGAGGTTCAGATCCTTTGTCGGATGGTAATTAGCTGACATAGCTGCGGAACGGTTCGAAAACTGGTCTTTCTCATGACCCTCAAAATATATTTTGAGCAGGTAAGCCTGACTCATCGTTCCGAATCTGGTCTCCCTGGTTTCAGGGGTAAAAGAAAAATTGTTGTTGGAGATGTTGGAAAGAAAGTTGAAGGAAAGTTTGGAAGAGTAATCATATCCCAACAGCATCTGAAAATCAAAAAATGACGGGGCGTAGTGTCCTTTCTGGTCTAAAGTCCCCAGCAAATAACGGTTGTCGCGGTAGCGTATTCCCGTCAGGTAGGAGAATTTATCCTTGAGCGCCCTGCCTTCTGCATGTACGGAGGCACCCAAAGCCCCCAATTCGGCTGACCCGGATGTTTTGTCAGGAACTTTGTAGTCGATATCCAGAACTGATGACATTTTATCTCCATAGGAACTTTCAAATCCGCCGGACGAAAACCTGATCGCAGAAACCAGGTCCGGATTGAGAAAGCTTAGCCCCTCCTGTTCGCCTGTTTTTACCAGAAACGGCCTGAAAATCTCTATTCCATTCACATAGAGCAGGTTTTCATCGTAGTTCCCTCCACGGACACTGTATTGCGGACTCAGTTCACTGTGGCTGCTTACCCCGGGCATGGTCTTAACGAGTTGTTCCACAGCACCGCTGCCGGCATTCGACAGGTTTTTGGCCAAAAGAGGATCAATATTGACCGTTCCTGGTCTTGTTTTTCGCTGTTCGGTAATCTCGACCATCGGCAAGTTGAGTGAAACAGGCTTCATTACCTGGATGATTTCATCCTTCTGGTTGGGTGCGACGGAAAGCTCGGCAGTTTCATAATTGAGGGCACTAAATACGAGAACTAGGTTTTCAATGCTATTTAGTTTCAATCTGAACCGGCCGTTCTGATCGCTGGAGGTTCCCATCTGACTGTTCTTTATCCGAATATTGACTCCCTGGATTGGATGCAGCGTGGGATCTATGGTTTTGCCAGTCAGTAGGATATACTGATCTTGTCCAAAAGCCGGCAATAAACAGCTGCTGAAAAATGTAAACAAAAATAGGAATCTACAGAAAGCCATAATCAGGTCAGTCAATCAATCGGATAAAAGTATTTAAATTATTGTTCCGTTGCGAAGAGGTTCAATCATGTTTATCAAATAGAGTGGCCAATTTTAATTATTTTCGCAATTCTATTTATTCTTTATGGCTCAGAAGCAAAGACCTCTTAATTCAGTTTTGATCAAACCGGCCGGACCGGATTGCAACCTTCAGTGTACTTACTGTTTCTACCTCGAAAAAGAGGCACTTTTCCCGGAGACCAAGACCCATAGGATGACACCTGAAATTCAGGAAGAGATGATCCGTCAGGTGATGCAGCAGTCGGGGAACAATGTTTCTTTGGGCTGGCAGGGCGGGGAACCCGCGCTAATGGGACTCGATTTCTACAAGAGGGCCATCGAGCTTGAAACCAAATACGGGCACGGAAAAACGGTGGGCAATGGATTCCAGACCAATGGAACCTTGCTGGATCGCGAGTGGGCTCAGTTTTTTAAGAAATATGACTGGCTGATCGGATTGTCGCTGGATGGACCAGAACACATTCACGACAGGTACAGGGTCAATAAGGGCCTTCAGAAAACCTGGAGCGTGGTGGAGGAAAAGGCAAAAATGTTGCTGGAAGAAGGTGTGGCTGTCAATGCCATGTGTTGTATCACGGATTATTCGGCCGATTACGCGGAAGAATTGTACAATTATTACAAGAGTCTGGGATTGACATGGATGCAGTTCATACCAATCGTTGAAACAGATCCCAATGATCCAACCAAAGCCGCATCCTTTTCACTGACTGCGGAGAAATACGGGAATTTTTTGGTTCAATTGTTTGATCTCTGGATGGCTGATTTTGTGGATGGAGAGCCTACCACATCCGTCAGGCATTTTGAATCAGTTTTTCATGCCTATGTTGGACTCGAATCGCCGGAATGCACCATGATGAAAGAGTGCGGACCTTATGTGGTGGTTGAGCACAATGGCAATATCTATTCCTGTGATTTTTTTGTGGAACCCCGTCATCGTTTGGGAAACCTCCGCAATGACAAGATTATTAATATGCTGAATACCAAAAAGCAAGATGATTTTGGAAAGGCAAAGGCTTTGCTTCCGAGGAAATGCAAATTTTGTCCATGGCTCACCAAATGCTTTGGCGGATGCACCAAAGACAGGATCAAAGATCCGGAAGATCAGCGGCAGCCTCGTTTTTGTGAGGCATATATTCAGTTTTTCGAACATGCAGATTCCAGATTGAGGATCCTGGCCCAAAACTGGATGCAAAAGCAATCAGATTATCAGGAAAAGGAGCAGACCAGAGGGAACTACTGGGCTTTTCAGGACAGAAAGGATTAATGGTGTAGGCTGACAATCTGGCGATTAAGGTCAGATAGGCAATATCAAAAATACTGTTCGCAGTGTAGACCGTTTTCTCTTTGATCCTCGAATATTAGCGTGGTTCTGGTTTTATAGATTACGATTTTTCAGGAAAATATTCAAATATGCACAAGAAATTATTGTTGGGAGTTGAGGCAATCGGGCAGGGTGCCGTGGATGGAGGAATCTCAGGTGTTTATGCCTATCCGGGAACACCTTCAACAGAGATTACGGAATACATTCAGGAAAACAGTGTGGCCATCGAACGAAACCTGCACAGGCAGTGGTCGGCCAACGAGAAGACAGCCATGGAGGCAGCCCTTGGGATGTCGTATGCAGGAAAAAGAACCCTGGTCTGCATGAAGCACGTCGGCTTGAACGTTGCGGCTGATGTCTTTATGAATATTGCTGTAACCGGCATCAATGGCGGGATGATCATCGCGGTAGCTGATGACCCCTCGATGCACTCTTCCCAAAACGAACAGGATTCAAGGTATTACGGCAAATTCGCCATGATTCCGGTGCTGGAACCCACCGATCAGCAGGAAGCTTATGACATGGCGATTGCTGGACTGGAGCTCTCCGAAAAAACAGGAATTCCGGTGATGATCCGTATCACCACCAGACTGGCACATTCCCGTTCGGGAGTGAGCCTTTTGCCAACTTCCCGGGAGGAGAACCAACTTTGTCTGCCTTCGGATCCGATGCAATTTATCCTGTTGCCGCACAATGCAAGAAAAAGATACAGGCAACTGCTTGGACAGCAGGAGCAATTTGTGAAATTATCGGAAGAATCTGTGTTTAACCGGTTCATCGAAGGAACAGACAGAAGTCTGGGTATTGTTTGTTGCGGCATTGCCTTCAACTATTTCAAAGAGAACTATCCGGGTACTTCACCTTATCCGGTGATCAAAATTTCGCAATATCCCCTGCCGGAGGAAATGCTTGGCCGGCTTGAATCGCAGGTAGATGAAATACTTGTGATGGAGGAGGGATATCCTTTGGTGGAGGAGCAGCTGAAGGGCTTTTTCGGACGCGGCAAAAAAATCCACGGCCGACTGGATGGCTTTTTGCCGAGGGCCGGGGAGTTGAATCCTGATTTGGTTGCATCAGCCCTAAAGATTGAAAAGCACATCCCTCAGCCTGCTGCCGAAATATTGGTGAACAGACCCCCTGCGCTCTGCAAGGGATGTGGTCACCATGACACCTATCGCGCATTGAACGAAGTAATGGAAGAATTTGGGAGAGGGAAGGTCTTTTCAGACATCGGTTGCTATACGCTTGGGGCGCTTCCTCCCTACAATTCGATTTACAGCTGTGTCGATATGGGTGCTTCTGTCACCATGGCCAAAGGGGCTGCTGATGCCGGACTTTTCCCATCTGTTGCGGTGATTGGAGATTCTACCTTTACCCATTCCGGGATTACCGGTTTGCTTGATGCGGTGAATGAGAATTCGAATATCGTATTGATTATTGGCGACAATGAATCAATTTCCATGACCGGCGGGCAGGATTCTTCCGCACTCGGGAGACTTGAGGCTATTTGTGAAGGAGTTGGTGTTTCACCTGATCATATTCATACCCTCGAATCCTTACCGAAGAACCACGAACTACTGGTAGGTTTGCTCAGGCAGGAGATTGCCTACAATGGGGTATCTGTCATCATTCCCAGAAGGGAATGTATCCAGAAACAGGCGAGAAGAAAGAGGAGCTGAAATGTCGGAAGGGTGAAGCAGTGAATCGCAGAAACAACTGACTGCCCAACATGAATGTAAAGGACTTCAGCCGGATGGCTTTTTATCAATTAAATACAATGAAGAATGAAGTGTGATATCGTTTTAGCGGGAGTTGGCGGACAGGGGATTTTATCCATTGCAACCGTTCTTGGGTTTGCAGCAGTCAGAAACAACCTGTACCTGAAGCAGGCCGAAACGCATGGGATGAGCCAGCGGGGAGGGGCAGTTCAGTCGTATCTCCGGTTATCCGACCAGCCCATCTTTTCAGACCTGATACCTTCCGGGGAAGCCCAGCTTATTCTCTCCGTGGAGCCTCTGGAATCATTGCGCTATCTGCCCTTCCTGGCGCCGGAGGGATATGTTATCACCAATACGACTCCTTTCATTAATATCCCGGATTATCCTGATCAGGAGGTAATAATGAAAACAATCAATAACTTGCAGCGTGTTGTCGCCATTGATGCAGAAACTGTAGCCAAAACTGAAGGCAACATCAAATCATCCAATATGGTGATGCTGGGAGCTGCTTCCCCTTTTATCGACCTTCCTCTGGAAAGTCTGGAGCAAGGAATCCGGGAGATTTTCGCCAAAAAAGGAGCAGAGATGATCGAGGTCAACTTACGGGCTTTCCATGCCGGAAGAGCTTATTCTGAGCAGATTTTAAACAGGTTAAAATAAATTACCATGATTTTACCGGGAAGATACAACACCCTGAAGGTGGTGAAATACGTTGATTTCGGAGTCTATCTGGATGGCGGGGAAATGGGGGAAATTCTGCTTCCGGCAAGATATGTGCCGGATGAATGTGAAGTTGGAAAAGATCTGGAAGTTTTTATCTATCTGGATTCGGAGGACAGAATCATTGCCACCACCGAAAAGCCCTATGCCCAGGTGGGCGAATTTGCCATGCTGAGGGTCAACGCCGTCAACAACGTGGGCGCTTTTCTCGACTGGGGACTGATGAAAGAACTACTGGTGCCGTTTCGGGAGCAGAAAATGGATATGGTGGCCGGTAGATCCTATCTGGTTTTCGTCTACCTGGATCCTGATTCAAAGAGAATTGCCGCTTCTGCCAAACTTGATAAATTTTTGGACAATGTGATTCCGGAATACAAAGCCGGAGAAGAAGTTTCCATCCTGATCGAAAGTGAAAGTGAACTGGGCTACAATGCCATTATCAATCACCTTCACAAAGGCATACTTTACCACGATGAACTTCCGGCTCCGCTCAACAAGGGGCAGCAAATGAAGGCTTACATCAAAAAGGTAAGGGAAGACAATAAAATCGATCTTTCACTTTACCGTCCTGGCTACGAACAGGTAGACGGAATTTCTCAGATGATTCTGGATCGCATGAAAGACGCCGGAGGCTTTTTGCCATTTACCGACAAAAGTGATGCGGCTTTGATTTTTGACCATTTCTCCATCAGCAAAAAGGTTTTCAAGAAGGCGATTGGAGCATTGTACAGACAAAGACGTATCTTACTGGAGGAGAATGGGATAAGGCTAATTTAATTTTTTGTCTATCCGACTATTCGCTTGGTTTTGTTTGACCAATGCGTTCCTGAAGCAGATTCATTCCTGAATCTGGTATTCCTCCTTTCCTTTATGTAGCTCTTTTAATGTCAGTGGGTTATGTATTTTTGAGATTGTGTTTCCGAATTTATTCAGGGTGGAATTATTAACTAATTGTTTTATTTTCATATGATCAGAATAATTTTACCGCAATTGACTTATTTTTGTGCGCTTACACGAAATAAATGGTTGTTAACAAGTTATAAGTGAATGGAAAACACTCATACCGGAATTAAAAAAGTCACGGTTGCCGGACTAATAATCACCCTCGGAATTGTTTACGGAGATATTGGCACAAGTCCATTGTATGTAATGAATGCCATCATGAAGGGCGGGATTGTCGTGAATGATATGCTGATTTACGGAGCACTCTCCTGTATTTTCTGGACACTTACGCTTCAAACCACTTTCAAATACGTCATTATCACCCTTCAGGCTGACAACCACGGAGAAGGGGGGATCTTTGCACTTTTCGCACTGGTCAGGAGGAAAACGAATCTGATAGCCATCATCACCATGCTCGGGGGAAGCGCCCTGCTGGCGGATGGCGTGATCACTCCCGCCATTACCGTTACTTCTGCAGTGGAAGGATTAAATATATTGTATGCGAATATTCCGGTAGTTCCCATCGTGCTTACTATTTTCCTTTTACTGTTTTTCTTTCAGCAGTTTGGATCCGGACTGATCGGAAGTATTTTCGGTCCTGTCATGTTTATTTGGTTTTTACTGCTTGCCATTTTGGGAATAAGTCAGCTAACCCACGGTATTGGTGTATTATCGGCGATGAATCCCTATTATGCTTTTAAGTTCCTGACGACCTATCCTGAAGCATTGATCCTCCTGGGTGCCGTCTTTTTGGCAACTACCGGAGCAGAAGCGCTGTACTCCGACCTTGGTCACTGCGGAATAAAAAATATCAGAATCACCTGGGTATTCGTCAAAATCTCCCTGTTGCTCAACTATTTTGGCCAGGGAGCCTGGTTGTTGGATCACCTGGATCAAGCCAAGAACGTGAATGTTTTTTACTCAATCATGCCGCAATGGTTTTTGATTCCCGGAATTGCCATTGCCACCATGGCGGCCATTATTGCTAGCCAGGCATTGATCAGCGGATCGTATACCTTAATCAGTGAGGCGATCACGCTCAATGTGTGGCCCAGGATCAAAGTGCTGTATCCTACATCTGTCAAAGGGCAGGTCTACATTCCTTTTGTTAACTGGTTGTTGTGGATCGCCTGTTCCTTTGTGGTCATTTATTTTGCGAAGTCTTCGAACATGGAAGCAGCGTATGGTTTGTCCATTACCATTACCATGATTATGACGACGCTTCTTTTGTCGGTTTATCTGAGCAAAAGGAAACTGAACATCTACTTTCGTGTCATTTTGCTTTCGTTGTTCCTGACCATTGAAGGTACCTTCCTCTATGCCAACCTGCACAAATTTGTGGATGGTGGCTGGTTGACCATCATGCTGGCATCCTTCTTCTTTATTGTGATGTACGGCTGGTATTTTGGCCGTAAGATCAAGAATAAGTTCATCACCTTCACCAGCCTGAAGAAGGAAACGGAAGTGATTCATGAACTGAGTATGGACTACAACGTACCAAAAATCGCCACAAATCTGGTTTATATTACAAAAGCCAACAAGCTCGATCAGATTGAGTCAAAAATCATGTACTCCATCTTCAACAAACATCCCAAAAGAGCCAACACTTACTGGTTCCTTCATATCGACAGCCTCGATACGCCGGATACCTTTGAATATTCGGTTCACCATATCGTGCCCGGTGTAGTGATCAAAGTGGAATTCCATTTGGGATTCAAGGTGGAACGACGCATCAACGTCTATTTCAAGCAGGTACTGGAAGACCTTGAGAAAACGCATGAAATCAGCATGGTCAGTCATTACAAATCGTTGAAAAGACATTCAATTCCTGCCGATTTTCTCTTTGTCAACCTCGACCGGGTATTGATCAACGACTACAAATTGCCTCCGCTGAAACGGTTCACCATGGGAATACATAATTTGATCCGCGGAATGGGTATCAACGACGTCAAGGCTTACGGACTGGACACCAGCAATGTAATTGAGGAGAAAATTCCGATTGTCATTGCCCGTGAAGAGAAGAAAAGGATTCGGAGAATGACCTACTAGAAATGGGACTGACAGGAGACTGATCCTCAAAAATCAAGACAAGTCTCCTCCAATGCTTGTTGCAGAATACTGCAATGCAAATTGGCCGTATTCTCCTCATTATCACTGGTCCTCAGCAACCTCCACCTGAAGAAGCTGCCTTGCGAACCGGAATGACCAATTCCTTATTTTGCTTTTCCGGCTTATTTTCTGTTGCTTGATTAAGTTCCGGCTTAACCTGCAGCGCTGCCTGATCGAAAACTGGTTCTTCCCTCGATGCAGTTGCACTTTCCCTGAGTTCATCTGAACTATAACCACCTTTCAGTCTTTTTATATTTTCATAGCCCAACTGCCTGAGCAGAAACCAGGGGGCCGTAGCCTGCAATTCATCACTTCCGTACAAAACGGCCTTTTGTCCGTTTTTCTGCAGTGTTTTGAGCAAAGTGATACTTTCCTTGTCAAGCAGTTGGCGCAATGGAATATTGATTGCGTTGACGGGATGTCCCTGGACAAAAAGGTTGGCCGGACGGATGTCAATCAATTGTTGTCCGGTAATTTGGCTGACCGTAACCTGATTCGAAGGATCATCCATCAGCCTCATAGTTTCGGTGACTCCGGTTTGGTACTCCGGATTCTTGGGTCTGAAAACGTAAGCGATTGTAACGATGATCAAGGCCAAACCCACCAACCCCAGCCAGGGTGAATTACTTTTCAGGAAACGATTCATCTCTTTGGTATTTATTAAATTTCAAAAGTCAATTAACTAAAATAAAGACAGTCAATTCAGTAGATCAACATCCCCCGCCTGATGCTTTTTCCGGTGCTTTTCTGGTTGTCTGAATTTTCTCGCCGGATACGGCGGCAGGCGCTACTGTCTGAACTCCTGATCCCGTAAAATATTGTCGTGCGGCATTTCTGAAGCTGATCAGGTCGAGATCAGTGGAGGAAGCCGTAGATATGGGAGTTTGCTCCTTGATGATCGTTTCGTACCATTCATTCAGTCCACCTTTCATGATGTATACCCGGTCGAGTGAATAGCGTTTGCACAATAACCAGGCTTTTTCAGGAGTCAGATCAGCACTGGCATACAGGACTTTGTCCTTGCCGGGTTGACTGAAGAGATCGATATTTGACTGGCTTAACAGCGAATCCGGTGGGATATTGATGGCTCCAGGAAGTGCGAAGGACCTGTACTGTGCTGCAGGACGCAGGTCAATCAGCATCAGTGACGGATCATTTTCGATGATTCGGTGGGTAACCTGGTCGACCGACAGATATCTCGACTTTTCAGCGATCGAATTTAAGAGCATCTTGGGATCAGTTTCTTTCCTGTCGTCTTTTTTGGGCAGAATAACCAGTCCCAACGCAAGAATTATCAGTAGAACCGAGAGTATCGTATATTTTCTTTCCATGATTTACCGGATTAATATTCGATTTTTTTGATTTTGGACTGAACCCATCCGGCTCCGTAAAACATTCCGATGGCCATCAGAATCAGCAGAAATGTGAATAGCTCCGGAGATATCCCTAAAACAGTATTGATCATTTTGGACCCCATGGAACCACTGTAATACATATTTTCAAAAAGAGGGAATGATTCAGAGAATAGGAAAACGCCAATAAACATCCCTCCAAAGAAGACGAGTCCGTCAATTCTGCCTACGGCCGTGGCACATAAACTTGTTCCGGGGCAAAAACCGCCCATGGCAAAACCTATTCCCATGATGATGCCGCCAACAATGGCAGAGGTCAAAAAGGTAGGCTGAATATAGAGCAGCGAATAATCCACCAATCCCATGTAGCTGAGGTAAAGCAAGCCCAGGGAAGCTACAATGGCCGCCGTAAAGAACACTTTTACCACCACAAAATCGTATCCGAAAAAGGTGCCGATAATCTTGCGTGATGATGAAAAACCAGATGATTCTAGCGCAAAACCAAATCCCATGCCAAGCAATACTGCGAACAGATTGTCCCAGGCAGGGGAAACTAATCCTGATGATATAATTGGTCCGATCATAATTTTTAGTTTAAAAGATTAAATCCAGTTTTTACGAAAGACCCAGGCTGCAACGAATGCCGTTCCAAAAATAGCAACCATGGTAATGTAACCTCCCAGCGATAGGACAGCCATTCCACTAAGGGCGGCCCCACTGGTACATCCTCTGGCCAATTGTGAGCCAAACCCAAATATCAGTCCGCCAAGCAGGGCAAAGAGGAGTCTCCGTTGTGAGGTGATTTTGGGTGAATGTTCTACTTTGAATTTCAGCCTGTTGAAGATGATTCCGGATAGAAATGCACCTGCCAGAACACCAAGAACTTCAAATACCAACCAGTTGTTCATTGGCCGATGATCACCGCCGGCAAACTGACTGTAGTAGGCCGATTGTTCCACATGTGCGGGGGCAATCACGTTGACGGTGGCCGCGACACTGTTTTTTACTGCACCGCTGGCTCCAAGACCGCGGCCCGAAATGTAAAACGAAAGCAAAAGAACGGTTCCAAGTATCACCCCTCCCAAATAGGGGTTGAGGTAAAATGTTCCGTCGTACTTATTTTTTTTCATGTCTCTGTTTTTTGTTTTTATGGCCGAATGGAATCGAAATTGGCAAGTCAATACTCAAAACGTCCTTTCCGGCAGAATAAACTTACTCTTGGATTTTTCCTCAATACAGGTACCTGGTTATCTGTCCGGCTTCCACCATCAGAAATCTGAAAATGAGTCCTCCGAGGAGGATCAGGACAGCAGGAACAACGATCGGCACCTTGTACCCTCTTAGTTCCATGATTTCAAGCAAGACAGGGAAAATCAGTCCCAGGACCACCACGAAAGCAAAGAAAGGAGCCGTAAAGCTACCACCAAGGAAAAGATTGACTGCATCGATCTGTGCCTCTGATCCGGCCATGTAGCCCATGAAAAGGTGAGTAATAAAGAACAATTCGATGACAATGAGCAATATGTCTATTTTTCCGATGATTTTGCGCTCCTTGTGGTCCTTGCTGATCAGAAGGATCACTGCTGTTCCTGTTGACATCCCGGATACCAGGAAAAGTGGTCCCAGGATGGCGGTGTTCCAAAGCGGTCGAGCGTTGAAGGCAGAGAGCAAAATGCCGGTATAAATTCCCAGAATTACTGCGTAAATCACCATTGGCCAAGCAATGAGGACCCGGTTTCTAATCACCCAGGCTTCGAAATTTTTCAGAAATTTGAATTTCCAGTCCCAGCCCGGAAAAAGCTCGGTAAGATAACTTGCCGACCAGACCAGAGAAATAGGAGTCATGATCATCAATACCCATGCACCCCATCCCATCGGAGATTCGAGACGGATGGTGGTATAAAGCTGCCAGAACCAGAATTTGTGTTTCAGGTCCAGAAAAAGCAGGAATAAGCCCAGCATCAGTGCTATCGGTGCTACCAACGGAGCTTTCTTGACGGTGGCCGACATCTTATCTTCTTTTCCCATGATGGTAAACACTCCGGCAAAAAAGAGTATTCCTGCTGCCAGGCCACCTAAGAACAGGTAACTGGGAATTTCCCAGTGCCAAATGTTCAGATAGGGATCGATGTTTGGGATGTTCCGCCCGCTAACAAATAATTCTTCCTTCATATGATGAGTTTTTCGCAGGTTTATAAAAGATAAAATATTTGCGGTTTCGTACCGGCTTCCGGAGCCAGGGATTTGAATTTCCTGTTTTTTAGTACATTAACTAGCCTGGAGTTGGGGTCTTCCAGATCGCCGAAGTACATGCATTTGGTCGGACAGACACACACACATGCCGGATCGGATCCCTGGCGCACCCTGTGAATACAGAAAGTGCACTTGTCGACATAGCCGTCAGGATGTGAATATCTTGCCTCGTAGGGGCACGATTCGATGCACGCACCGCAGCCGATACATTTGTTGTGTTCGACCAGGACGATGCCGCCGTCCTCGAAATGGCTGGCGCCCGTGGGGCAGCAGCGGACACAGGGTGAATTGGCACAATGGTTGCATCGCTCCGACCTCAATTCGATGCTTACGTTCGGATAAGTTCCATCAACAACTTCTTTCACCCAATCCCGGCAAAAACCAACCGGAACGTCGTTCTCGGTCTGGCAGGCAACCACACAGTCGCTGCAGCCAACACATTTCCGGGTATCAATAGCCATCGCATATCTCATATCTTAGCCTCCTTCTTTGGTTCGGTTTTGACAAACGTGACAAAATTGCCGCGCATTCCAGTTCCACCCATGATCGGGTCGGTGGCCACCCGGGAGATAAGTTCAGTATCGTTGACCCCTCTCCCGAAGGCATATGTCAGCGGTTTATGGTGATGCCCGAATCCATGGACGATGTAAATGGAATCCCATCGGATTCGTTCAGTAATACGAACCTTGACAGAGAAATTGGAAATGACGCCGGCCTGATTCTTCAGCCAAACATGCTGATCTTTCCTCAATCCCCATAACTCTGCAACCTGCGGATTCACCCAGACAGAATTTTCAGGCATCAAGGCTACAAGGTTCCTGTTGTTGGCTGTTCGGCTGAAAGTATGCATCGGGGCCCGGCCGTAGATCAAACGGTAGTAGCCGTCTTCCGGCTGTGGATGAGGGGTATAGACAGGCATGGCATCAAAGCCGGCCGACTGCAGTTCCATTGATTTCAACTGGATTTTTCCCGAAGGTGTTTTGAATTTGAATGCCGCACCGGATTCGATGTAAACTGGAGTTTTGCGGGGATATCTTTTCAATCCGATCCGTTCCATCTCTTCGAGTGACGACCCAACCTGCTTCAATTGCCATTCGAGAACTTCCCTGAAATCCTTGTAGTTATAATAGGCACCCAATCCGAGTCTTTCTCCAATTTGTTTGGAGATCCACCAGGCAGGCTTTGTATCGTATTTTGGTTCCACGGCAGGCATTCGCAAGGCAATTGTTGGTTCGCGGTGCGCAGTGGCTCTCAGATCGTCGTAACGCTCAAGGTAGGTGCATTCCGGTAATACCACGTCGGCATAGCCGGTAATTTCCATCGGCATGGTATCCACCACCACCAGCAGGTCGAGCGCTTGCATCGCTTGCATCAGTTGCTCTTTCAGGGGGATCGAAACCACCAGGTTGGTGCCGGCAACAAACCAGCCTTTGATGATGCGTTCCATCCCGGGTTTGGGTATGGAGGCCTCAATGATGGTGTTGGTGACCGCTTCCTTGGCAAAGGGATACCTTCCGTTGAGGGTGTCTTGCCACGACCACGCCGGTTTTGGATAGTCTGGACGCGGAAATTCAGGAATTTTAATACCTTCCTTGAAGAATATACCTCCCCTGTTTCCCCATGCGCCCAATAAACCATTCAGGATAGCCATGGCGCGTGAGCGCTGTACATCGTCGCCGTACCAGGTCGTATGCCTACCGGGATGGATGATGACAGACGGTGCTGCATTGCCCATCTCCCTGGCGGTTTGACGGATGAGTTCGGGTTTGATGGTGGTGATTCCATAGGCCCACTCAGGCGTAAAATTCTTGACATGCGCTTTCAACTCATCGAAACCTTCCGCATACATATCTACATATTCCTTGTTGTAAAGATCGTCATAGATCAGCACATGAATCCAGGCGAGCAATAAGGCCAGATCGGTCGAAGGCTTGATGGGAAGCCAGAATTTCGACTTGCTGGCCGCAGTGGAGAGACGTGGATCGACGGTAATGATAACCGCACCCTTGTCGATGGCATCCGACATTTCCTGTACCTGACCATTGTGCATGTTCTCTCCGATGTGCGAACCAATGAGCACCAGGCATCTCGTGTCGCGGATGTCTGTGACTTCCGGACTACTCACTGATTCCCCAAATGTGAGCTCAAACCCGGTGTCACGCGGTCCGCGACATTGGGCGAATGACGGAGCGGCCACATTGTTGGATCCGAAAGCGTTGAGCAAATGGGTAAAATATTTGCCGGGCGTGCCGTGGTTGAACAGGGCCATGCTCTCAGGACCATGCTTTCCTGCAATTTCCTTCATCTTTTTCGCGATAAAGTCCAGCGCCTCCTCCCAGGTAGCTTCCCGGTAGGTCTGTTCACCATTTTTTGTGATTCTCAACAGTGGAGTCTTCAACCTGTCTGGATCAGAATACATACCCACTCCGCCGGTTCCGCGCGGACAAAGTCGCCCGTTGCATTGTGGATCAGCATCATTGCCAAGTATTTTCTGAATGTTGCCTTCAGGTGAAACATAAGTCCACCCGGCACATTTCCAAAAACAAACTTCACAATAGGTAGGCACCCTGCGCCATCCGTTTCTTCCTTTGGAATCTGATGAGCTTGTTTTGTTTGTAGAAGCGCCAACTACCCAATTTGCTGCTCCTGGGGTAAAAGCCGTAGCTCCCAGCCCGAGCGCGCCAATTTTGATAAATTTCCTCCTCGTATGCATTCTGCGTATATTAAGATTTTCCAAAATATTATGATGACTGTACTTGAAAGTTTCTCTCTTGCCCTATAAAGTTAGTGATTATTAACTGATTGACAAATTGACCAAAAAATTCAAATATTTGTAACCTTCAGAAATTCAATATAATAAATAAATTTTATTTAGACCTATTAATGTTAATATACGCTAATATATTGATATATAATTAGATGACAGTAAAATTGTATTTATATAGATATTTAGAGATGAAATGCTAATTGTCAGAATATCAGCAATATAAAATTTTGATTAATTGATCATTAATAAACATGATGGCAGACATGATAAAACATGACGCAAAGCAGTTTTTGTAAAAGAGGCCGGGACAAAGCAGAAATAAAATGTTGTAGCTTTGAAATTCAGAAAGATTCGCTCCATGGACCAACAACCAATACTTTCCCGAAAATCATTCATCAGGATTCTGACGACTGTGGGTACAGGATTTTTCCTGTGGATATGGTATCGTTTGAGTGACCATGAGACAAGCAAGGAAAACAGGGAAGAATTCAGGCACAAAGAGGATATTCCAATGGGTGTCAGTTTTTTTGGGAAGTACTACCTTTACCGGAAGGATGAGTCGGTACTCGCTTTTTCAACCATCTGCACCCATGCCGGATGCAGGATCGGTCCATCCAACAGCAGGACGCTGCAATGCAGTTGTCATGGTTCCAGGTTTGATGCTGCTACCGGAAAACCGTTGAAAGGTCCTGCCATCCATCCTTTGCAGGAACTGGATTGCCGGTTGGATAGCAATACGGGCCAGTGGATCGTCCGATTACACCAGCGTAAAGAACAACAAGGATAACCCGGAATATCGATGAGCTTGCACCAACTAAAAAAGTTTGTACAGTTTGATACGGCGGGCCGGATAGCCGTCACTTCCCTTTTGCTTTGCGGCATTAGCGGAGTACTGCTTGCAATACCTTACGATATCTCAAGGGCTTATCAATCTATTTGTGAACTGCTCCTTTTCAATCCTTACGGTAGTTTTATCAGGAATTTCCACTATTGGAGTGCACAGTTGTTCTTTATCTCTGCCCTGCTGCATATTTATGATCACCTGAGTAAATCAACCGAATCCAACATCAGAAGCCAACGTACCTGGTTTATTCTTTGCCTTGCAGCCGTCTTTTTGGGCTATGAAATGATTTCCGGTTTTATATTGAAGGGAGATGCTGCCGCACTGCAGGCCAGAAGGATACTGGCATCGCTGCTGGAGTCCGTTCCATTTTTTGGAAGATTGCTGAGTTCAGCTTTTACCGGAAATGAGGACCACTGGCAAGTGGTCTATGTCCAGCATTTAGCAACCGGTACAATCATCCTGATCATTGGAATTTACGAACATGTCAAAACGATCTGGCCCCGACTGAAAACCATGATGCCGGTTTTTGTGGGATTGTTGTTGCTCAGTTTGATTTATAGGGCGCCGTTGGGACTTTCTGACAGTACTTTGCTCAAGGGCCCCTGGTTTTTTCTGGGTGTTCAGGAAATGCTTCATTGGGTAAATTATCCGGTTTACATTGTTCTGTTGTTTCTTGTGTGCTTTCTCGTTTTTGTTTTCCTGCCGGGAATGAGCGGAAAAATCAGATCATGGGTCAAACGAGTATTTTTCGCAGGGGGGATGATGTATCTATTCGTGACGCTCGTTGTGTTTTTCTTCAGGGATGAAAACTGGACATGGAAGGATTCAGTTGGGAAATGGGTTTCAAATGAGCAGGTTGCAATTTTTGATCCCATTCATTTATTTGGACAAAAAAAGATTCTTTCCCTGCCCGAAAACGTTAAAACGGAAGGTTGCCTGGTTTGCCATGGCGCGATGAAAGGATTGTCTGACTCACACAATCCGGCTACTACAGGATGTTATGCCTGCCACCTGGGAGATCCCTTTTCGTCAGACAAACTGACTGCCCACAAGAATATGATTTTGATACCTGGAAACTTTTCAAACGTGAGGGAGACTTGCGGAAGCCAAAACTGTCACCGTGAAATTTCAGAAAGGCTGGCCGGCTCATTGATGACCACAGAAAGCGGCATCATTGCTGTGGATAAGTTTGTGTTTGGGGAAACATCATCACTCAACGATACTTTTCATGTGAATCACCTTGGGCAATCTGCTGCGGATACGCATCTCAGGAATCTATGCGCAGGCTGTCATTTGGGAAAAGAAAAGAGTTCCACAGGCAATGCTGCCTGGCTTGAAAGAGGAGGAGGGTGCAACGCATGTCATCTCAGTTACAGCGATGAGGCCACAGCAAGCATGAAACGGATGCAAACACGCTTCAATGGAAAATCGGAGGAGATTCATCCCGCCATCGATTTACAGGTTTCCAACGATCGTTGCAAGAGTTGTCACAGCCGTTCCGGACGAATTTCTCTCAGTTATGAAGGCTGGAATGAAACTGCGCTGAAGCGTTCGGAGGTCAGAGATACCGTCCGGTTTAGGATTCTGCCGGATGATCGTGTGGTTGAATTCGTCCAGTCCGATATCCATCACCAAAAGGGTATGGCTTGCATTGACTGCCATGGATCGTATGAAATGATGGGAGATGGGACCCGATATGTCCATAAGGAAAATGCGGTGAAAATCCAGTGCATCGACTGCCATCCCTCGGGGAAACCCAATTCGACAGTTCTTGGGAAAGTTCCGGATAGGGAATCCCTGCTGATTGCTGGTCTGCGGAAGTTCGACTCAGGAAACCGGGTGGTCACGACATGGAAAGGTGGACTACCTTTGGTCAATACACGAGTTGATTCTCTGAGCCGTATCTTCCTGACGGATAAACTAACCGGCAGTATCCATTTGTCAAAACCCATGTTGCAGGTATGTAGTAAAGGGAAAGGGCACCAGCGGCTGAGTTGCGAGGCCTGCCATTCTGCCTGGGTTCCGCAATGCATTGGTTGTCATACTTCTTATGAGAAAAGCAGTCAGGGATTTGACTTACTGACAGGAAAGACGACTGCAGGTTCCTGGGTCGAATATGCAGGAAAGAGCTTTGCTGACCTGCCGGTTCTGGGAATCAATGAGGAGGCTGGGGGGAAAGTTGTAACCGCCATGCCGGGAATGATCATGACCATCGATCAGGAATCTATGGCAAAGGGTCAAGAAAATCATTTTTTCAGGATGTATGCGCCGGCTTCCGGGCACACCACGCAAAGAATCGGCCGCAGTTGTAAATCATGCCACAATAATCCGCTGGCCATCGGTTACGGGCGGGGGGAGCTGAAATACATTCCGAACGGTGTCAATGGAGGGTGGGTATTTGAACCCCGGTTTGCGCAAAACGAAAACGATCAGCTCCCCGAAGATGCATGGACCGGTTTTTTAAAGGAAGCCAAAATGCCATGGTCCACCCGTTCCGGTTTACGGCCGTTTTCAGTAAAGGAGCAACTTCGGATTCTGGAAGTGGGTAGCTGCCTGACCTGTCATGAAGATCAATCCATCGTGATGGAGCGGGCTCTTGAGAATTTCGCACAGACACTGTCTGAAAGACCAATGAATTGTCGGAAATAATCCGGCCCGCGGGTCTTGTCAATTCAATAGCCGTCCACCTTCCTAACCAGTTTATTTTTGGAAAAGATGATCAGTTGGCAGAGGCAAGGAATGTATATAAGTGGGAGAATCGGAAATCCAAAACAGGTTGTTTTCTAGGTCTGGAAAGGATGTCGAAAATCAAAATGGGAATAAGGTTATTGAATTGAATAACAAATAGATGCGTATTTGTGAATCATTGACTATTTTTCTTTGACCCTTGAAATTGGTTATTGGTTTGACTTGAAATTCTTGAATGTTTTTGGATCGGTAAAAAAATATATTTGCCTCGTAAAATTATCCGCTGAAACATCTAATTTTATGAGGTAAATTTTGATGCCCACTTTTTTATGAACCGAACACCGGAATTAAAAGGAATAGCCCATTGCTCCATCTTCGACTTCGAAAAAAGTTGGTATGAGCTTTTAACTGATGCCGAAAAACTGCTCATTGACGAGCATTCTGTAAGCATCAATTTTAAGAAGGGGGAAACTGTATGTAAATTGGGTGCTTTCGCATCCCATATTTATTTTCTGGAAGAGGGTTTGGTAAAGGTTTATCTGGAGGAGAGGAATAACAATCTGATATTGACGTTGTCCACTAAAAACAGCCTGCTCGGTTTATCTTCTATTTATGACGGGAGCAATAAATTGCCCTATTCGATTGCCACCTATACCGATTCAAGGGTAAGAATGATTGATATAGAGATTTTCAGGCAGATACTCAAGCAGAACTCCGGGTTTTCTTATCGCATTATCAATCTGCTGAACGAAAGTACGGCCCAGATTTACGGTCGTTTTTTTTCTTTGACACAGAAACAATTGCAGGGACGTTTGGCTGATATCTTACTTTGTCTGGCCAACCGGATTTTCAAAGCCAATTCGTTTGACCTTCCGCTCACAAGGGCAGATATGGGTGACCTTACAGGCATGTCTACAGAAAGTGTGATACGGATGATGAAGGAATTTAAGAATGACGGCCTGATTGAAATGAGCAGCAAGAAGATTGAGTTGCTCGACATCAGCCGGTTGGAGCGGATCAGCGAATTTGGTTGAACGACACGTTGATCCTGCTATTTTCCCTGAATAGTTACCGTTATACTTTGAACGTTAAACTTCCATTGGGACACGATGCCACACATTGCAAACATTTGGAACAGGTGTAACTGCTGCCCGGCTCCTCTAAATCGGGCTTGTAAAGACTGTATTTCTGAGGTTCCATGGCAACAATGTAACATTGCTTGTCACATTTTCCGCATTTGATACATGAATCCTCCTGAAGACGGATCCTAAACAGGGAAAACTTGTTGAGGTATCCGGAAAACCAGGCTATCGGACATCCAACCTTATGGTATTGGTACATCTGCCTGATTTTCCCGTCCGGACTCATGCTCATCATGATTTCCATGATCAATCCCATCGGACAAACCCACCTGCAAAATACTTTACCAAAGACGACACCAAGCAGTGTTCCCAAAAGAAGGGCATACCAAAGCGAGATATGAAGTTGGCTGAAGGCCAGATAGAGTGCAATGCCCAGTATCGCAAGGATATATACCCTGACATTCACCAATATTTTTAATTTATTTTTCATGGACAATTGGATACTAGATAATTGTAATATTTGAATGTCGTTAATTCTGATTCCCTTATTTTGAGAATTATGCCAAAAGTGTCGCGCAAAGAACGCAAAGTGACGTAAAGAGGGAAAAAATTGACTTTGTGTTTTCTGGCGGTCCTTGTGTGAAAACTATCTGGAATGGCGCAGCAAAGCGATTGAAAGCTTGCGGCACAATCTTGTACTCTCCACATTTATCAGGTGTACTTTGTGCCTTGCTTCAAATGACTATAATCCGGGTATTCGGGGAAATTTGCCAAGTTTGGTCCATTTAGAATAAATTCCCCATCCTTTTTTCATCCAGTGACCAATCACCGGCATTGGTATGACGAAGGCTCTTTTGTCGTTTCTGAAAACAAAAGCAGCTCCATTGCCTGTGTCCATTACACAAAGAATGTTCAATTCATGCTGATACCCTTTTTTGACACCTGAAGCTGCTTCAGTTACAAGGATATTGTGCGCTGTATTTCTGCCCATCAGTTCGGCAATGTGCCCCTGTTTGGCGATCCACTCGGGACCTTCGATGGCGGCAATGTCACCTATTGCAAAAACATCCTGAAATCCATTGACCTGGCAATAATCGTCAATTTTGATGAATCCCGCTTCGGTCAAAGGAAGATCGCTTTGTTGAAGAACACTGTGACCTGAAGAAGCGGGGATAAATAGAATCAGATCAGCTTCAAGTTTGGAGTCATCCTCGAAAACCACAGCAGAGGGTTCAAATTCTTTAATTTTCTTTCCAAATCTTTTTTCAATCCGATATTGATCAAACATTTTATTAAGCAAGGAGAGAGAGCTTTTGCCCATTCTTGCACCAGGCTCGTCCATGGGTGCAAAGAAAGTCAGTTCGAAATTTTCCCTGATCCTCCTTTTTTTCAGCAGATGATGGATGTTGAACATCAATTCAAAACCGGGTCCACCGCGAACAGCAGACTTATCTTTTGGATTGCCTCCAAAACCTACGGCTATTTTACCATGGCCTTTTTCAACCAGACGGTCCAGCCCATCTCTTATGGCTAAAGAAATTTCAGGCTTTCCGCAAATTGAAAGGGTATTTTCCACCCCTTTGTGCTTCATTTTGTCGGCGCCAAATGCGACCACCAAATAATCATAGCTCAACTCCTGGGTTTCACAAACAACAGTATGAGCATTGGCATGAATCTCCTTAACTTTGTCGATTACGAGATTAAATGGATATTCCTTGCGGATTTTTTCCAGTGGAACCTTTACATCTTCAAATTCAGCATGGCGGACCGGTACCCAAATGGATATGGGATAGATATAGAGAAAATCACGATCAGAAACCAGTGTAACTTCAAATTTTCTGCTTTTCTGTAGTTCAATGGCTGTTTGAATCCCTGCAAAGCCACCACCAAGAATTAAGATTCGCTTCATGTATTTAATCGTATAAATGTTGTGTTTAATATTCAACCATTATCTCCGGCTCATCATTTGGGCGATACCTCCACCATTTTTTACCTGGGTAAAACCCAGCTGCTGCAGTATTTTTTGGGCATAAGCAGATCGTGCTCCTGAAGCACAGTAAACCGTTATTTCTCTCGATTGATTGCCAAATTCGCTGATGCGCCTTTGCACTTCATCCACAGGAATATTGATGGCCCCGGGATAGGCACCTCCTAAAAATTCTGAAGGTGTGCGTACGTCAATGATTATTGGCTCTGCCGAAAAATTGGCTGCGGTTGGTTTTGGCTTTCGATTGGCCATCATGGTGGCAATTCCTCCTCCGTTCGACACATTCGTATAGCCTGTCTGCATCAGAAAACGCTGCGCATAGGCCGATCTGGCACCGGAGGCGCAATAAACGACGATTTCACGTCCTGCATTGTTTCCCAGTTCTTCGTAGCGTTGCATCAAATCGTCCAGCGGAATGTTAATGGCATCAGGATATGCCCCTCCACGAAACTCCTCGGGAGTGCGCACATCCACCACGATGGGCGAATTATTGTCAGCTTCCCTGGAAGTTTTTGCCTCCTCCCGGGTTGATGATTCATCTGTGAGTGATTTAGGTTCAACGGGTAAAAGGTCTATTTGAATGTGTTTGAAGCCTGTCGTAAGGGCCTGCCGTTGCAAGGAAATATGTCCGCCTGAAATATTGGTAACATCACTGAATCCCGCTCCGGCTAAGGTCCGTAGGGCCTGGTGTCCTTTTTTGCCAGTTTCGTCGTAAACAAATACAGGGATGCCTTTGGGAATTTTGTTCATTTGTTGGGGTAACAATTCCAGAGGTATGTGTACAGAGCCTTTGATGTGACTTTTTTCATAGGAGAAAACGTCACGGACATCAATGAATACCGGATTTTTTCCTTCTATGTAATTATCAAGTTCTGAAACTGTTACGGATGGACTGAAGCCTGAAATTCTGTTTTCTGCGGTATAAGCGGCCATATTAATGGCATCGTTGGCAGTTCCTATAGGTGGAGAGTAGGCAAAATCGATATCTGCGATTTCACCGATGGTTAATTTGGCCGCTGTAGCGGTAGCAATCACATCCAGCCTTTTGTCGGCACCTTTGTATCCTGCAGTTTGCCCTCCCAAAATAATCCCGCTCTTGCGGTCATAAACCAATAATACGGTTACAGACTCAGCACCAGGATAATAGGAGGTGTGGTGCTCTTTGTGAACAACGACGGCATCTGCATCAATACCTGCCGCACGGGCTTGTTTCAGTGAAAAACCTGTGATGCCGGCCACAGCATCAAACACCCGAACCACTGAAGTACCAATGGATCCTTTGTAATGGTGATTTCCGCCAAGCGCGTTTTCAGCAGCGATTCTTCCCTGGCGGTTGGCGGGTCCGGCCAAAGGAATGCGCACTTTCTTTCCGTTGACACGATGTTCAATTTCAACCATATCCCCGGCAGCAAATATATCCGGATCAGATGTCTGCAACCTGGCATTGACAAGCAATCCGCCGGCTTCACCAATTTCGAGTCCGGCATCTTTTGCCAGCTGAAGTGTCGGACGGACACCAATAGAAAGCAAAACCATATCGGCATCAAGGATCTTTCCATTGTCAAGTTTGACTGATCGCGGCATAATCTGGGTAACCCCTGCGCCGGTGTGGATGCCTACTCCGAAGGAAAGTAGTTCCTTTTCGATAAATCCGGCTGTTTCAGCCTCCATCAATGCCATAACATGTGGCATCATCTCAACTACGTTCACCTTCAACCCTCTTTTGACGAGCGCTTCCACCATTTCAAGTCCAATAAATCCGCCACCTACCACGACGGCATTTTTTGGTTTTTTTTCTTCGAGATGAAAGGATATTTTGTCCATATCCTCCAAAGTCCACAAGGTGAAAACATGATCGTCATCTGAACCGGGAAGCGTTGGGGTGACCGGTCTGCCACCCTGGGCCAAAATCAGTTTCGTGTACTCAAACGTTTTCTGCTCGCCGCTTCGGGTATCAATGGCTTTTACCTTATGCGCAATCCTGTCAATGGAGGATACAATCGTATGGGTGTGAACTTCGACGCCGTATTGTTCGTTGAAACTCTCCGGGCTCTGAAGAATCAGTTTTGATCTGCTTTTGATGTCTCCGCCAATATAATAAGGCAAACCACAATTGGCGAATGAGATATCCGGTCCGGCTTCAAGCATGATGATTTCGGATGTTGGGGAGATTCTGCGAACCTTAGCCGCGGCTGTCGCGCCTGCTGCGACTCCTCCAATGATTACAATCTTATCCATAGGTGTAAAATATTCGATAAATAATTAAAATTCAATTGATTGAAAAGTGTTAAATTTTTGACATTTCTTTTAGAAGAAATTCTTTTGATTTAATACCAACGAACCGGTTGATCTCTTTCCCGTTATTAAAAAGGATCATGGTTGGAATACTCCTGATATTGTATTTGGATGATACTGCTTTAGATATTTCAACATTGAGTTTTCCTACTGTCTTGTTTTCAGGAAGTTCATCCGCTACCTGATTCAATACCGGAGCCATCATTTTGCAGGGGGCACACCACGAAGCCCAAAAATCTACGAGAACCATTCCGTTTTTGATTTGCTGGTTGAAATTTTGGTCATTCAATTGCCTGATTTTTGTATGATCATCCACCAACGGCATGTTTTTCATTTTCCTGACCGACAGGATGGCATATGCGATAAAAATCAGCAATGCGGTAAAAATAAATAGAATCCAATTTGTCATATTTTTTCTTTTTTTAGAAATATTTCATTGATGGCACCGGCGATTGCTTCTTCGGATTGGATTCCTGAAAAGGCTTTCACTACCTGGCTTTTTTGAAGATAAAGAGTTAGTGGAGAAATGCTGTTTTGGATAAATTCAGGCATTTGTCTGATGTGAATTGATTCGGGGTTGTCATATTCCATGTCACAGAACTTCACGTGATGATTTTCCTGTGCCATTGATTCCGCTATCCTGTAAATCGTGACACTTTGCGGATCCATCCTACCGCAAACAATCAGTACATTTTCATTTTCTCTGGTCATTTTGTCCAGATCGGTGAAAGTTTCCAAGTGGATTAAGTTCGTGTACAACATATTTTGAACGGGTTTGTTTTGTAGGTGCAAAGTTAGGCATGCAAGATTAAGCAAGTAATGAATTGGAAGTACTCATCACAACTTAGTGATTGATTTAGGACAACTTATTTGTTGATCCCGTCATACATCAGGGATGCAAAATGGGAAAAGAGAGCTAAAAAACTGATTGAAATATTTGATTATCAATTTTTTGTGGTTTGATGAAATTCTCTACAGTCTCTTTTGCCTTGTGGCATCGCCAAACTTAATATCTATGCGTTCTTTGCTATACAATTTGGGGTTTTCGATTTCTGGGTATTTTGCTTGATTTAGACTATCTTAGTCCGTTCAATTCCTTAGTTAGCGTGTATGAGACCAATACTTGAATCAGATCGGGAGTTTATTTGCGATATTCAGGCACCTTGTTTCCAGTCGCTGACACCGGAAGAAGCAGAATTGGTAAGAGCCAGTAAAACGCAGGTTATGTTCCGCAAGGGAGATCATCTCACCAAACAGGGAGCGTTTGCCTCCTATTCCTTGTTCGTTATCAATGGGTTGGCCAGACAGTACATCGAGGGAGATGGCTCCAGGGATTTCAACCTGAGGATCATACAGGCAGGCGAATTCCTTGGGCTTTCAGCGGTCTTTACCAAAAACACTTTTAACTACTCCTCGGTGGCCCTGACTGATTGTCAGGTATTCTTGGTGGAAAAAGATGCCATTGTGAAGGTGGTTCAACAGAATGGGGCCTTTGGCTTCAATCTGATCAGGCGATATTGTGAGCAAAATGGGAATCTGCTGGAATCTTTGCGGCATATTCTATATAGGCAGATGAACGGTCGGATTGCAGATACCCTGTTGTATATCGGTTCACTTCAAACCAGGATCCCTGAAATATTTCAATTGCTTTCACGCAAAGACCTTGCCGACTTTGCCGGCATCTCGACAGAGAGTTGTGTGAAACTGTTGAAAAATTTTGAGAAGGATGGTCTGATTCAATTAAATGAAAAGGATATTGTGATTGTCAATCTGAACGGATTGACTGAAATAAGCAAAAAAGGATAAATTCAGTGATCGATATTACAAATGACTGATGCCGAAGTTATTGATAGAATAAATAGCGGTGACCGAAATTTGTACCGTCTGCTGGTTGAGCGGTATCAACCCATGGTATTTCGTACTTGCATGGGCTTTTTGCACGACAAGGAGGATTCAGATGATCTTACGCAGGATATATTTATTCAAACCTACCAGACACTCACTGCATTTAAGGGGGATGCCTCCTTTTCGACATGGATTTACCGTATTTCGGTGAATGCTTCGTTAAACAGGATACGAAAATCTTCCAAAAATAAATTTCTGCAGCGGCTTGAAAATGTGTTTGGCAGTGAAAAGAGCAGAGAATATTCATTTCCTGCTTCCGATACAGAGAATCCGGAGAATATCTTAATTCACGCAGAAAGGAATGAATGGGTAGAGAAAGCCCTGAACAGTTTGCCTGAGAAACAGCGTATTGCCATTGTGCTTAGCAAGTATGATGATCTTTCGCAAAAGGAGATAGCCGAAATCATGGAGACCACCGAAGGTGCCGTTGAAGCTTTGATTCAGCGGGCCAAAGCCAACCTTCGGGATAAATTATCCTCCCTGTACAAAAAAAGTAAGAATTGACCGTAGGAAAAATATAAGTTTTGTTTCTAACCATTAAACTCAATTAAAATGAACTGTCAGTTATGCCAAAAAGAATTCGATGCGTACCGCGAGGACAAATTGTCCGGGGTGGTGCGAGTTCAGGTTGAAGCACATCTGGAGAGTTGCCCGGATTGTTCTGTAAGCTATCAATTACTTATTCTTGCCAATAAGGTAATGGATGCTGAAAAGGAAACCCAGTCAAATCCCTTTCTTGTCACCCGGATTATGTCCGGTATTGAAGAAATGGAAAGCAAAAACAGAAGTTTTCAACCTATTCTGACCTATCAGAGAATTTTGAAGCCTATTTTGATTGGTGTTTCGCTTGCAGCAGCCATATTTTCCGGAGTTGTGCTTGGCAGTACGTATCTGTCAACGGAATCAGACCAGAGAGTACCGGTTGAACTTTCTTACATGAACGATGCAGCCCTTGAATCGGTTGATCTGATTTCTCAACTTTAATTCGAAAGAGATGAAAGCAGAAAACAAAAATTCGATGATGGTTTGGGCGATTGTGGTACTTGCAATCATGAATATTTCAACGATTCTGACCGTGGTGTACTACAAGGTTCAATCAGGCAAGACAGCAATTGGTACGACTGCCGACTCAAAACAGAAAGAGGCTGATTCAGAGAAATTTAGCGGCCGCTATTTCCGGGATCAGTTGAATCTTAGCAACGAACAAATGGAGAAATTCAAAGCAGTAAACCCTGCTTTCAGACCAAAGGCAAGGAATATTACTTTCGCGTTAGCTAGCAAACGGAAGGAAATGCTTGCCGAAATGGCAGCCGTTCAAAGTGATACTTCCAGGTTAAATGTGCTTTCCGATTCAATTGGGCGGTTACATAGCGACTTAAAGAAGATATCCTACAGGTACTATCTGGGCATTAAAAGTATTTGCGATCCTGAACAACAAAGAAAGCTGGAACAAATCTTCAGTGAAATGTTTAGCAACGATGTGCCAATAGGTTCCACGGGCAAGGGAGGTCCAAAAGGTTGGCAGGGCGGAAAGCGGTTCGGTAATTGAGCAGAAGCAACGAATGAAAATTTCAAAAGTTATGAAAACAAAACTTTATTTAACAGGATTGGCCCTCATCGCGATAACCGCCTTTGCAAGTGCACAAGATCCGGTGGTTGCCGGTCAGGGAAATGGACGCGGCAGGTGCAATGGAACTGGCAAGGGTGTCGCTTTTGTTGATGCCAACAACGATGGAATATGCGACAATCAGAGCAACCGTTCGGCCAATGCAGCGGGAAACAAAGGAAATGGTACCTGCAATGGCAAAGGCCGGGGACAAGGCAAAGGCAGAAACTTCGTTGATGCCAATAAGAATGGGGTTTGCGACACTTTCGAAGCCCGTGCCAACAAATAGTCCTTCCTACCTCACAGTGCTTTTAACGCACGAATTACTTCAATAAGCAGTTAGCTATAGTATTAATAATAAGTAGTTTAAATAGTATTTGTCAACTATTGGTGCAATAGCTGTGCCTTATTTAAAATCAATTTAATCGTCAAAAAAATTAAAAACAATTATCATGAAAGCAAGGAATTTTTTATTTTCAATGGCCATTCTTGGAGTATTTGCGTTGGCCAGCTCCTGTTCAGACAGTATTACCGGCGCAGTAGATAACTCAGCCACTGGGGTAGTGACTCCGGATCTGAAGAGTGCGACTGTTCCTGTACCGGTTGCTTGTTTCTTAACAGGAACCATACCTGATGTAGCAGTTGCTGCCTGTGTGGTAACCGGAACGGTCACAGAAGCAGAAACAGCCGGTTTGTTGTTTATGCGCGAAGAAGAAAAATTGGCAAGGGATGTATATACCTACTTCTATGCCAGGTATAAACTGCCTGTTTTTCTGAATGTCAGCAAAAGCGAGAATGCGCACATGTCCTCCGTTTTAAGGCTTATTACCGGATTCAATATAGCCGACAATAGCACGAATGATCCGGGGGTTTACGTGAACGCACATCTTATTGATCTATACAAGCAATTGATTGCCATGGGGGATGTTTCGGTGATCGAGGCGCTAAAAGCCGGTGTATTAATTGAGCAGACCGATATCAGTGACCTTCAGAAGGAGCTGCTTAAAGTAGAGAATGCTTCAGTTAAAACTGTCTATACCAATATTATGGCAGGATCCAATGCCCACCTGAAAGCCTTCATCTGGAATCTGAAAATTAAGGGAGTTACTTATCCATAATCCTGAACAAATAACAAAATCACATAGATCATGTCCCCTGTGTGACCGGTAAATGACCACCCCAGACCCGAATTAGCTGCTTAAAAGCGTTTAGCACAAAAAATGCCAGTGAAACAGGTCGGGAGTGGTCAATACCACCGGTATTTCAAACAAAAACAAAAGCTAAAACTAAAACACCTTCAATATCTTAAACTATGCAAAATAAATTTTCATGGAAGAGCTTTGTAAGCTTTTCACTGGCCTGGTCTTTTTTAATCATACTTATTTCCGGAATAGTTCTCTACATCGCTCCTCCGGGTCGGGTATCGAACTGGACCAACTGGATGCTGTTTGGATTCACAAAAGCCGGCTGGCAGGCCATTCATACCATTTTTTCTACCACGTTTGTTGTCCTCTCCATTTTTCATCTTTTTACATTTAACTGGAAAGTATTTTGGTACTATTTCACTTCCAAAGCAGCCCAGGGAATCAATAAAAAGAAAGAGTTAATCATCTCAGCCATAATGATAGCGGTTGTTTTTTCAGGAACCTATTTTAATGTTCAACCTTTCAAAGCCATTATGGATTTTGGAGAATATACCACCGAAAGCTGGGAGATCAAGGAAGAGCAAGCACCTATTCCGCATGCAGAAGTGCTGACAATCAGAGAGTTGTCTGCGAAGTATATCAAGATGTCGCCGGATAGTATTTTGTTGCTTATCAGGCAAAAAGGATTAAAAGTTGATAGCGTCGGACAAACCATCCTGAAAATTAGTGAATTGAATGGTGTCACCCCAGCACAACTTTATTCGATGATTTTATCTGCCAATCATGAAGGCAGTATTAAAACAGACAGAAACCCAATTTTACAGGGTTTAGGTAGAAAAACTATTAGTGAGGTTGCAGTGGAATTGGGAAAAGATGCTAGTGAAATAATTAAGATTTTGAAGATAAATGGTGTTTCTGCAACTCCTGAGGATAAGATAAAATCAGTTTCAGAAATCACAGGTAAAACACCGATGGAAATTTTGGAAATAATCAAAAAATAAATTTCATTGAGTAAGCAATCAAATAAATTACAAGACAAATTGCTAATTTATTTATTACTTTAATCTTTTGGCATCCAATAATAAACTAGTATGAAGATTGGTATTTTATTCTTGCTTTTGTTGTTAAATAGTTGTACAGATTATAAGCAATCAAATCCATTTCAAATCGCCATTGAGCCATTTCAAATTACTGGATTGAGCGGAGTGCAGTCTTTTGCCTATGGTCAGCATGATGGGAAATGGCTGATAATCGGTGGGAGATCGGACGGATTACACCGTCGTCAGCCATGGGCAACTTTTGATGCCGGAGGGCAAAATATCCGGCTTACCGTAGTTGATCCGGTAGAAAAGCTTACCTGGTCTGCCCCTTTATCTTCATTGCCTGTTTCCATACAGGAGCAATTGAGTTCGACCAATATGGAATTTCACCAGGAAGGAGAATACCTTTATATTGTTGGTGGATACGGGTACAGTAAGTCGGCCGATGATCATATCACTTATCCCAATCTGACGGCAGTCAAGGTACCTGATGCAATCAATGCCATCGTGACAGGGGATTCGTTGAGGACCTGGTTCAGACAAATCAAAGACGAACAATTTGCTGTCACAGGAGGATATCTGAACAAAATATACCACACCTATTACCTGACTGGCGGACAGCGCTTTGAAGGCCGGTACAATCCAATGGGACATCCTTCTTACGTCCAGACATATACCAATTCAATCCGCAAATTCCAATTGGCCGACAATGGATCTGAAATAGTTATCTCCCATTTGCCGGGAATTACGGACACCCTCAACCTGCACAGGAGGGATTATAATGTCATCCCTCAAATATTGCCTGGCGGACAGGAAGGCCTGACTGCTTTTTCAGGCGTTTTTCAGGTAGGCGCAGACTTGCCATTTCTGAATTGTGTGAATATTGACAGCTCCGGATACAAGGTAAATAACGATTTTTCACAATACTACAACCAATATCATTGTGCGCACATTCCATTGTACAGTGCTGATTCCAGGGAGATGCATAATCTGTTCTTTGGTGGTATTGCCCAATATACAGATAGTGCCGGAATCAGAATCCAGAATGACAATGTCCCGTTTGTCAAAACAATTGCCAGGGTGACGAGAGACAGAACCGGAAAAATGACCGAATATAAATTGCCTGTTGAGATGCCTTCGTTTTTAGGAGCCGGTTCTGAATTTATTCCTGTCAGAAACTTGCCAAAATATGAAAACGAGGTAATTCAACTGGATGCCATTCAGCGGGATTCTACCTTGGTCGGTTATCTGTTTGGAGGCATTGAAAGTACCGAAAGCGAGATTTTCTGGAGCAATAATGGAACTCAAAGTTCTGCGAGTGGTGTAATTTTCAAGGTTTTTCTTATCAGGAAAAACGAGTAAAATTACCTCTCTTGTTTAGTTCGTTTGATTATTACCGGACTCAAATCTGATCGATGAAAACACGCTATTTGATCCCTTTTTTGATAATCATTTTTTGCGATGGATGTTCTCCAAAGGAACACCTGAAATTTAATAATGTGCATTTGGACGGTCGTCTTAATCAATTCGCCAGTGAGTTGACAAAGACAGGATTTGTAGTATCCGACACAACAAAAAATAGAGAGATCATCCTTAAAGGAGAATTCTTAAGTAAAGATTGTGAGATTCATGTTTTTGGGACCGAGAAAAATGATTTGGCTTACAAGGTGGTTGTCAGCATGCCAGTTGAAGTTCATGATTCACTCCAGGCTGATTTCGGAAAGATACAAAACCTGTTCACTTTGAAATATGGTACTGGATACAGTAAGTACCAGCAATATAAAAAGAGGGAAAGACTGGTGTATAAAGTGCCGGAGAGAAACGTAATGGCCGGTGATTTCACCAGGTATACCACAGATTCGGGTGAAATCACATTGGAGGTCATGGAAGGATATATTTCAATCACTTATTTGGATAAACTGAATGATGATAGTAGGAAGAGTGAAATATTGCCTTTAAAATGAGGTGTTGTATCATGAAGTATTGGATGTTAAAAGTTGTTGCATCTATTATTCTTTAAGTTTCTGGTGTTGAGTTAACCTAAACCTTTCTTCAACTATCACAATGGGAATAAAAAGAAGTGGTTAATGTGCTATTTCTTGATTGGATTTATCCCATTTTGTTATCTTTACAATTATAGCATAATTCTAAAAAACATGGCAAAAATCGTTGTTTTAGGGGCTGGAATTTCGGGGCATACGGCAGCAGCCTTTTTGAAAAAAAAGCTGGGACGCAAACATGATGTTGTGGTTGTCAGTCCCGGGTCGTATTATCAATGGATACCATCGAATATTTGGGTAGGAGTAGGTAAGATGACCATTGATCAGGTGAGGTTTAAGTTGAAACCGGTATATGATCGGTGGAAAATTGATTTTCATCAAGCCAAGGCTACTGCAATCTTTCCCGAAGGGGGAACTACTTCAGACAGGCCGTACGTTGCAATAGAATATACCGGTGAGGATCATAAGGGGGAGTCTGCCATCATCGACTACGATTTCCTTGTGAATGCCACAGGACCCAAACTGAATTTTGAGGCTACCGAGGGATTAGGCCCTGGTAAGTTCACCCATTCTGTGTGTTCATGCGATCATGCTGTGGATACCTGGAAGGAGTTGCAAACTTGTATTCAACGAATGCAGCAGGGCGAAAAAATTCAATTTCTTATCGGAACCGGTCATCCCGCTGCCACTTGCCAGGGTGCGGCTTTTGAATATGCACTGAATGTCGCCTATGAAATCAAATCACGTGGTCTGATGCACATGGCCGAGATTACCTGGATTTCCAACGAATATGAACTTGGAGATTTTGGAATGGGTGGAGCCTTCATCCAAAGGGGTGGTTACATTACTCCCACCAAAGTATTCAGTGAGTCCATATTTGCAGAATACGGCATTAAATGGATTAAACGTGCAGGTGTGGTGAAAGTCGAGAAGGGGGTGGCTCATTACGAAACCCTCGATGGACAGATGCATACGATCCCGTTTGATTTTGCCATGTTAATTCCGGCATTTGCCGGTGTTGGAATGAAAGCATACAACAAGGCCGGAGAAGATATTAGCGGGGAGCTCTTTGTTCCCAACGGTTTAATGAAGGTGGATGCCGATTATACCGCAAAAGCTTTTGAGGATTGGTCGGTTGAAGATTGGCCTTCTGTGTATCAGAGTCCGGCATTTAAAAACATTTTCGCCACAGGAATCGCGTTCGCTCCTCCTCATCAGATTTCCAAACCAATGAAGAGTCCGAATGGGACGCTGATTACCCCTGCACCGCCACGAACCGGAATGCCATCCGGGGTCATAGGGAAAATTGTTGCCCTGAATATCGTTGACCAGATTCTTACGGGTAGTACCGGTTTCAAACACAAGGCATCAATGGGTAAAATGGGAGCTGCATGTGTTGTATCTTCCGGATATAGTTTTTTGAAGGGTAACGCAGCTACGATGACTGTTTTTCCAATCGTACCTGATTGGCAGAAATATCCTCAGTGGGGCAGGGATTTGAATTATACGATTGGCGAGGCCGGGTTAGCCGGTCACTGGATTAAACTATTTTTGCATTACATGTTTATCCACAAGGCCAAAGGGTATCCATTCTGGTGGCTAATTCCTGAATGATCCTCTATATAAATCATTGATAAAAAAAGTTATGGCAAAAAATATAGTTCGTGGTTATTACGATGAATCTTATCCTCCGATTCCTACCGGTGGAACCCGCTTTTGGCGAAGAAATCTGATATGGCAGTCCTGGCGGTTTATTGTCCTCAACCTAAAAATTATGCGCATTATTGTAGGGGGACACTCCTAATCCGGTATGATATTTCTAATCGGCAAGGCAGGATGATTTGATTTCAGCTTGTTGTGGAAGGTCGTTGAGTCGCCATTCAGGGTGAAAATGCCTCCATATTAATCCATATCAAATAGCGAATATTCAGAAATGCAATGGGTTAAGCCTTCTGCTTAACCGGTAATTGACATTGTCAGACGGATTATTTGACTCGAACCATCTACAGGTTTATTTGACCATTAAAACCTCTGCGATCGCCTTTTCAAGCGTTTCTCTGGGTACAGCACCTACTGTTGATCTTGGTTGGCCTTTTACAGGGATGAATAACAAGGTAGGCAAGCTGGAAATCCCCATGTTTTGAGCAAGGGATTGCTGTGCATCCGTATCGACTTTGTATACGATAATTTTCCCCTGGTATTTTTTGGCCATCTCTTCTACCAAAGGTGAAAGTTGCCGGCATGGACCGCACCAGGTTGCATAAAAGTCGATGATGACCGGTAAATTTCCCTCAAACTTCCAGGTTTTATTCAGGTCATAATTGAACACTTTCTGTTTAAATGACTCATTGGTCAACACAATTACATTACCCGTACTTCCAGTGGAATTGGGTTTGACAGGATTCCCTGCATAACAGTTGCTCAGCATGAGCATCAAGGCCAAAGAAATGGGAAGGATGATTTTTTTCATGGTGTACGATTTGACGTGCCTATTGATTTTACTTAACATTTACCCCTGCTGCAAGGACTGCTGACAGAGAACCATCCCATAAAGGCGCCCATCAGGGTACTTTGGTAAGGGTTGGTACTGATCGCGCAGGTGCCGGAGGAACAGCCGATAAAATAGTAATACAGAAATCCTGCCACTGCTCCCAGTAAGGTGGCAATGAATGGTCTAAGGAAGGTTTTCGAAGAAAAGAATTCTCTTGCGCTTTTTGGCTGGGAAGGGGTGCTGCAACTATTTTCCATGATACATTTTGAGATTGATCATGCAAAGATAAATAACAAAAACGATAAATCGTTATAATATCACCCGAATCGTTATAATATCACTAAGAATTTTTCAGGCAAAGCACGCAAAGTTACGCAAAGTTCTGTCATTTAAATATTTGCGATATTTTGCGAGCCTTGCAAGCATTTCTGATTTTTATCTTTTTTGCTCAAATTTTCTCAATGCCCAATCAACAGCATAAAAGGATACAGCAATCAGTATAGGCCAGCTACACAGCCAAAGTATCTGGGTTATCATGGTAATATGATTTTATTAATAAACATGTGATTCATTTTCAAGTTCTTTGCTATCCATCTTCTTGCTGTCTATGGCGCGCCATGCGAACCAGATGTAGACAATGACAAAAGGAACGAGCAGAGAGACATAACTCATGACCGTGAGCGTGTATTGACTGGAAGAGCTGTTTTCGATGGTGAGTGAGCTCTGCAGATCGGAGGAGGAAGGATAATAGGCAGTGTCGTTCAATCCTGCCAGAAGAAACAACGCGAAGACAGTCAGGATTGTCCCGATACCTGCACCCCAAATACCCTTAGTACTGCATTTGACGAAGCATGTCAGTGGCCGGATGATTCCAAGCAGTACCAGGGCAACCCCCAGCACGAAAATGAGGGCAACAACTGGCATTTGAAGTAAGTTGTGCAGGTATTTGAAGGATTCGAGGGATACTTCCTTCGTTTGAGGATTCACGGCAAAGCCTGAGGAGAGTAAAGTCCAGAAGGTAAAACCCAGGAAAAAAACCACGAAAGGAATGGCGTTGATCAGGAGCTGTTTCTTGATACGCTCCATCATCACTGCATGGTTGAGCCGGTTCATGAAATAGAGCAGTGCCAGAACTCTGGCAAGGAAGAATACGGTCAGTCCGAGCAGAAGATTATGAGGATTCAGCGCCGCTTCCAGTCCGTGAGCGGGTCCTGTCCATTCAGATATTACAGGCATTTTATCCCCGGTAAGCCGTGTGATATTCATGAAATTGATGGAGAATTGAGATCCTGTGAAAAAGGTTGCCACGGCAGTTCCAATCAACACCGGCGCCAATATGCCGTTGGCGAGCAAAAAGGTTTCGTAGGTTCTTTTTCCAAGAAAATTCCCGGCTTTGCTCCTGTATTCGTAGGAGACAGCCTGAACGATGAAAGCGAACAGGATTAAAATCCAGACCCAGTAAGCTCCCCCGAAACTGGTTGAATAAAACAGTGGAAAGGAGGCGAAAAAGGCACCTCCAAAGGTGACAAGCGTCGTAAAGGTGAATTCCCACTTGCGTCCCAAAAGATTGATCAGCATGGTGCGTTCATCGTCCGTTTTTCCAATTGTATAGATCAACGTTTGTCCACCCTGGACAAACATCAGGAAAACCAGGATTGCGCCTAAAAGGGAGACCACCATCCACCAATAATGTTGAAGAAAAGAATAGGATAATATTTCAGTCATGGCTTTAGTTTTTTGCAGGTTGGTTTTTCTCAGATAATTGCCCGCCAGCAACAGTCAACTCTTCAGGCCCTTTTTTGATTTGGGTGGTCATGATTGTTACCTCGGCGATCAGCAATCCTGTAAAAAGGAGAAAGAACATCCAGAAAGTGATTTGTACAGAGAATGAACTTATCTGCGAGACAGCAGCAATGGTGGGAAGGATATCCTGAATGACCCAGGGTTGGCGGCCAACTTCCGCCACCACCCATCCCAGTTCGGAGGCAATGTAGGCAAGAGGAATGGACCAAAGTGCGGTATAAAGGATAAACCTTTTCTTTTCGATCTTATTTCTGAGGGTTAACAGGAGGACGACCAGAAACAGCAATCCAAAGTGCATTCCCAATCCAACCATGATCCTGAAGGAATAGAAGGTGGTAGGAACACTTGGAACCAATTCATGCATATCGCGGCCGGCATAGTAGCCATACCCGAAATTGGCATAATTGGCTTCAAAGCTGGTAAGAGCCTCCTTTGCCAGACTGTCATTTCCTGCTTTTCGTGCATTTTTATAGGCAGCCAGAGCTTGGATGGCAATTTTTCCCTTCTCACTTCTTTCCTTGTAGGAGATGATATTGTGCTCCGGATTTCCATGGACAAGGTCTTTGATTCCGGGAACATAGGCATTCGGATCAAGAAAAGCCATATAGGAAAGCATATTGGGTATTTCGATGGTAAACCTGAAATCCTGTTTTTTGTGGGCACGCTCCAGTTCATCCACTTTTAGAATTCCGATTGCAACCAATGGCGCATTCTGCTGACCCACATACAAATTTTCCATGGCGGCAAATTTCATCGGCTGGTATTTGGCCATATTTCGTGCAGATCCGTCGCCGGTCAGAATGACAAATGCCGTTGTCAGCAAGCCGAAGACAGAAGCGATGATGATACTTCTTTTGGCAAAAAGGTGTTCTCGGTTTTTCAGCAGATACCAGGCACTGATGCCTATCATAAATACGGAAGCAAGTACGTACCCGGATGAAATGGTGTGCAGGAATTTATTGATGGCAACAGGGGAGAAGAGCACTTCCCAGAAGTTGACCATTTCGTTGCGGGCTGTATCCGGATTAAACCTCATCCCGGCAGGATTCTGCATCCATCCATTGGCTACCAGGATCCACAAGGCGGAAAGGTTGGAACCAATCGCTACCAGCCAGGTTGAAAGAAGGTGGAATTTTTTGCTCACCTTATTCCAGCCAAAGAACATCACGGCAATAAAGGTGCTTTCCAGAAAGAAGGCCATGATTCCTTCGATGGCCAGTGGTGCCCCGAAGATGTCACCGACAAACCAGGAATAGTTGGACCAGTTGGTTCCGAATTCAAACTCAAGGATGATGCCTGTTGCAACTCCAATGGCGAAGTTGATACCGAAAATTGTCATCCAGAATTTTGTAATTCTTTTCCATTCAGGGTCACCGGTGCGAACGTACAAGGTCTCCATAAATGCGACAATAAATGAAAGTCCCAGTGTAAGCGGAACAAACAACCAATGGTACATGGCTGTTAATGCGAATTGCGCTCTTGACCAATCGACAAGCGAGAAATCGATGTTTTCCATATTTATTATTTAGTGAGTTGTTCGAGGACGTGATTGCTTCGTTGTCCGTCTGTTTGAAAGTTGGATTTCAGAAAATCCGGAAAGAAAAATATTCTGAGCACAAAAAAAATAATGATCAGTTTAATCAGGATAATGGTCCAGAGTTTCTTTCCAAGCTTCATTTTCATGAATCCCTGGTAATAAAACAGAAAAATTTTAGTGAAAAGATCTTTCATGCAGCTTAAAGGGAGAAGGGATGGTCGTTAGTACCAATCATCTTGCGAACTAAGATCGGAAAGAGTTCATCCAAATCAATTCAAACAGTTTGTTTTTAATGACTGCACTGATGACCGCCTGTTTCTGATTGTGGATTGTCATGATGGTGGCAGCTTTCGCCGCTGTCAAGAATGAGTCCTGAAAGATAGCGTTGCACCACGTCAGTCGATTCTCCGCTACATCCTCTTACCACTTCTATGCCAGCACGATTTAATACGTTGATGGCTCCATTCCCGATGCCACCGGCCAGCATTACGGTCACGCCATCAGCGGCTAATATTCCGGCAATATTCGATTTGCAACCGCATCCCTCAACGGATGGGATTCTATCTAAGTCGGTAATTCTCTTGTTCTGAGAGATGTTAAATACATCATAAAAACTGCAATGGCCGAAATGGTCATCCACTTGATTGGTACTCGTAACCGGAACAGCTATTTTCATTTTTCGGATAAATATTACTGGTTGATTCTGATTAACTCGTTATTTGCAAATGAATTGCATCCATTGCATTTGATATGATTTTCCAGTCCGCCGAATAATTTGAAGCATTTTTGGCACTTATACCATTGCTTTTCAAATTCGACATTTCCACCTTCAATCCTGATGGCCATACCTTCCACAAATGCTCTTGCAATTTTCTTGAGTGCCCTGTTGTAGATCCTTGTAAATGTTGGCCTTGAGATCCCCATCAGTTCAGCTGCAGCCTCTTGTGGCATATCCTGATAATTAACCAGATTGATGCTTTCAAATTCATCAAAGTGAAGCTCCAGAACCTTTAGTTCGGAGAGTGGCATGCCGAATGGTTTGAATCCAGACATTTTCGGTGGATTGACAACTCTTCTGTGAATGGTGGGTCTTGGCATTCCTTTCTGTTTTAAGTATTACATCCGAATTGTTTATCGGGAAAAGTTCCAGCTGCGACGCAATGAAACGGTGGGTGCACCATTTAATTCTTACAAATATAATGAACCTGCGTTCATAATACGATAATTGGAAGAATATTATTGTGTTCCGGATTAAGATGGAAATTTTGCGCTAGAGGAAACTTCAGATTGCTCCGGCAACTTATCTGAAGCCTCAGAAAAACAGCGGACGCAGATTATTTTTTTGTTCGGAAATAATGTGTTCAGGAATGTGGAAGCTTCTCAATCAGTGGCATGGGTGATTACAGATCAGGACCATAAGAAATTATTCCCGTGGTCCTGATCTGTGCTATTTGGGTGATTGTTTACCGGAAACGAGCAGTCAGTGATTTGGGCTGTTTTCAGCCTAAATCATTACTCTGTGATTTGGAACAACGAAGAGGTTCGATGGGACTGCAAATCGAAGTCGAATTTTGATAAATATTAATTTAGGAATCCCCGCTTCTTATTTTTTCAGATATCCGGCGATTCGCTTTTCCAGTTCATCTCCATGGAGGTTTTTAGCCAGGATGATTCCTTTGCCATCAATTAAAATATTAAAGGGTAATTCCTGAATGTTATATGCCTTTGCAACGGGCGATTTCCAAAATTTCAGGTCACTTACCTGTGTCCAGGAAATTTTTTTGGACTTGACAAAATTCTCCCAGTTGGGTTTTTTGGCATCCAGTGAGACTCCATAGATTTCAAATCCTTTCGCATTGGTGAAGCCGGAGGTTTTAAATTTCAGATACAGCCTTGCCATCTCCGTTTGTTCTTCAACGCAGGGAGAGCACCAGGTCGCCCAAAAATCTAACAGCACCAGTTTTCCTTTTAGCGAGGATAATGTTACTACCTTGCCGTTCAGATCGGGCAGTGAAATTTCGGGTGCCATATTCCCGGTTTCGAGTCCGGTTGACTGTGCAAGTAAATTCGAAAAGCCAGCACTGGAAATCAGAAATAGAACTGCAAAAATTAGGTTCTTCATCATAGCCGTATTCGGGTGATTATTCACTCATTGGATAGCCCTTGTCAATCCAGTCGACTTTCACGTTTTGGGGCAGGTTGAGGAGTTTGTAATTCGTGAATTGCATATTTTTGAGAAGCTCCATGGCCGGGCGGATATTGGGGCACCTTGAAAAAGGACAGCAACCGCAGTAAACGACAATCTGCGCATTCTTGGGCAGTTTTCCAAGCTTTTGTTTTAAGACATTCAGATTGTCAGCCACCATGGCCGGGCCAATATCAATTGAACCTTTAATAATTGCCTGCATGCCGATACTAAATACGATTGGCTGAGCAGATTTTGGATTGTTGAGTGTTTTGGCCAAATCGGCAGGTGCCAGCAACTGCTGTTGGGTCCAGGGGTCATTTTGTCCCTGGGAAGATGAGAAGCAGGAGGCAAAGGAGGAAGTCGCGATTGCCAGTAGTAGGATCATTGAGATTCTAATTTTCATTTCTATGGATGTATAAATAGTTAAAATGCTAATAATTAATAAATTGGTGTATTTTGTCTGAAATTGATCAGCTTCATATTACGAAGCCCATGAAATTCGAAAATTCCAGTCAGGGGAACACGATTTTATTCAAGTTCGAACCAGGGAACGACAAAAACAGTTTTGTCTTCGACTTCCTTGAAGTGTCTGAATTCATTGGTCTTATTGACATAGATGTAATCTTTTTCCCATTCCAGATGGTTGATCTGAATTTGGCTGATCGCTTCCAGGATAAAGTACAACTCCTCGTTGGTCATTGTTGGATGCAGTGATAGCCTGATCCATCCCGGTTTTCGTGAAAGATCCCCAAAGTTGATCAGGTCTGTGATATGCCTGGACTGATCGTAGGACACATCCAGCAGGAAGTGGCCATAGGTTCCGGCGCAGGCACATCCCCCACGCACCTGAATACCAAAACGGTCATTCAGTATTTTTACCACCAGATTGAAATGAACCTCCTCCAGATAAAATGAGATAATTCCTAATCGTTGGTGAATGTTGTCTGCAAGAATATGCAATTTTGGAATCTTCGGCATCTCCCTGAAAATAATCCCGACCAGTTCTTTTTCCCTGGTGCTAATCTGCTCAATACCCATTTGGTTTTTCAAGCGGATGCTTAATGCAGCTTTGATTGTCTGAAGGAATCCGGGTGTTCCGCCATCTTCACGGGCTTCGATGTCATCCACATATTTGAATTCCCCCCACGGATTGGTCCAGTCGACCGTTCCACCGCCCGGATTATCAGGTACGGCACTGGTATAGATGGCCGAGTTGAAAACCATGACACCGGAACTTCCGGGTCCGCCGAGAAATTTATGAGGTGAGAAAAAGATGGCATCCAAAGCTTCCATCGGATTCGCGGGATGCATATCGATTTTGGAATAAGGTGCGGAGGCAGCAAAATCAATGAAGCATAAGCCCCCGTTTTCGTGCATGATCCTGGCCATTTCGTGGTAAGGAGTGGCTATTCCGGTTACGTTGGAACAGGCTGTAAAGGAACCAATCTTCATTTTCCGTCCTTTGTATTTTTCCAGTTCAATCCGAAGTTGGTCCAGGTCGATCAAGAGCTCCTTATCCGGCATCAGTTGTACCACATCCGCGATCGTTTCCAGCCACGAAGTATGATTGGAGTGATGTTCCATGTGGGTAATAAAAACGACCGGGCGCTCTTCCTCACCAAAACAATCCTGTTTGCAGAATTTGGCCATGGATCGGAAGCCCAGAATGCGTTGTAATTTATTGATTACCGTGGTCATACCGGCCCCGGCATTGATAATTACATCATTTGGTCCCGCGTTTACATGTTGCTTGATAATATGCTGCGCATAATGGTAGGCTTTCGTCATCAAAACTCCGGTCTCGCTGGCATCGGTATGGGTGTTCCCGACAAAAGGGCCAAACCGCTTTAACAGTGCATCTTCAATCGGAGCATAAAGCCGGCCACTTGCGATCCAGTCTCCATAAACTATTTTCTGTGTTCCGTATGGAGATTCGAAGGTTTGATCGATCCCAATAATCTTCTCCCTGAACTTTTTGAAATAGGCTTCCATCTCTGCTGACATCGTGGAAATATGGTTTTTATTCAGTTTTAATCATTGACCTGATTTTTTCAATCGGGTTGTGATTGTTCACCCTGTCCTTGACGACGAGAGTAGTTACCGGCACATCAGATTTCTGATTAAAAATCATGTCGTGGCCGACACACAATCCCATTGAAATATTGAGTTCTGTCCGGTTCTCTTTCAAAATCTGAGCCTGTCCGGAAGGATTGCACATGATGCCTTTCCCTTCAATACCCAGCATTTCATCTTTGGCAATATGGCCGCATTTGCAGCCGATGCTGAAAACTTCAAAGTCATCGGATAAAAATTGCCCGACCGCGGCGGCTTCTTTTGGCATGGAAACACAGTGTGCAATACCAATCCTCCTGATTCCGGCCTCACGGGCAAAATTGCGTATTTCCTCAAGTCGGTCGGACCCACGAACATAAGCCAGTTCCGCGGTGTTCATGATCTTGATCGTATCTGCATCGTACAGGTGGGCGACCACTTTGTTCTCCATCAGTTGAATTGTCAATTTATTTTGATGCGGCTAGAAGGAAAACCGGGAATAGCTTTGGCGCCGCTCCTGCGCTCTCTCTTTTCACGGTATAACACTGCTCGTAGCTTACATTTTTAAACCCTGTTTTCAGAAGCATTTCTTTAAGCGCCTCGGGATCAAATCCCAAATGGACATCTGGTCCTTCTCCATGGAATGAACCGTCTTCGGTGTAGAGATCAGCAATGACCAAATAACCGTCAGGTGAGACCAGGCTATAGAATTTCTCGAAAATGGAACCAATATCACTGATATGGTGAAGTACCATCTGATTATAAATCAAATCGTATGTCGCATAGGGTCTCTCCTTTTCGAGATTCATCCAAACCGGGGTAAGATTGGTCGACTTCCGGCTAAGTACTTTCTCCTCCATCACTTTGACCATTTCGGATGAACTATCCATCATGGTAATGTGGCCCAGTTTTTCACTGAGCAGGAAACTCAGGATTCCTGTTCCTGCACCATATTCCAGTGCTTTCATATCCTTGCTGAGCGGAAGGGTTTCCTCCATTTTTAATGCAATCGCCTGTGATCGATCCAGGTGAATTGGATTCTCGTCCCAGGTGCGTGCGACATCGTCAAAATTGTTCATCTGTTTATTATTTGTTTTTTATTGGCAAGTTGGAGTAACCATGATAGGTCAACCTTTTTGATGGGAGATCCGGCAATCATGGTCATTTAATTTATTTTGAATTCAACGACAAAGTTAAAACAGATAGGTGATGGTATAACGATTTTAATCATGTTGCTGAGATTTATCTTTACATCGATTTTTAATCCAAATCCTTGGCAATGGAGATGGCTGCAATCGTACCGTCGGCAACTGCCGTGGTGATCTGCCTGTATTTCTTGCTGATAACATCGCCGACCGCATAAACATTGGGAATGGAAGTTCTCATTTCATCGTCGGTTTTAATGTAGCCCCATTGGTCCAGTTCAAGCTGATCATTGAACAAACCAAGATTTGGCTTCATCCCTATGAAAATAAAGACTCCATCTGCCTTCAGCGTTTTCACCTCCTTGGTTGTTAAATCTTCGATCTCAACGATCATCTGGTCGCCTTCTTTTTTGAACGACCGGGGTTCGTGCAGAAAAACAGGATGAACCTTTGGATTTGCGAGTAATTTTTCCTGTGCGGTCTTGTTGGCAGTGAATGCTTCAAACTGGTGAACAATGGTCACTTTGGAGGCGAATTTCGAAATGAAATCAGTCTCTTCTACCGCGGAATTTCCCCCGCCAATCACAATTACTTCCTTGTCGGAAAAATATTTGGCATCACAGGTGGCGCAGTAGGAAATACCCTTTCCCTTCAGTTCGCGTTCTCCTTTTGCACCCGTCAGGTTTGGTGTAGTTCCTGTTGCAATGATCAATCTTTTGGCACGGATGGTTTCAAATTCATCGATTACCACTTCCCGTTTCACCAGATCAACTTTGGTCACATCGACTGCCACTTTGAATATGGTACCGCAAAGTTTGGTCTGCTCAGACATGTTGTGAGACAGCATATAGCCGGCCTGGGGATCGATAAAACCCGGATAGTTGGATACTTCATGGGTGGTGGATACATGACCTCCCGGAAGTGATATGTCAACCAGAACAGTGTTGATTTTTGCCTGACACAGGTAAAGACCAGCGGTCAATCCACCCGGACCACCTCCCAGAATGACGACATCATAATCTGAAACCATGGGTGTGATCTTCGATTTGATTTCATTCACAGTGGCTTCGGGCAGCATTGAATTCAGATGATGAATGATCTCACTCTTCTTAATTCCGCCAGCCAGGCGTTCGGCGACCTCTTTCCCATTGTCGAAGAAAAGTAACGTTGGCGATGACTTAACACCCAAACGATCAGACAGTTCCCTGTTTTGCTGCCGATATATCTTCAGAAACTTGATTTCTTTTCCATACATTTCGGAAGCTGATTCAAATTTCGGTGCAACAGCTTCACAGGGAGGACATTCTGTGGAGTAAAAATCCAGGACAACCTTGCCGCCTTGCAATACCTCTTTTTCGAATTCCAGACTGTTAATTTCTTTCATGCCTTAATTATTTGTTTTTTAATTGTAAATGGAATTGAAGATACTAGAATCCAATAGCCATGAGGATTGGAGTCTTATCATAAGGTGCTTGACAAATCATGGCTGTCTAATGTTTTTGCATTATTCTTTTTCAAGATATGCCTTAAATCCTATTTCTAATAGTTCTTTTACCGGTCGGCAGTCGGGTGATAAAATGGAGCCGTTTTTGTTTTTGGCCACCGAACCGCATCCTCCGCCACAGGCCAGCCGAACCTCACAAGTTTTGCATTCTTCGATGGAGGTAACATCCCTTGATGCCCATTGGCGAATCATCAGTTCATTTTTGGACACTTCAGGGTAAAAGGTTCCCAATGCTTCCTCTTCTTTACCTACTGTGGCCGTACATGAGTAAATCCGACCGGTATAGTCGAAGGCCCACTCAGATTTGCAGGCCGGACATGCATCGAACAGCGGATCAGGTAATTGCCCGTGTTCTGAAAGGTATTTGGCCACCGAATAGGAGGGTTTGTAAAATTCCGCAATGTGCGGGTATTGTTCGGTTAATTCGAAGATTTTTGCAAAAAGGGAAACGCGTGTAAATAACTGATCAGGCGTGGATTGACAATGATGTAATTCGTAATTCCGACCAATCTGGGTCTTGAAAAGCGGATTGGAAGTCCACCCTTTTTCGATGGCAAAAGTGGCCAGTTCCGGCAGATTTTCTATGTTTTGCCTGTCAATTACCATCCTGAGATTGACGGGAAAACCTGCAGCCAAGGCTGCATCAATTCCCCTGATAATTGGCTCAAAGGTCGGAGCACCCCCCTTGAGAAAGCGACGCTGGTCGTGAATGATTTTTGTGCCATCGAGGGTGATCTGAATTTCACGAATTTTTCCTTTGGAAAGGATGTCTATGTAGTTTTCCAGATAAAAACCATTGGTCACCACACAGATATCCAGATTTGTTTCATTGGATTCCTTCACCAGCGACTCGATAATTGAACGCTGATGGGGGGTATTCAGCAATGGTTCTCCTCCAAAAATCGTCAGGTATTTTCTCCTGCCTGCAAACTCCGTCCTGACATACCTGAAAAATGCCTCGATCAGTTCAGGTGTAGCGCTTTGTCCAGGATTGGTGTATTCATCCTGGTAACAGTAGCTGCAGCTGAAATTGCATGAATAATTAGGAACAAAGAAAAGCTGAACTTCTTCCTCGTCACGTTGGTCAATAAAATCGAAGTAACTGTTTCGGAAAAGTTTCGACTCGTTTTCGGCGGAAACCAGGTACCCTTTTTCCATCATGTCCCGAACCAGATTCTCGTCCATGATATTTTCCGTATTACCCGGTAAGAGTCCTGCCGCCTCTTCTGCCGAGAGTAAATCCGCATTGCCGCTGAGCAGGTTGACTGCAAAATACTGATCTGAATTCAGGATCTTGGATACGATATTGTGTTTTGATCTGATCATTTTATGAAATGTACTTCTATGTCAAAGAATTTATCTGCACTGGCTTTGGCAGGAATAGGGTCAATTTTCCGGGACTTCCGGTCTTCCCTTATTTCTGTCTGACGGCTATGGTGTGGATGGAAAAGAATAAGCCTGTCAGGAAATTACTCTCCCGACGGCTTATTCCGTTTGATTTAGTCGTGGCATCCCACAACCGATTTGGAAGTTTTGGCACAACACTGGGCTATGACAACGCTTTTCAGCGCTTCCTGCTTTTTTACTAAACTTTTCATGTAGATGAATTAATAAAAAAAAATGAACTTATTTATTTGCTTAGAAAAGCCTTCGTGATCATTGACAACTGACACTTGCCAATTGACAATCTTTTAAAGCCCGATGAATGAAACTTTAAATGTTGTTCTCCGGTTTTTGTCCGGTGATGGTGAAGCTGCACACTTCAATATTCCCTTTTGCATAGGGTTTGGATTCTTCAAGAATGGTGACCGACCGGAATCCGGAGTCAGCGAGGGTCTTCAGATACTCTTCGCGGGTTACCGATCCTGCCCAGCATTCTGAGACAGCCACCGGATCGTTGCGGTACTCCTCAGGCACCTCTGAGGTCGCATATATGTCGCTGACGATAAAGCGGCCACCGGATTTAAGTACCCTGAATATTTCATTCCAGGCTGCTGATTTGTCAGCTGCATGGTTAATGGTGCAATTAGAGATCACTAAATCAGCCGTTTGATCTGACAAATCGAGCTTCTCCAGTTCACACTGAATAAATTTCACATTGGTTACTTCAAATTTGGCTGCATTTTCCCTGGCAGTGGCCAACATGCCATCGGAGATATCAATTCCGTAGGCAAAACCACTTTCACCTGCCTGTTCAGCCATTCTGAGCACATCGGTTCCACGACCGCTGCCAAGGTCAATGCAAATTTCGCCCGGTTTTACTTTGGCGTAATTGATTGCTCCGCCACAGGAAAGACAGCATTCTGTCTTGGCCAGCTGACTGTATCTGAGATTTATTTTGGAATAATCCATATTTTATTTGAATGCCAGAAAATTATTAAATTCCGAACCTACTAATTTCGTCAATATTTGACTTGATTCGACAAAAGTAAAAATTTATATCGTAAATCGCAATAGTATCACTTAAATCTTTTAATTATCACTATTTTTGCATTATGAGAAATTTCTTTGCGGAGGATCTGACTAAAGATGAATTGGATGCGCTTTTTCAAAGTGATGAGAAGTGTCTGGAATTCATTGCGTCCTTAAAGTGGGGTGAGGGATTTGAGTGCAGAAAGTGCGGAAATGGCAATTACTGCATTGGCAAAACTCCTTATTCCAGACGATGTACGAAATGCAAAAGTGAGGAATCTGCTACTGCAGGAACGATCTTTCACAACTGTAAGTTCCCTGTTAGCAAGGCATTCTATATTGCGTTTAACGTTTGCAGGGGGAAAGAAGAAATATCAACCTATGAATTTGCCAGAAGATTATCTCTCCGCCAGATGACCTGCTGGAATTTTAAGACGAAGATCCGCAGTTCCCTTGATGCCCTGACGAATCTTTCTGAAAATGAGAAGAAGGATATCAGGAAGTTGTTCAGCAATTGACAACTGACATGTATGGATATTCTTGAATTTCAACCAATTTCGGTGATTTGAATCGGATCATTTATGTGGACTTGAGATTTTCCATGTAATCATCCACCACTTTTTTGGCTTTTTGATAATCCAGACTTGAAACAACCACTCTCACTGAACCTTCTTCGCCGGTATAGGTCCATCCGGGATTGAATGTACCTCGGTTCTCTCCATTCAGATAGGCTTCTATCTCTTCATTTTCGAGCAAATTCTTAACCATACCGGCTTGCCAGGTTGTTCCTCTGAATACGACAACAATTTTCATTTCGGAGTCCATTTTCATGATGCAAAGATCCTTGATTGATATTTAAGTTAAAAGTACATTGAAATGCCGAAGATTATGATTCATTTGATTTGGAATTTCTGCCAATATTTTGACGCAAAGCCAGCAAGGATCACAAAGAAAAACGTACGGGATGATTGATTTTTCAATGCCAGATCGTCTGACCTTAGGTTATTTTGGTCAAAATATATTGTCACCAGTGACATTGTTCAACTGATTTTGAAAATCCGAATTGTAAAATTTATAAATTTTGGGGAATACAAAACCTCCCGGACAAATAATATGTTCAGAATTTACGCCAATTTCCTGAAATGATGCTGAAATACTGCCTTAGATCATTGAAAGACTTACCAATCTAAAATATAAGAGTTATTTTTTTTGGACATCGCATCCTGAACGAAACGTTTAGAGTCCAACTTGCGCATACTGAAATCAAGTACGCTATTTTTATTGGTTAACTGAATTTCAATGCTTTCCATTTGCCAGTCAACGGCATAAGATGAATTCTCTATTTCTGAGTCGGGAAGAATATTCGACTCAGAAACACTGGAGAATGAATGCACTTTTTGCATTGGTTCTGCATCAAATTTACGAGCGTAAAATTTGCCTTTGTATATCACCAGTTTATCAGGCTTGCTCATGGTGTTAATCCTTAACTTCAACTATTGAAAGAAATAGAAAGGGCTATAAATTTACAACTTAATCGCCCTGATTGCAACTTTTTCGTGCTCTTTTTCAAATCTATTTTCCGTACACGTCAGATAACAATATATCCGGCAAATTTGATTTTCTGAAATTCCTTACGCATCAACTATAAATTTTGGGTGATCACCACTAATTTAATTTCCGGAGGCCTCGAACAAGGAATGAGCGAAGAATCATTTAAAAACCAGATTTTTATAGATATCATTGACTTTAAATGCCGCATCGGTCCAGTTCAGTTTGCCGGATTCAGCTTTTCCGCTTTTCGCAAGCATCCCTGATAAGGAAGGATATTTGAGTATGCCATGGATGGCATCCGACATCCCATCAATATCCCAAAAATCTGTTTTGATGGCATGCGACAGAATCTCTGCAACACCCGACTGACGGGATATTACAACAGGGACACCTGCCTGCATGGCCTCCAGCGGAGAAATGCCAAAAGGCTCGGAAACAGAAGGCATGACAAAGACATCACTCATCCGGAACATCCTGTACACATCACTTCCTTTCAGGAAACCTGCAAAATGGAATTTGTCGGATATTTGCAATTGGGCTACCCGGCGGATCATTTCCTCCATCAAATCACCGCAACCGGCCATTACAAACCGAACGTTGTCCATTCTCTGTAAAATCCGTTTTGCGACATCAACGAAATAACAAGGACCTTTTTGGGTCGTAATCCGACCTAAGAAAGTCACAATTTTATCATCAAATCTCTTGCCGACGGGAGTCCTGATATTGTATCTGAATGGTTCAACGGCATTGTAAACCGTGATCACCTTGTCCGGATGAATTCCATATTTATCAATGACGGCCTTGCGGGTGAGATTGCTGACCGTAATTACCTTGTCAGCCAACATCATTCCTTTTTTTTCAATGTTATAAACATCCTGATTGACCTGGCCTCCGCTTCTGTCAAAATCTGTAGCATGGACATGAACAATCAATGGTTTACCTGTTCTCTGCTTGGCCGCAATCCCGGCTGGAAACGTAAGCCAGTCGTGCGCATGGATGACATCAAATTTTTGATTTTGGGCAATTACGTCGGCAACAACTGCATATCGTGCTATTTCTGTGAACAGGTCCTTGCCATATTGCCCGGTGAATTTCAATTTTCCTTCAGGGTCGGTTTCTACCAATAATTTCAGATTTTCAATTGTTTGAGAAATGGAAGTCGCATATTCATCCGGTTGAAGGTAGGGTACCAATTTTGACTGAATTTCAAAGTAGTCAATCAATTGGCCGAATTTCGTTAAACTGATTCTTTTTTTTGTTATTGCAATATCTCCGGCCCCAATGAGATCGATCAGGTGGCTCTCTTCGCATCCATATACTTTGGGAACAACAAAAATGATTTTTGTCCCATCGATGGAGGACAAGCCATTGGCCAAACCACAACATGCAGTACCTAATCCACCTGAAATGTATGGTGGAAATTCCCATCCAAACATTAGAACTCTCATTGCCCTGTATCTTAATTATAAAAAACCGACGAAAAGATGTCTCCTTCCGGGACCAAGAATAATTAGTAACTACCTTGCCTGTTCTACCGAAAGCGGTTGCATGAACTTACAGACCGCCATCATCCGAAAAATTGTATTTAATGAGTAATGTGTATACTTAAGTTGGGCTTAAGCCCTTAAAAAATTGTCATTTAACGGTCTGAAAAATTGATTTGGTTTCCTTCGAATCAGTATCCAGAATGGATTGTTACAATTCAACCATCATTCGTTGAAATTCATCTCAGATATTGAAAAGGGAGTACTTTCTTAATCTCCAATTGCAGAATCTCCCAGTCAGCCACAAATCAAATTCCTTCCTTCCAGACATAAGGAATAAAACCGGAATCATCTATTTTTGACAGACCCGATTTCCTGCTCACAGGGATCTTAAGGGATTGACGGGCAGGAAGGACCTTTTTACAGTTGATTAATGACTTTGGTTGGGTCATGATCCGGATAAAATTCAAATTTTCATTTCCCTCCTTCATTAGGGGAAGCTAAGGTACTGCCTGTCACCCCTGAATGCAATTATTTTTTTCAAAAATTTCAGGAGAGATTGTTAAAAATATTTAAACTGGCTGATTATTTATCCGCAGCCAACGACGCATCGATTGCGAAGGTCGGAATTTCAATTTTTTCCCCATTCCTTTTATTCTTCAGGTCAAAAGGAACCCTTTATTGACTACCCGACAGCGACAAGATCTTCTATATCGGATCTTTCGGGTAATTGTTGAAATAGATGCGCTATCTATATTAAGAAGAAATGGAGTTGAACCGGATTTTCGCGTTCTGCTGATTCAGGTAACAAAAAAGGGAGTACCGAAGCACTCCCTTTTGTATTTAAACCCTTATGGAGAAATCAATTATACCTTATTTGGCACGATGTATGGAGCCCTGTAATCGCGGCTCAGGTATTTATCTGCTTCAGGATCGTTGATGAATTTTTCGGTTTTTGGATCAAAACTCAAAACTCTTCCGGTGCGGTAGGCAATGTTGCCAAGATGGGCGAGTGCCGAAGATAGGTGAGCGCTTTCGACAGGAGCATTAATCATCTTCGGATCATGAGCCCTTACGGAATCAATGAAATTTTTGAAGTGGTCTCCGCCTTCCTTGCCTTTTTTACCCGGTTCTTTTTTATCGCCGAGGAAAGTTTCGTAGGTGTCGTAGCCCTTGATGACCATATAACCCTTGTCGCCGTAGAAAATATTACCAACGGACGCACCGTCCTCTGCATTGGTGTACCATGGCCGCACCTCGAACTGGATGATTTTTTTCTCGTCTGGATAATGATAAGTTGAAGACAAAACCTCTGGTGTTTCCTTACAGTCGTTGAAGAGGAATTTACCACCCATGGCGGTTATTTTGCTGGGTAATCCTACATTGAGACCCCACATGCAGAGGTCTGTCTCATGAATTCCCTGGTTGCCTACATCGCCATTGCCATAATCCCAATGCCAGTGCCAGTTGTAGTGTACAATATTTCTGGTGAACGGACGCTTCGGAGCCGGTCCTGTCCAGAGATCATAATCCAGACCTTCTGGTACCGGTTCGTTGGGTTTGTTGCCGATGTCAGGACGACTTCTGAAGACAAGGCCCCTGGCCATGTATACATTGCCAATATACCCGTCGCGCAAAAGCTGGATGGCTTCGCGGACAGCAACAGAACTGCGGAGTTGAACTCCGTGTTGCACGATGCGGTCGTATTTGTGGGCTGCTTCGACCATTTTGCGGCCTTCCCAGATATTGTGTGAACCGGGTTTCTCCACATAAACATCCTTACCTGCCTGACAGGCCCAGATGGTAGCCAAGGTATGCCAATGGTTGGGAGTAGCCACAGTAACAACATGAATGTTCTTGTCATCGAATGCCTTGCGCATATCCTGAACCACATTCACTTTTTTGCCATATTTCTTTTCGAATTCTTCTGCCCTTTTGTTGCCAACAATGAGATCGGGATCCACAAATGTGGTGATTTCCACATTTTTTTGCTCCATCAATCCTTCAATGTGATTTTTCCCCCTGCCGTTAACACCAATTACAGCTGCATTGACACGGTCGTTGGCGCCAAATGCATGGGCCGGAATAATGCTGGGGATGGTCAGCAATGCAGAGGCTGCTGCCGACTTCTGAATAAAACTCCTGCGTGAATTCTGGTTTTTTTCTTCCATAGTTAGTTTTTTATTATTGTTGATAAGTAAACCTTCAATCGGATGAACTACCCACAAATCTATTTAAATTTTCACAATAATCCATACAAGAAAGTACGGCTCCGATCAGCATAAAACTGATCGGAGCCGTACTTTCTTTCCTCCCTTTGTGACGTTACTTAATCTTTATTCTGACTCTCCGAGAACTCCATCAGGAAGGCTTTGATGAATCCATCAATATCACCATCCATCACTGCCTGAACATTCGATGTTTCGAAATCAGTACGGTTGTCTTTGACCAGCTTATAGGGTTGCATCACGTAGGAACGAATTTGGGATCCCCATTCGATCTTCATCTTGGTGGCTTCAAGTTTGGTCTGGGCTTCCATGCGTTTGCGCAGTTCCATCTCATACAACTGGGATTTGAGCAGTCGAATGGCATTTTCCTTGTTTTGCAGCTGGGAACGGGATTCTGTATTTTCAATGATGATCCCCGACGGGGCATGTTTAAGTCTTACGCCTGTTTCAACCTTGTTGACATTTTGTCCGCCGGCACCGCCTGAACGGAAAGTATCCCACGAGATATCGCCCGGATTGACATCAATTTCGATGGTGTCATCCACAAGCGGAGAGACAAAGACTGAAGTAAAAGAAGTCTGTCGTTTGCCCTGGGCATTGAAAGGGGAGATGCGAACCAACCTGTGCACTCCATTTTCACTCTTGAGATAGCCGTAGGCAAAATCGCCTTCTATCTCAAGGGTAACACTTTTGACTCCAACATCTTCACCAGGAAGGAAACTGGCTTCCCTGACCGTGTATTTGTGTTTTTCGGCCCAGCGCAGGTACATCCGCATGAGCATGTCTGCCCAGTCGTTCGATTCAGTACCTCCTGCTCCTGCATTGATTTTCAGCACTGCACCCAGCCTGTCCTCCTCGCGGCGAAGCATGTTACGGGTTTCCAGATCCTCTGCGGCAGCGCGTGCTTCCACAAAATGGATTTCTACTTCTTCATCTGTGGCTTCACCTGCCTCACAGAATTCAAAAATCACCTGAAGCTCCTCCACCAGTGTATCAACATGACTGAAACTATCCGTCCATGCCTTGATGGTTCGGATCAGCCGCATGTGCGCTTCTGCCTCTTTGGGGTTGTTCCAGAAATCCGGATCCTGGGTTTTCAACTCCTCTTCTTCTACTCGGATTAGTTTGCCGTCGATGTCAAAGAAACCTCCTCAGCGCATCCCGGCGCTCAACAAGCTCTTTGAGTTGCTCCTTCAAAATCATTGCTGTTGCGGTTAAATTTTACTGGAGTAAAGATAGGCAATATTACCGGGGTAATTTTCACAAACGATCAACGACCTTCATGGCTGTATCTGCCTCAAATCCCCGACTTTGGGCAAAGGCCATCAATTTGCTGCGACGGGTGTAAGCATCATTCTCCCTGATCGTTTTTGCTTTTGCCGAAAGAAGGTCGGACAAAACCTCCCGGTAGGTATTCTCCGGTATATGGGTGAGCGCTTCACGAATCATTTTTTCTTCCAGTTTTTTCTGTCTTAAGGCATAAGCCAACTTTATTTTCCCCCATTTGTTGAATTTGAACTTGTCGTTGACAAAACTATTGGCATACCGTTGCTGGTCAATGAATTTTTCCTTCAGCAGGGTGTTTGTCAGTTGAACTGTTTCTTCTTTTGAGAGTTGCCATTCCCGGCACTTCAGCTCAATGTCATAGCGGCACTTCTCGGATCTTCCGCAGATATCCATTGCCTTGGTGAGTGCTTCCCGGTAGGTAAGTTGTTGTCTGGTTGATTCCATGAATTTTTGAAAATCTAAGGACATTCCTTTGCAATTCTCCTTTAGCGCTCCCAATTTGAAATAGAATTTTTGATCAGGAGATCCATCAAAAATCGCTGCCATTTAAACAATCAATTTAAACTTGCAGCTTCATTTACAACGGAGCGTATGCTACAAAATTAAGAATTTCCTGCCGTGATACCTCCAAAAATGCTAAGTTTGTTAGGTACATAAATGACCAATTGAATCTGTAATTTTTTCATGGATAAGCGCATAGACAGGTCCGACCTCACCGGCATCATTTTGGCAGGAGGCAAAAGCAGCAGGATGGGAAGGGAGAAGGGACTGGTGGAATTTCGGGGAAAGCCTTTGATTCAATTTGAAATTGATCTGCTTCTTCATTTTACAGACAGGATCCTGATTAGTTCGGGAAACCCGGATTATGGTTCATTCAAACTGGAAATGGTGCCTGATGATGTTTTGGGATTAGGTCCGGCCGCCGGACTCGCTTCTGCACTGAGAAACTCTGAAACGCTGTGGAATGTGGTGCTGGCCTGTGATCTTCCTTTTCTGGAACCTGAACTGATTGACTTTTTACTTGTAAATACTTCAGGTTTTCAGGCGGTGATCCCGTGTCACGATGGTGGAAACGAGCCTCTTGCCGGACTTTACCGAAGGGATTTGGCAGAGCAATTTACAAATGCGATGGCTTCCGGTACACTTGCGATTCACAAAATTTTGGAAACCGTTTCTGTGAAATACGTAGATGTATCGCACCTTTTTGTCAGGTATCCACTTCTGTTTGCGAATTTCAACACGCTTCAGGATCTGGTAACTGGCAAGGGCAAAAATGATAGGACGATCAATTGGTAGAAGACGACAAATCATGGCCTTATTTTGAGAGGCAACTTGGCAGGCTTTTTGATTTAATATTTTGTGATTCAGTAAATTAAATATATAATATACGGCCGATTCGACGGTCTTACAGCTAACCAGTTTGGATGATGGAAATAGATAGAAATAGAATTTATTTAAGGAGGGCTACGATAGCCGACCTTGAACTCCTCATTGAATACAGAATTATTTTTCTGAAGGAGACGGCAGCCGTTCTCTCTTTCCCAGATGAGATTTTTTTGCGACAATCATTGAAGGATTATCTGAAAGTTTCGCTGGAAGATCATTCTTTCCTTTCCTGGATAGCCGAATACGACCAACTTCCGGTTGGATTTAGTGGGATGGTTTTTCGCGAACAGCCCGGTAACATTGAAATCCCCCAAGGGAAAACTGCCTATATTCTGAATATGTTCACGCTGAAAGAATTTAGAAAAAACGGAATCGCCTCTCTTTTGTTCGAAAAATTGATTGAAGAGGCAAAACAAAGAAATGTCGACCGGATTGATTTACATGCGACCAGCGATGGAGAACCCGTTTACAGGAGATTTGGATTCGTTGAGCCACACGACAAAGTGCTTGAGTACGTGATAAAATGATATTTGACTCTAGCCATCCGACCACAGATTGCCGGGTGAATCATTTTAAAACTTTCTCAGGCTTCCAACGGAGAACAATGGATAATTAACATTTACTCTTCCAATTCTGATTTGTTTCCAGGTAATTCTTATTCCAACCCAATCATCGCAGAAATGCTGTGCCTTTCACCGGGATGAAGCACAATTGAATCATCATAAAAGTTAGCCGCTTCGATACAGACAAACGTTTGAAATCCTTCGTCAGGCAGATCACCCATGGTTTTGGAGGCTTCAATCCATGGATTCCAAACCACTGTAACGTTGCTTCCACTTTTGGCCACCCTGACTTTCCTTTGCCAGGTTTCGTCCGACAGTAAGCAATCTCCTGAGTGATCGATGTATCTTCGGTTTTCTTCTTGAGATATCAGGAGCACATCCTCTGATTGCCTGTTGTCCGCTTCCTTTCCGGGTCCCCAGTAGTAATAATGCCCTCCGAGACCTGAAATACCGATTCGATTGATGTCGCTGATATTTAAGTAGGAATGCAGGGCATTGGAACAAACAAAATCTTCAGTGCCTGTGTTTTTGTAGGTCAGGGTTAGGTCAAGTACTGTTCCAACCAATAACCTGATTTCTGCCGAAAATTCATGAGGCCAAATCTGCAAAGTCTGTTCATTGCTTTCCAGTGCTAACACGATCAGGGTTGATCCATCCTTCAAGGCTTCCGTTTTGCTCACCTGCCAATCATTGATCCGTGCAAATCCATGAAGTGGCTTTGTGCTGTCGGACGGATGAGGGCCAAACCAGGGAAAACAAACAGGTATACCACCCCTGATTGGTTTTCCTTTTTCGAAGGCAGAAGCAGGACTCATCCACAATAATTCAATCTGAGAAGTGGGGATGTAACTCTGAACATGAGCTCCATAAAGGGAAATGGTGGCTGAAGCAAGTTTATTTTGAATTTGGGCTACAGTCAGACCTCCCTGACCTGTTGTAAATACCAGATGTCCAGGAATGGCAAATTTTTGGTTCAATTGATTGATATCCATAAGAATTGATTGTGTTAATGTCTAAAAGGTTTCTCCTGAGACGGACAATTATTGTCCGATCAATCTGGAAATAACACGCAATATAATGAATTTAATGATTCTGTCCTGGTACTACATTCCCCGAAGTTTAATATATTTACATGAGCATAGTTTTTGCTGCTAACCTTGATCTCACTGGATGATGCTGCAGTCCTGACCCGGCATTTCCAAACCTGCCCTAATTATTGAAAAATCGATTTGAAATTCGAATTTGCAATCAGTATAACGATCACATGTTTAACCAATATTAATTGTATAAGCCATGTTTATTGTATTTATTGTTACTTATTTGTTGTGGGTTGCTATCTCGAGCATACTTACAAACAAGGCGATGCCTTCGATTATTGCGGGTAAAAATTTCTTGTTTACGCAAGCCCAGATTTTGATTCAACTTGTCTTTTTCTTTCTCTTTATTTATCTGATTTCAGGATTTTTCAAGGCTGAGCTGGTCGGATTATTTTTGATCGGCAGCGAACTTGGAGTCATTCTAAGTTCAATCATCGTGGGTTTTGTGGGTTCGCTCAATACACCGTGGGCAGCACATGGAGTTTGGGCCGGTGGTGAATTCGGGCTGAAAAACAGATGGATCATGTTGGTTATCATGTTGCTTTCCTTTGCCATTGTTGTCGTTTATCCCATCCTGATTTATCAAATTCCGGGAGAAGAATTGCTGATTCAGGCTATCCGCTACACCACCATTCTCTTTATTTCGGGATACATCATTCTTGCACCGGTACTCATTGGTGCCCTCAAATCAGAAAATCTGGATGAGGACACCCGCAAACGATATTTGACGGCACAGTTAAGTGGTGTTATTCCTACCACAATGTATCTTTCCTTGTTATTCTGGGCTTTTGGTTTTTCAAAAGCAGGAATTGCCTTGCCTCAGGTAGCAGGGATCTCTCTATTCCTGTCTCCGGCGCTGCTCATCGTTCTTTTTCTTTTCTTTTTTACCTTTATTATCCTGCCTTACCTGATTGGAGCCATCAGGGCTAAAAAATGGAAAATTCAGTTACTTGGAAAACGAAGCGGTTATCTGGCAGAAATCCTGGAGATTCTGGATTACCCAACCAGTTCCACCTATATTACTGAAGTTATGGCACTGAACCGGCAAATAGGAATTGAATTGAATCAGTTGGCGGCGGATGATATCATGATTTATTACGGACATCAGATAGACATGAATATGGTTCCAAAGGAGATAGCCAATGTTGAGAAGCCATACAGACTTGCCCGCAACATGGACCCAAGATTTAAATACATCGACTGGCTCGTCGATTTCGCTGTCAGAACCAATCAATTGGTAGACGATTTAAAAATTGCGGGTACTGACGAAGAGCTCAAAGAGAAAGCCAAATCGTGGAAAATTCCTTTGCACAAGGCCAAGCATGATCTTGATGCTGAGATTGAAAATGCCGGAAAAACCAAAGGTCCATTGATGATAACTGCGGTAATGAGCATGGTCACACTCCTGGTTAGCGCTTTGATGAGCGATCTGGGAAAATGGTTTTTTGAAAGAATGACAAAGTAGGAACAAAGGAAAGGATGTTGGACTTTGTTATTTTTGGTTCATGAAACCTCCGGATTTTCGTTGGAATTGATAAATTTGTAAAACCAAATTGTGATTCAATCATCAACCTAAAACTTTTGATTTTCAATGAAAAAGACGATATTTTTTTTTAGTCTGTCCCTTCTACTGCTGGTTTTCACCGGTTGTGAAGACAAGGCAGTGCAACAGATTTCAAAGGAGGGTGCAATTGAAACCATCATGAACGTGGATCATCTGGACCAGTCGCACGACATTATTGTTACGACACACAAAGTGTGGGTTAAAAATGTAATGGTAAAAACCATTATTTACAAGGATACCATCCCAACGCTGGGGCTTAGTTCCCAGGAAGGTGAAAATTCGGATGGTGACACGAAAACGATTTCACTCCAAAAGGATTACGAAGTTTACATCACGGTTAAGTAACCATGAAAAAATCTGAATTGATCAAATTGGTTTTGGTTGCAGCAGTGATCACATCCTGTAACAATCAGAAAAGCAGGGAAGATAAAAGGATATTTATGCGATCTGATACGACCGCCAATTATTCCCATGTTCGCGGAGGTCTTCACGGAGGATATATTCCTTTCTTGCCCTACGGACTTTTCATGAACAATCGCTATGCGCGGGCAGGATATTATTCTTCTGCTATCCATGAGAGTTCGAATGTAGGTTCAAATGCCTTCAAAGGAAATGTCGTCAGAGGCGGCTTTGGCACCAGCGCCTTTCATGTTTCATCTTAAAATATCAGAAATCATTGAAAAGACATACGATCAATCCGAGGACGGACTGGCAAAAAAAAGTGGAGAACATCGGATTTGGTTTTCATTCTCTTGACGCCAAATATTGGGATGAATCTGTTTATTATGAGCTATCCATGAAAGAAGTGGATGCCATTGAAAAAGCAACCGATGATTTGTGGAAAATCTGTCTTGATGCTGTGCAACATGTGATCGATGAGAAATTGTACAGTAAATTTCAAATCCCCGATTCGTTTATTTCCCACATAGAGGATAGCTGGAACAACGATGCGCCTGCCATTTACGGACGTTTCGATTTTTCATTTAAAAATGGTGTTCCGAAACTGCTGGAATTTAATGCGGATACTCCTACTTCGCTGTTCGAATCTTCTGTGGTCCAATGGTTTTGGATGCAGGATCTCTTTCCGGACAAGGATCAGTTTAATTCAATCCATGAGAAACTGATTGATTACTGGAAATACCTCCGGGAATTCCTGTACGACGACACTTTGTATTTTACTTGTATCAAGGACAACCTCGAGGATTTTACCACCACTGAATACATGCGTGATTGCGCCATTCAGGCCGGGTTGGATACGAAATTCATCTATACCGACGAAATTGGCTGGGATTTGACCAATCCGGTATTTCTGGATATGGAGAACAGGCCAATCCGGAATATCTTCAAATTGTATCCCTGGGAATGGCTCGTCAATGAAGAATTTGGGACCAATCTGACCCGCGACAGGAATAAGGCCAACTGGATTGAACCAAGCTGGAAAATGATTCTTTCCAACAAAGCGATACTTCCGGTTTTGTGGGAATTGAACAACGGTCACCCCAACCTTCTGGAGTCTTATTTCGAAGCAGATAATTTCAAGCTGGGTATCAATTATGCCAAGAAACCACTGCTTTCGCGCGAAGGTCAGAACATTCAACTGGTTGATTATGGATCTACCATTGCAGAAACCCTGGGAGAATATGGTGATGAAGGCTTCATTTACCAGGAGTTGTGCACCTTGCCCGAGTTTGATCATCATTATCCACTGGTGGGAAGCTGGATCATCGGACAGGAATCTGCAGGCATTGGGATACGGGAGAGTGATACATTGATCACGGATAACCTGAGCCGATTTGTCCCGCATTTAATTTCCTGAATTTTAGATTCTTAAGGCTGATATTCCATGATCAAAATCATGGTGATTTCATGTTGCATTGGTCAAACATTTTAAAGCATGGTCAATATTGACAGTTATATTGCAGGTTTTCCCGGACACACCGGAAAGTTGCTTGCCCAACTCAGGGAAATTATTCGACAGGCAGCTCCGGATGCAGCGGAGGTGATGAGCTACCAAATGCCCGCCTTCAAACAGCAGGGAATCCTCGTTTATTTTGCTGCGTATAAGCATCACATAGGATTTTATCCGACGGCCTCCGGAATCGAAGCGTTCAAATCCGAATTGTCATCGTATAAATGGTCCAAAGGGACGATTCAGTTTCCGCTGGATCAACCGCTTCCTGTCGAATTGATCACTGAAATTGTAAAATTCCGACTTCGCGCACAATTTAAAAAATGAATTGATTTTATGTTGAAAACCTATATTTCATTGCTGAGAGGCATCAATATTAGCGGACACAAGTTGATCAGGATGGACGATTTAAAGGTATTGTGCGCCGAATTGGGTTTTAGTAATATTCAGACCTATATCCAAAGCGGGAATGTGGTTTTTCAATACGAAAAAGTTGAATTGAAGGTATTGGAAAAGGCGATGACAGAAATTATCAGACAAAAATATGGATTTGATGTTCCAGTTGTGGTGAAAGAGCATGAAGCGCTGAAACAGATTGTAGCATCCAATCCTTTTCTTAGTGATACCTCGAAGGATGTCTCAAAAATTTACATCACGTTTTTGTCCGAGCCTCCCGACCAACAGCGATATGATCAAATGGGTGAGGGGCAGCACTTTGAGGAAGATTACCGATTATATGGTGATGCCATGTACATTTACTGTCCGAATGGATACGGAAATACCAAACTGTCGACCAATTTTCTGGAGAGTAAATTAAAACTTGCCGCTACCAGCAGAAACTGGAAAACAACCTTGCAACTGTTAAAAATGGCGGATGCATTAGCAGACCTGGGAAAATAATTGGATGATCGATTGGAGAAGCGTTAATCACAGCTTAACTTAAAATTTTCAGACATGAATGCGTTTAAAACCAACAACCTGGAATTGAAATTTCTCATTAAGGAATGGGAAACAAAATTATTGGAGCTTTCTACCGGTATGATAGAAGTCAGACGGAATTCCCAGGGAAGAACCATCAAACAAATTGTAGGCCACATGGTTGATTCAGCTTCCAACAATACCCACCGTATTATTCATCTGCAGTATCAGTCCTCACCGGTGAACTTTCCTGACTATGCCAATCTGGGAGTCAATGACAAATGGATTTCAATTCAAAAGTATCAGTCAGAGAATTGGCATGATCTCGTCAAGTTGTGGAAATATTGTAATTTGCATCTTATTCATGTGATCGATTATCTGGACATGACCAAATTGAAGAATGAATGGATCAGTGCATTAAACGAAAAGATTTCGCTTGAAGAAATGATCAGGGACTACCTTCGGCATTTTAAACTGCATCTGAACGAAATGGAAGAAATGATTGAGCATCCCTAATCAATTATTTTGGACAAACCCATCATCGAATACTGAAAACACTGGCAATTTCTCAAGGAAGGCCAAAGTGTCAAATCGTAAAGCAACAGAAACAGCTCAATGGAAAAACCCAAATCCTATTGTGAAGCCGTCGAACATTATGACCCGTCGAATGTGCACCGTATTTACCACGATTCAAAATATGGATTCCTGATCGGGGAGGATGACCAATTGTTTGAATTGCTGATACTCGAAATCTTTCAGGCCGGACTGAGTTGGACCACCATCCTCAACAAGCGCCAAAATTTCTATGCTGCATTCCACAAGTTCAATATCTCAACGGTTGCTGCTTACCAGGAAGCCGACAGGCAACGGCTGCTCAACGATGCCGGAATCATCCGCAACAGGCTGAAGATTGATGCCGCCATTCACAATGCCAATGTCATTTTGCAGCTGAAGCAAGAGTTCGGCTCATTCAAAAACTGGCTGGACCATCATCATCCAAAGTCGAAGCAGGATTGGGTAAAGCTTTTTAAACTAACCTTTCATTTTACAGGAGGAGAGATTGTGAATGAATTTCTGATGAGTTGCGGCTATTTGCCCGGGGCTCATATTGAGGATTGCCCTGTTTACAAAGATGCCGCCAAATCAAATCCGCCCTGGCTCATGAAACCGCTTGCCGACCATAATTTGTAATTGACACCTTGAATTGAATGGCCTCAGAAAAAAAACCGGAGTTGCCCATATTCTCTTTTGGTTCACAAGCCGAATGGAGAAAATGGCTTGAGAAGAATCAGGATGAACCCCATGGGATTTGGTTGCAATTTTTCAAAAAGGGATCCGGGATTTCCACTGTTGTTTATGCCGAAGCGCTTGATGAAGCTTTGTGTTTTGGTTGGATTGACGGACAGTTAAAGCGATTGGATGAAAAATCCTACCTGCAGAGATTTACACCTCGAAGGGCCAGGAGCACCTGGTCCAAAAGAAATATTGATCATGTGGCCCGTCTCGAATCTGAGGGTAAGATGGCAGAGGCCGGCCGCAGAGAAGTGGAGAAGGCCAAGGCTGACGGCAGATGGGAGAATTCCTATGATTCACAGAGCAACATGACCATTCCGGATGACCTAATGCGGGAACTAACCAAAGACCCAAAGATCAAGGCTTTCTGGGAATCACTGAACAAGGTGAATCAATACGCCATCGTTTGGAGAATCCAGACTGCCAGCAGCCAGGGCATACGGGAGAACAGGATGCGGGCCATCCTGGAGATGTTGACCAAAGAGGAAAAAATACACCCCTGAATCAATTTAAATTCTTCTGTTATGGATGAATATTGGGAATCTAAATACAGGGAAGAGGGCGCACCCTGGAAATTTGAACCGGCCGATTCTGCCATGATAGCCATGGAGTTATTCAGGAAGGAGAAATTGAATCACGTTCTGATTCCGGGTGTTGGATATGGCAGAAATGCACGTCTGTTTGATGACAACGGTTTTAGGCTGACCGGCATTGAAATTTCCCGGTCGGCCATTGAACTGGCAAAGGAGAATGGTCTTGATTTCAGAATTCACCATGGCTCAGTGATGTCAATGCCTTTTGACAATGATCAATATGATGCCATCTTTTGTTATGCCTTGATCCATTTGCTGAATAAAAATGAACGCAAGCGTTTTCTGAAATCGTGTTTCAACCAGCTAAGAGAGGGTGGCCTGATGGTATTTGTGGTGGCCTCCAAAAATCTGACTATGTACGGAAAGGGAAAATTTCTGAGTCAGGACAGGTATGAGATCGCCAAAGGCCTTCAGGTGTACTTTTATGATGATTTATCTGTTTCAAAAGAATTTTCGGATTTTGGACTGAGTCAATGCTATGACATTGCTGAACCCGTTAAATTTATGGAAGGAATTGAGCCAATGTTGCTTAAATTTGTATTGTGCAGAAAAGCATTAGTCAAAGGAAGATGTGACTCAAAACATGGGTCACCCTCAGCAACCGTTGAGGGAAACGGGGATTGAAGTGAACATAAATTTAGAATGATTTCATTTGTTTAACGGTTAGTTTCTAACAAGTGTCATTCGCAATAGCTATTTTTGAATACGGATCATTTCTGTTTCTTGAATTGAGCCGGAATCAAGTAAGAAGTAAACCTAATTCTCATTCCAATGGAAACTTACTATCCTTCTACATCAGTAAATATCTCTGGCAATAGCGGACCGGGGAAGATCAATATTACAGTTTTTCTGGTCTTATCCCTGGTTTTGATGATGGGCTTTGGCCAATCAATGAAGGCACAGAAGGCAAATATCAGTGTCAATATTGAACTGCCGGCATGGGCTCCCTATTACGAGAATACCCACCTGGTCAGGTACTATTACCTTCCCGACATTGAATGTTATTACGATGTTAGAAGCCGCGAATTCATTTACCTGGAGGATGGAGAGTGGATGTTTGGCCGTTCCCTCCCACCGGTCTATGCCTGGTTCGACCTCAACAACTGCTTCATTGTGGCTTTGAATGCCCGCGTGTTCGAACCATGGAGACACTTCCATTACTATGTGGCGCACTATCCCCGGTTTTATTACAGAAGTTATTACAAAAATATCTACAGGGACAACGACCGCCATCTTCGCGGATTCAATGAAAATGAGAGGAAAGAAGTGTACAACCGCCATTCTGAATCGGAGAACAAATCCTACAATGAGCGAAACAATGCCAAACAGGATGGAAATTCCGGTAACAGAAACAGCCAACAGATTGAAGTAAGACGTGACAATTCGGAGAGGAAAGTGGCACCTACCCATCCTTCAGAGCCGATCAATTATTACGGAAGGCAGGTCGGTCGTCCTGTAAAAGTGGAGAAAAAAATGAAGGAATCACGTGAATCAGGTAATGAGCGGGAAAAGCAATACCGGCAGAAATAATGGTCGCCAAATTGACTTACTATCATAATCGAGTAATGCAAAAAAGAGAATGTTGTATATTTGCTTTGCCATCCTTGCGAGCTTTGCGCAAAACTAAAGGCAAATTATCCAGAACTGAAGAATTTGAAATTTCGACATTTAGTCGTTCTTCTAACTTATCATGAATGACCCATACTGAAAACCATTTAAAGAGTTCAGATTTCATTACCGATATTGTTATTGGGCTCAGCGACGGATTAACCGTCCCTTTTGCCCTGGCTGCGGGACTAAGTGGAGCAGTGACCAGCAATACCATTGTCATCACGGCTGGTATTGCCGAAATTGTTGCAGGATGCATTGCCATGGGATTGGGTGGATATCTTGCCGGGAAAACCGAGCAGGAACATTACCAGAGTGAATTGGCCAGAGAATACGATGAGGTGGAGAATGTTCCTGAAAAGGAGATGAAGGAAGTAAAGGAAATATTTGCCGATTATGGAATTGATGAAGCGGGACAGACTCTGATTGCTCTGCAATTAGCCAAAGACAAAACCAAATGGGTCAATTTTATGATGAAGTATGAACTCGGATTGGATGAGCCGGATTCCAACAGGGCAAGGAACTCCGCACTCACCATCGGACTGGCCTATTTTGTGGGTGGCTTGTTACCGCTTACGGCTTACTTCTTTACCCAAACGCCTCATGAAGGGTTACTTTTTTCGGCAGTAATAACAACCGTTTGCCTGTTTGTTTTTGGATTCTTCAAAAGCAAGGTAACCGGACAACCTCCGATGAATGGGGCGCTGAAAGTCACGGCAATCGGTTTGATCGCTGCCGCAGCGGCTTATTTTGTGGCGGTGGGTTTTGATCGGGCTTTTCATTGAAAATTTAATTATTCAAGTGTAAGAAATGATACCGGCAGCACACCGATTGTTTGTCTCTGTTTCTATGTAATTGGTTGTCTGCCATTCAATTATTTACTAACGATGTTTACGGATGAAACCCTCATGCACAATCGTTCGCAAAATAGCATGTAAATTATCCTGAGGGTTCCATACGTACGTTCTAATAATCAACAAATTAATACTGCTATTTACGTGTGAAAAAAGAAATCAATCAAAACGCTTCTTCCGGCGCAGTCTATGGATTAGGATTTATTGGCGCTGCATTCTTCTTTATTTCCAAGGCAGCCGGTTTCTGGGGTATCGTATTGGGCTTGCTGAAAGCGATGATCTGGCCTGCATTTCTGGTGTATGAAGCCTTCAGGCATTTTGCGGCATGATCATTCTAGGGAAAGATAACATTGAACTCAGGAGTTTCACTGTTGATGATCAAATCAGACTTGCGGAACTCTGCAACAACATCCATATCTGGAACAATGTCAGGGATTATTTTCCCCATCCCTACACTGAAAAGGATGCCGGTGAATTTATCAGTATGTGCGGGAAAGAAAATTCGCCAACCACATTCGCAATTGTCTGCAAAGGTGAATTAGCCGGATGTATCGGACTTGTTTTGCAGACTGATGTGTACAGAATGAGTGCAGAAATCGGATACTGGATCGGGGAGCCCTACTGGGGACTCGGTATTGCCACCCAGGCGGTTGAACTGCTCACCGATTATGGATTCAACCAATTGGGACTTGTTAGAATCTATTCAGGTGTCTTTGATTTTAATGCTGCATCCAGGAGAGTACTAGAAAAAGCAGGATTTAAACTGGAAGGTGTTTTTGAGAAGTCAGTCATCAAAAACGGAAAAATCCTTGATGAATTCAGGTATGCCAAACTGAACGATCAATTAGCATGATCAGCCCTTTTTATCAATGACGAATTTCATGAATTGACACAATTTAGGATTGTGAAAAGCGAAAAGTAAAATGCAAACAAAATTAAGGTGGATCATTGTCCTGGCTTTTATATTCTTCGCAACATGTACCAAAGAGCGCAATGCCTACATGTCGCATGGAATCATTTCCGGTCAGGACTTTCGGATGTGCGCCTGCTGTGGCGGCTGGTTAATTGTGATCGACAACCAACAGTACCAATTCAATAATCTCCCGGCGAATGTCAATATCAATTTAAGCAACGAGAAATTTCCTTTGGCGGTTAAACTCGATTGGGAACTAAACACCTCCGGATGTCAGAATACAATCACCGTGCTTAGAATTGTGAAAGAATAACCTCAGACGAAATCCACCTCCACATCCATCAATTCCACCTTTTGTATTACCGGTAACTCATCCAAGATCTTCAGGCACATCAGGCAATGACTCTCTTCCTGCATTGCCTCAATTCCACGTTTCCAAAATGTCAAATCGTCGAATTGACGAATCGTCGAATTTAAACTTTTGTGTAAATTGCGGGAAATTATCTGAGATGGAAAAAGAAACGACAAGAGTAGAAGCATTCAGCGATGGGGTGTTCGCCATTGCACTTACCTTGCTGATTTTGGAGATCAAGGTTCCGGATCTGGATAGTTTCTCCTCCAATGAAAAACTTTTCAGTGCACTGGCCGGCCTTTGGCCATCTTATTTTGCCTTCGTTCTTAGCTTCTTCGCCGTACTGATCATGTGGATCAACCACCATGGTTTTTTTAAATATATCAGGAAGATCAATCCTGCATTTCTGTTTTCCAATGGATTTCTTTTGCTGATGGTTACCTTCATCAATTTCCCGACGGCCGTTCTGGCTAAATACATCAATACACCGGCATTTAATATCGCATCGGCTTTTTACTGTGGATCAATGGTCATTATCAGTATGGCCTATAATCTGCTTTGGTTTTCAGCAGCTTACAAAAGAAGACTGGTTAAAGACGAAATTACGGATGGGTTAATTATCAAAATCCGCAATGCCTACTGGTTTGGATTTATCATTTATTTTTCGGCTTTTGTAATTTCATTCTATTTGCCACTCACCGGACTATTAATCTGCATCTCACTCTGGATTTTCTGGATAGTATTGGATTATGCTTCTAAAAAGTGATTGATCCTCAGGATTGCTCGCTGATTTATTATTTTATTAAAATTTTGTCAATGAGATATTTAAAATTTTGCATTGCCTCGATAATCTTCGTTTTGGTTTTGCAGTTCGAGGCAGCAGCCCAGAAGAATATCCATACCTTCGCATTGGGTGATTCGACATTCCTTCTGGACGGAAAGCCTTTCCTCATGATCTCGGCAGAAATGCATTATCCCAGAATTCCACGTGAATGCTGGCGTGCGAGGATGCAGGCAGCCAAAGCGATGGGGATTAATACCATTGGCACCTACGTGTTCTGGAATTTGCATGAACCTCAAAAAGGGAAATACAATTTTACCGGGAACAATGATATAGCTGAATTTGTAAAGATTGCCCGGGAGGAGGGATTGTGGGTGATTTTACGTCCCAGCCCCTATGTGTGTGCAGAATGGGAATTCGGTGGATACCCCTATTGGCTGCAAAATGAAAAAGGCCTCGTGGTTCGAAGCAAGGAATCCAATTACCTGAATATCTACCGCAATTACCTGAAAGAGATCGGTAAGCAACTGGCACCTCTCCAAATCAACCATGGAGGCAATATCCTGATGGTACAAGTTGAAAATGAATATGGATTCTATTCGAATGACAAGGAGTACATGGACATCAACCGCAAACTTTTTATTGAATCAGGTTTCGACGGATTGCTTTATACCTGCGACCCGGCAGGCACCGTCAAAGACGGTCACCTGGATGGCTTGTTACCAGCAATTAACGGACTTGACAACCCTGCCGGGGTCAAGAAACTGGTGAGGTTGTATCACGACGGGAAAGGTCCTTTTTACATTGCAGAATGGTATCCGGCCTGGTTCGATTGGTGGGGAACCAAACACCACACTGTCGCACCTGAAAAATATGCGCCCCGCCTTGATTCTGTCCTTGCGGCAGGAATATCCATCAATATGTACATGTTCCATGGCGGTACCACCAGGGGATTCATGAACGGCGCCAATTACAACGATAAAAGTCCGTTTGAGCCGCAGATCAGCAGCTATGATTATGATGCACCCCTTGATGAAGCAGGAAATGTTACAGAAAAATTTCTTCAGTTCAGAAATGTAATTCTGAAGCATCTTCCCGCAGGACAGAAACTTCCAGCTGTGCCTGCCAAAAGGCCTGCCATTGTGATACCCGGTTTTGAGCTATCACAGGGCACAAGCCTTTTTGATCTCCTTCCTGCTCCAAAATCGAATCCTTCGCCATTGACTTTTGAGGCAATGAATCAGGATTACGGATATATGCTTTACCGGACTATCGTGGATGATGGCAAGTCAGGCATACTGAAAATTAAGGATTTAAGGGACTACGGCCTGATCTTTGTGAATGGGAAGCGCGTTGGCATCCTCGACAGGCGACTCAATCAGGACAGCTTGTTTCTGGAATTACCGCAAGGGAAAGTGACACTCGAGATTCTGGTGGAAAATATGGGTAGAATCAATTTCGGTCCCTATCTGCTGAAGAATCAAAAAGGGATTACCGAAAAAGTATTGCTCGGAGGCAAGGAACTGAAAGGCTGGCAAATGTTCAGTCTTCCCTTTGAAAATATGGATAACCTAGCTTTTAAAGGTAGTGTCAGCTCCGCCGGCATTCCGGTTGTCAGAAAAGGAATATTTACGCTTCAGAAAACCGGCGATACCTACCTTGATATGCATAAGTGGGGGAAAGGCTGCGTTTGGATCAACGGTCATCATTTAGGCCGTTACTGGGAAATCGGGCCACAGCAAACATTGTACGTACCTTCTGAATGGCTGAAAAATGGTCAAAATGAAGTTGTTGTGCTCGAATTGCTGAAATCCGGACAGACAGTCATGCAAGGATTGAACAGTCCGGTACTCGATCAGCTTCAGTAAACCTTTGATCTGAAAATGAGAAAGTCAGATTGATATTTTAATTGAGATCAATAATTTACTATTGGAATGAAACTCGTTATCAACTATTTCGTTAATTAATTAATGTCTTGTTGAAAATTGTAGACCATGAAAATCAACACCAACAACTGGAACAGAATTCGATATACCCTTTATACTCCCGGTTACGATCTGGTAGCGCGTGTGGTCAAAAAGTCCAGAAAGAGGTCTGTCGATTCGCTGCAGGTGAAACATGGAGACGAAGTTCTGATCGTCGGCGCTGGCACAGGTCTGGATCTGGAATTCCTGCCCGATGATTGTAATATTACTGCGATTGACCTGACTCCCTCCATGGTGGAGCGGATCAAAAAACGCAACCAGGTGCTGCAACTGAAAGTCGATGCGATGGTCATGGATGGTCAGTCACTTGCATTCGGGAATGAATCGTTCGACAAGATTATTCTGCATTTGATTCTGGCCGTAATTCCTGATCCGGTTGCGTGTATTTGCGAGGCGGCCAGGGTGCTTAAAAGGGGAGGTGTGGTGGTCGTTTTCGACAAGTTTGTACCAAAAGGAAGGAGCGTTTCGGGAAGACGCAGGTTTTTCAATTTCTTCACCAATTTGATTGCCTCAGATATCACAAGGGACTTCGAAACCATTGTAAAAAATAGCGGTTTGACTGTATTGTCGGATGAACCTGCTGACTGGAATGGTAATTTCAGACTTATCAGATTAACCAAAGAAAATTCCGTCAAGCCAATCGAATGAACCTAATTGAACCTACTTAAAAATAATAAACATGAAAAAGATGAATCCTGTTGTCCATTTTGAAATGCCGGCCGAAGACCGTGTCAGAATGGCTGACTTTTATTCCAGAGTTTTCGGATGGAAAACTACCCTGTTGGGTGAAGAGATGGGCAACTATGTGATCGCTGCTACTACCGAAAGCGATCTGAACGGGAGGCCGAAATTTCCGGGGAGCATCAATGGCGGGTTCTTTCCCAGGAAAAAGGATTGGCCCGCACAGGTTCCATCCATTGTCATCGCCGTGGATGACATCATGGAATCCATTCAGGAGGTGACATTGGCAGGCGGAACAATTCTGGGAGAGCCCAACGAAATTCCGGGTGTTGGGTTGTACGTCTCTTTCATGGATACTGAAAATAATTGGGTAAGCATTCTTCAGCCAATAATGATTGATCCAATAAAATAAATCGAAAATTCCTATTTGGCCATTCCGGATTCCGGTTGTATCTTGTGTTGGGATTCCAAAAGCCTGA
>JBAXUL010000020.1:0-47758 GCA_037129695.1 Prolixibacteraceae bacterium
AGTAATGCACAAATAATAATGTCGTATTTTTTCTTTGCGGGCGTTGCGCGACACAATTGGCAGAATCCTCAAAAAATGGGAATTAGCATCTACGACATTTAAATGTTCGTTTAACTTAGATGGCCAGTGTCATTCTTTCCGTCGCCACCATGAAATACCTGGCAAAGTTCTCTTCCTGCATGTACCCGATGAGCTGTTGCTGAAATTGTTTAGCCTCTTCTGCCAGTGAAACGATCTTCATGTTGTTTTCAAGATTATTGGGTTCTTTTTTCTGGACCTTGTTCACCTCAATAAATTCATCCATCCAGCGTTCATAATTTTGCATAAAGGCTTGTTGGTCGGGATTGATCATCAGTTTGTCTGCCTCAGGGTTATTCGCTCCCTGCATGACATTGCTTCCTGTCACGGTCGCACCAAGGGTCATTCCAAGTTTACCCAGGAACCGGCGCCGGTTTTCATCATATCCATTCATGGTACTCATTTTCAGTTAATAATTTGGTTTCAAATTCATTGCCAATTCTCAGGGCTAACTTTCTACCGGATCTTCAGGATTTTGTGCTGAAATGAATACGAAAGCTGTTAATGCCTGTGATGGATTGGTTAAATCGAATATCATTTTCTTACGATGCAGCGTGTTGGAGGTTTCAAACCACGAATTTCACAAATGACCACAAATAGCCACAAATGACCACAAATTTTTTCCACCTTATCCAACTGACAATGCAATCGGCGCAATCCATCTTATGACAATTTATTTCCTCCCATGGGGGAAAGTACGAATTTTGAAAAGGATAGTAGGTCAGGCCGATCGACTGCATACAGAATGACTTACAGTAGAATTCACTCAATCAAAAATATTAACAAGAAATACTTAGAACCATATCAATCAAGCTACAACATCAAACAGTTTGAAGGACAACGGATTCTGCTTCCTTCCAGGGATAGCCATTTCCCATCTGTTGAATCGCCTGGTTACCATCGGAAAAACATGGCTTTTAATCGTAAATATTTTTATTTTCTTCACCTACTTATATGTGTCCATTTGTGTTATTCTTGGTAGGCCTTTGTGTAAATAACCGGGTCAGGGTTTATTTGTGTCCATTTGTGTTATTCGTGGTAAGCCTTTGTGTTATTTATTAATTTTGTGTTCATGAGCGATTTTGATTTGTTATCCACGGTTGAGCAAGGTGGTTGTTCGGCTAAACTGTCTCCCGTTCAGTTGGGTGAGATTCTGTCCAGGCTTCCGAAGGTCGAACATCCCAACCTGATGGTAGGTATCGAAACACACGATGACGCAGGTGTTTACCGGATGAATGATGAGACTGCACTTATTTACACCACCGATTTTTTTCCTCCTGTTTGCAGCGATGGTTTTGAGTTCGGACAGATCGCCGCGGCCAATGCCCTCAGCGATGTGTATGCCATGGGAGGTACCCCTTTGCTGGCGCTGAATCTGATGATGTTCTCCGCGTCCAGGATTCCATTGGATGTTTTTGCCGCTATCTTGCAGGGAGGACATGACAAGGTAGTTGAGGCCGGTGCCCTGGTACTTGGAGGTCATACCATTGAGGATTATCCCCCAAAATTCGGACTGGCTGTCGTCGGAACCGTTCATCCCGACCGTCTGATTACCAATGCGGGCGTGCGTGCGGGCGACAAACTGATCCTGACCAAACCTCTTGGGACGGGCGTCATCCTGGCCGGACAGCGAAACGGCATGACCGAAGAAGCGACCGTTAGAAAGGCGCTGGATTACATGAAGATGCTGAACAAAAGTGGTGCTGTCGTGATGCAGGAGTTTAGCCTGAAAGGGGCGACTGATATTACCGGGTTTGGTTTGCTGGGTCACGCCATGCGCATGGCGGATGCCAGTCATGTGACCATTCGCTTTCAATCCGGACTGGTGCCATGCTTTCCGGAATCGATCACACTGCTCGAAGAGGGGTGTATTCCGGGGGCAGCATTCAGAAACCTTGATTTTGTGAAGGAAAGCACCGGCTTTGGATCTTCACTTGCCTATGAGCGTAAGATGTTGTGTTGTGATGCCCAAACCTCAGGTGGATTGTTGATGTCCGTTCCGGCAGAGAAAGCACAGGAAGTTCTGGAACAGTTGAGGACGAAGGCTGGCTTACCTGAGTCTGCGATCATCGGTGAGGCAATGCCGAGGAGCAAAAGAAGCCTCTATTTGGATTAAAGGGTGGCATCAGATTGCTTCGTCGTACCTCATTGCCATGTTGGTGCATTGTGCCATATTTAACCACAAAGGTCACGAAGTACGCACGAAGAACACAAATTGAATGTATCCTGATGTGAGACCTTTGTGACCTTCGTTGTAAAAAACCAAACCCCTTTTGAGCAACCCTTACTTTTTCTTTTTGCGGAGAAAGAAGACGGCTCCGACTGCAACAAGAACACCTGCTGCGAAATAATAATAGGTAGGTACGCCATCCTTGGAAGATTCCTCTTCGGCGGCCTGGTAGAATACAGGTTTTGCTGCCTTATCGGCATTGATGGTATCTTTGGTGGCTTTCGGTTGTTGTGCAACTGTCATGGCCGCGATATTCAGCATCAGGACTATTGCCAGTGCCAAACGAATGATGGTGTTTTTCATGTGTGTAATTTTATGTTGGTTACTATTTATTTGTTTACTTACTCTATTTTCAACCATTACGGTCCTTCCGTCCGAGAAAATCAATTCTTCTTTAAAAAATGAAACCGCGGACGGTGAAATGGTTACATCCTTCAATCCCGGTCTACCAATATTCCGCAACGATGTGGCTGGACTCAGGTAATACTTTAATGGCGGTCGAAAGGGATTATTTTATGATTGGAAATATTTCCAAACTTCCAATACTATCATCATTTCCGTTTCTTTTTCCAAATTGGAGAGTTCCATTCCCCTAGTCTTGTTGTCTCTAAGTCCTCTTGTCGTTTCCTCACTTCGCCAGTTCGTCATACTTTCTTGCCACTTCCGGATCGGATATCCTGTAGCTGTCTGCCAGTCCGGCATAGGCTGCCAAAAAGCCCGGATTCATGGTCAGACAGGATTTTAACAGTTCACGGGCCTTCCTGAGTTCGTTCTGACTGATCAGTATTTTCGCGAGCGGAGGATAGGCGTCAAAATATTTCCGGTCGATCCGAATCAGTCTTTGATAAAAATCCGCAGCTTTCGCCAGATTCCCGTTTTCGGCCTCGATATTGGCCTGAAACATCAGAATTTGTTCGTTTTCAGGATTGATCTCCGATCCTTTCTGCAGAAGTGACAATGCCTTTTTCTTGTCACCCATGCCATAGCAAACCGTGGCAAAATTATAAAAGATTAGTTCATCCTGGTAATTTATTTTGATGGCTTCTTCAAAATATTTGAGAGATTCCTCCATGCGTTGCTGTTGGAAGGCCATGTATCCCCGAAAATCTGCTTTGCTTTCCCTTTGGATCACCGCACAAATCGGGATTCCGTCCGCTTCAATGATTTTGATTGAATTTTTGGGTGGCCAGTTCCCGTTTTTGAGCAAAACAGGAGGGATATAACTGTTGGCAACCACATCGTAGTCCCAGTCGTACCGGCTTCTTTCGCTGTATGGGACATAACTGACAGTTACCATCTTTTCATTTCGGAAGAACCATTCGGCCGGAAAATTAGCGCCAATCTTCACGCTGTCGCCCGGATGATGCTGCTTCAGATAGCCGGCGAGCCATTCCGACCCTTCGCGGATGCTGTGGTAATAGTAATCCGTTTCATAGTGGCCGTATGCACCTTTCAGTCCGCCAACCAGCTGGTTGTAGTAGAGGTAATAATAAGGGTGGTTTCTCACCATGAAATCCATCGGATGTAGGGAGAGCAGCAATACTACCGTGATGACCAACCCTTTTTTGATTCTCGTTTGAAAGAAGATAATGCCATGCCAAATCCCAATGGCAGCCAGTACCACGATCGCCGGATAGACGAAAAGAAAATGCCTCCAGGAGCCGTAGAGATTGGATTTTTCAAAGATGACAAACAGGATCGGGAAGAGGATAGTGATGGTCAGGAAGGCATATTTGAGCCAATCTTTCCTGACGTCTTTCCCGGCTACGGTGATAAAACCAATGATGCCAGCCCAAACGAGCAACGGAATGGAAATCAGCATCAGTTTCGGCAGGTAATACCAGGGCATCCAGTCCGACCACTCCAGTTTGCCTTCAAAAATCTGTTTGATCGTCGTTGGAAAATTGGTCATTACTTTGTAGGATTCCCAAAAACCTGTTACAGGATTCTGCAAGAGGTAAGGCCATAAAAGAATACCAAGGATATAGGATAGCACAAAAATGATACCTGCTGAAATCATTTTCCTTTTGAAAAGAACAGAATTAAGCCCGGAGCTTTCCCGGTAGGTTATGGCTTCCTTCACCAAAACAAACAACAAGAGGTAGCAGGTCAGCAACAATCCTCCGGGACGGATGCTGATGCTAAAAGCGATGGAAAGGATCAGCAGTACGGCATCCTTCCATTCTCTTTTTTCGGTGAACAGCCATTTCAGGAGGAAGAATGTGCCGGAAATGTAAGCCAGTGCAAAGGGAATGTCCTTCAGGTTGTTCTGTGCGTGGCCCAGAAAAGTGGGGGAAAGGGCGAAAAGGAACAGAGTCAGGATGCCGGCACCGTACCCGGAAAGCCAGACAGCCAGGAGTGCGGCCATGAGGATGCATAGCCAACCGGCCAGGCCGTTCATCAGATGGCGGAAGGTATAGATGTCTTCGATGTTGAACCAGCGTATGAGTATGGTGGTAAGATTGTCGAAAGACTGTCCGTAGTATTTGAGATGGGTGGTGGGAGTATCGAGTGCGCTTTGGTCTTTTCCGAAGGTTGAAAAATAGTTGTAAACCTTCACGGATTGCTGGTAGTGGACCTCTTCATCTCCGGAAATGCCGGCCTGCTTGCTGTTGAATAGCATGAACAGGAGAAGGAGCATGGCCGCGTTGACGAAGATTGTTTTGGCTGGTTGCCCTTTGTCGAACCGGAATTGATGAATGATATGGTTGATAGGCTGGGGCATCAGGCAATTTTTATTTGACCATCCAAATGTATTGAAAAATATTTGTGTCCTGAAAAAGGGTACACAGAGTTGCACAGAGAAACTCGGAGTTTCACAGAGGGAAAATTTTGAAGGGTTTAAAAAGTGACGTGCCATGACAATTCTGCCATTTCAAACAATAAAACACTTCAAACAAATTATAATTCTCCGTGCAACTCTGTTCTTCTTTGTGCAACTCTGTGTAATATGTATTAGCGCGGAAACCTCAAACTGCAGGGGAATCCTCGTGGATTTTTTTGATGAAGTAGATAGGCCGGTTTTGGGATTCCTTGTAGATGCGGAATACATATTCTCCCACGATACCAAGGAAAATCAACTGAATGGAGCCCAGGAAATATAGGCTCAGCAGGGTGGAGGACCATCCGATGATGGCAAACCCCATCATTTTATCCACGATGACATATATTCCGGCACACATGAATACGATGGTGCCAAGAATCCCGAGATACAGGCACAACCGGATGGGGAATCTGGAAAATGAGAAGATGGCATCGTTGGCCAGGGTGAAAAGTTTGGATAGACTCATTTTGGGCTCACCCTGAAGACGGTCTTCGCGGATGTATTCGACAGTTCCCTGGTTGAAGCCGATGAAAGAACGCAAACCCGGCATATACCTGACCTTTTCCTTCAGGGAAAGGAGTGCCTGAAGCGCTTCGCGGGTCATCATCGAAAAGTTTCCGGTATTTTCCAGGTTTTCGAGTCCGGCGGTGTATTTAAAAATCAGGTGGAAGATAAGGGTATAGAAGGTACGCTGGCTGTGCCCTTTTCTTCCGGTTCTTTTGCCGCTTATGATGTCAAATCCCTCTTCCTTGATTTTCCGGTACATCTCCGCCAGCAATTCAGGCGGATCCTGAAGGTCTCCATCCATCATGGCCACAATATCCCCCGACGAAAACTCCAGTCCGGCTGTAAATGCAGCCTGGTGGCCAAAATTTTTGGAGAGGGAGATGATCTTGATTTTTTTGTTGGCAGCCCGGTACTGCAATAGTTTTTTGACCGTTCCGTCTTTACTTCCGTCATCGACAAAGAGCAACTCATAGTCTGCAGAAAATGAACTGACCGAAGCGACTACTCTGGTTACCAGATCGTCGATCAGTTGTTCTTCGTTGTAGACGGGAATGACCAGACTGAACATGCTTAAAAATTTATTGAATATTATCGGTAAAATCCTGCTTGATAATTGATCCTAAATTTACAGAAAAACTGAGAGGAATTTGAAGAATTGCAAGACCTTATTTTTTTTAGAAACCTTAGTAGAAAGATATGGATTATAAAGAAAATAACCTTATTACCTTATTTCAAGGATAATTTCAGATATTGATCTGATTTAATATCCTCAATAATAAGGTAATAAGGTTGGGCCTTATTGGCAGGATCGTTTTCTACTAAGGTTTAAAATAAAAAATTAAGGTTGTCAAATCCGGTGATTTGTCCGAAATTTTTCAATGTAACGCTTCCGAAAATTCAGAATAATTTGTTTGATAATTTATTTGTTGTTCAGATTTTGCGGGGTCCCTTCATCCTCTCGAGTGTGTAGGCCGCAGCTTCCTGCAACTCGGGATTTTTCAGAAGTTCCTGAACGGCGGGCACGCAATAGTCGGAACCCATCCATGCAAGTTCTTTCAGAATCAATTTTTTCCCTTCTGCCGTTGCGGCATTGTTCTTCAGGATGTCAACCATTTTCTTCTCAAGATCGAGCAAAGCGGCAGGATTTGCGCTTACTTTCCTGATCCTTGCCTGAAGATCGGTATAGTAACGGGTGCTCTTGTCGATGGAATAGGACAGGATCTTATCGAAATCCTCATCCAGTGTAATTTCCCGATAATCAGGTCTGTAAACGGCACCGGCAACATTCGGAAAATCCAAAGGGACAGGTTGTGTAACATTTCCGGAGGCAGCCCATTCGGCGCCACGCTGGAAAGTCACAATAAATCCGACGCATTCAGTGGCAGGATGAGTCGCGTCTTTGCCGACATGTCCCATCATCGTGTGAAAAATTCTTCCTTTGCCATAAGTGAGGGTCATCAGCATTGGTTCATCCCTGGCTGTACCTCTGTGTGCTGTATCGGCGTAGGCGGTTGCAAGTATCTCCATATTCTTGGCAGGTCCGCGCATCTTGCTGTAAAGCTCGTCTTTTCCATGCATCCACTGAATGGGAAGTCCCTTTAGAATTGGGTGATCAGCCTTCCTGGCCCTGACGATGTATTCATGCTGTGGTCCGTGTGTGCCACCTGGGCCGGCAGTTGTATCAATCACCAGTTGATTCTTGCTGTAATACACCATTGGACCATCTTTTTCAGATCGCTTGTTCCAGCCTCCCAGTCCGATGATTTCATTGTATTCTTTCCAATCTGCGAAAGAGTTGTCTGCTTCGTGGTAAATCACCACCCCACCGCCATTCTTCACAAATTCAACAAAGGCAGCTTTTGTTTTCTCAGACCATGAATCACCGTTGTAATCCATCACGACGATGGTGTACTTCGAAAAATTGGGTTCAAAAGTGCTCATATCACCCTTTTCTTTGGGTGTTTGTGCGATGTCAGTGGTAAATAATTTAGTTTGATCGAGAATGGTTTTCAGGATCGGAGCTGAACCCTGCCAGTTGTGGTTGCTCTGACCTGTGATGAGCAGTGCTCTGTATGCTGTTTTTTCCTGACATGACAGGAGAAGGAAAAACCCTGCAATCAAGAGTAGAATGGAATATGTTTTTTTCATTTGATATGTTTGAAGTTGTGAGTTTAAATTCTTACATGGAGGTGCAAAGAGAAGCACTGAGGTGCTAAGAGTTAAAATGAAATTTCACTCAATGGAACTCCGGGGTTTCTCTGTTCAACTCTGTGTAACTGTTTCATTGCTATAATGTTGGAAGTTGCCATGGTTGACGATAAGGACGATCGAGCAGTCGGGAGGCCATCGGATTGCCGATGATCTCTTCCTTTTCAGGATCCCACTGAATCTTTTGTCCGGTTTGCATGGCGATCTCTCCCAGTAGTGCAACTGAAATGGCCCGGTAAGATACTTCGATCGGCGCGATGGTTTTCTCTTTCGAACGGACACAATCGACGAAATTTTGCCAGTGGTTGTCACTCTTGATCAGGTGAATTTCCTTCTCGCCAATCACTTCTTCAAGGATTTTAGGATCCGATGCAATCAGGGTGTCTCCGCGGTTCACATGGATCCAGCCTTTGTCTCCATACCAGGTGGTACCTGAGCCTTTTTCGAGTCGTGCTTCGTTGCATACGCGCATCTCAATTCCATTGGCATATTTGCAGAGAAAATCATATTCAACCGGAACGTTGTAGATTCCTTCTCTCGGATAAACCCCTTCGCCCGAAATTTCGACAGGTCCGGTGTGCTCGAGTCCGGCTCCCCAGTTGGCAATGTCGATGTGGTGACCTGCCCAGTCGGTGAGCTGTCCGCCGGAATAATCGAGGATCCACCGCCAGTTCCAGTGACTGACACCGCGGTAGGCTACTTTTGGAGCGGGTCCGAGCCACATGTCCCAGTTGAGTTCCTTGGGAACATCCTGGATGGGTGGGGTGCCGATTCCCCTGTTGCCGTTGGGGAGGCCCACTTCGATGGATTTGATTTTTCCGATCCGGCCATTGATGACCAGTTCACAACCCCTGTGGAAATTGGGTCTGGACCTTTGCCAGCTTCCTGTTTGCCAGGTGACATTATTTTTTTGAACTGCCTTCACGATGGTCTGGCCATCACGGATGGTGCGGCAGATTGGCTTCTCTCCGTATACGTTCAACTTTTTCTCAACTGCAGCGGTATAGATGATTCCATGCCAATGGTCTGGCAAGGCAATACAAACTGCATCGAGTTTTTCCTTTTCCAAAAATTCACGGTAGTCACTGTACACCCTGCAATCATTGTTGGCATAAGCGCCATCCGCCATTTCCTTTGCTTTTTGCAAATTGTTGGCATCTACATCACAGAGTGCCACAAACTGAACCTCCTTGTTCAATTTAAGGAAGTCGCGCATGTTGCTTTTGCCCTGGGATCCGGTACCGATGGCACCCATCACAAGCCGGCTGCTGGGAGCCAGTTTGCCTCCCATACCCAAAGCAGTGGAGGGGATGATTTGTGGAAGAATCAGGGTTCCCACGGAGGCAACAGCCGAATTCTTCAAAAAAGCTCTTCTGTTTGAATTGTTAGTCATAAAGTTCTTATTTAGAATGGTTGATATGAATTTTGAATTTTCGATTTGGCTCCCTATGCCTGTCGAAGGGTCATTTATTTGATTAATAGCGACTCCGGTCCCCGAGCTTTTCGAAGGGGTCAAAGGGTTTTGGAAGCTGTGATTGCTTTGTTTGAAATATTTTTGAATATAATAATTCAATAGTAATTCTGTTAATTCTTAAATCCTGAAAATCCTGATTCAGACGACTACTAAACATTCGGTGGTGTTCCAGGTACCGGAACCTCAAATTTCATGTCCACCGGACCAAATTTCAGCTCTTTGGGTCCCAGTTGCATGTCGGATTTCATGATTTCCTCCCAGGTGACCATTTGTCCTGTATAGGCAGCTGTCCTGCCCATAATGGCGGTAAGGGTCGAGAGGGCTGTCTGCTCTGCCTGGTTCACATATTCCCCCTTGCGGATGGCATGGACGAGGTGCATATGTTCCTGTACATAAGCAGGGATTTTGAGCTGGTTCATCGCGTTTCCGTTTTCATCCTTGGGATATTCGAATTGCCATTTCACATTTCCGTTGAGGTCCCAGATGGTGTTGATGCAGTTGGTGTAGCCTTCGGTGCCCATCACCATCTCTCCGGTTCTGTTGGTGCAACTGTCGATTTCGCGGCAGTAGCTGTGAGAGCTGACACCGTTTCCATAATCGAAATCGATGTTGAAAAAGTCGTACTGGTCGCCTGTGACACGACGGTGGCGACCTCCGTTCCCGATGGCGCTGACAGGAGTTCTACCCATGAACCAATTGATGACATCGATGTTGTGAATGTGGGTGTCGAGTATGTGGTCGCCGCAAAGCCAGCAAAAATTGTTCCAGTTGCGTACCATGTAGGTCATGTCGTCCCATCCTTCTTCGCGGGTACGAAACCAGACGTGATCCTGGTTCCAGAATGCCTTGGCAGAAGTGAGCCGTCCGATGGCACCTGTCTGCACGCGCTTGTAGGTTTCGATGTAATCTTCCTGGTGGCGGCGTTGGGTACCCGTAACAACACAAAGACCAAGGGCTTCGGCCTTCTTCCCGGTAGCGATGAGTGAGCGGATGCCGACGGGGTCGACCGCGACCGGTTTTTCCATGAAGACGTGCTTCTTGTTCTGAATGGCTTCCAGAAAATGATCTGGTCTGAAGCGGGGTGGGGTTGCAAGGAGCACGACATCTAAATCCTCAATGGCCATCATTTTTTTGTAACCGTCGAAACCGGCAAAGCAATTTTTTTCGGGAATGTCCAGATTGAAAGATTTGAACCTGTCGCGGAAAGCATCAATCTTGTCCTGAAATACGTCGCATACCGCGATGATTTCGAGGTCAGGACCAGCACTGATAAAATTGATGGCCGCACCCGTTCCGCGGTTGCCTGCCCCTACCAGTCCTGCGCGGAGTTTTCTGCCTTTAGGCGCTCCCTTCAGGATAGGAGGAAGTCCGAGAGAGGCATTGGTTGCCTCTTTTTTGCAGGAAGAGATGAGTGCACCTGCCCCGATTACCGTGGCACCTGCCAGAACACCTGCGCCTAAAAATTTTCTTCTGTCAATGTTTTTCCTGTTTTCCATGGCTATATTTCTTTACTGACCAACTACCGTTGAGTCTGCTTCACATACAATCCTGAATCCTACATCATTGCTGTCTGAATACCACCACACGCTCTTGGGCATCTGGGGATCCGTCATCAGCCACGCTTTGGTTTTGGTGAAATCCCTTGCCGCGCTTCTTACATCCTTGGCGTCGCTCTTGAATGAACCTCCCCGGATGACATGTTCCTGTCCGTTATCAGGGCCTGCCGGATTGCTGATCGTTATGCCCTGGCTGGTTTTGTAGGCATTGGGATCATAAAAGTCCATACAGAACTCCGCCACATTTCCCAGCATATTTTTCAATCCGAACGGATTGGAGCGAACAGATTCTGGCGATTTTGTCCTCGACTGGCTGTTCCCCTTGAAAATAACATAAGAGTTGATCACGGTGGTGTCTGCCCCAAATATTTTATGTAATAATCCGGTGGAGCTAAATGTTTTCGGACTTCCGGAGAAAAAATAGGGATCTGTTGAACCTCCCCGGCAAGCGTATTCCCATTCGGCTTCAGTGGGTAACCGGTATTTTTTTCCGGTCTTTTTACTCAGCCACATACAATAGGTGCTTGCTGCTTTCCAAGACATGGTAATGGCCGGTCGGGTACCTTTTCCCCAACCCTGGTCGGGAGCACCCCATGGAGGAGTTGGTCCTGTGATCGCGTCTGTAACCGGCTGGGTGGCGACTTGCTCCTTCCGGCCCTGAGAAGCTGTTGCCTTGAAGAACTCGAGGTATTCATCCCAGCTTACTTCGGCCTTGCCCATCCAAAATTTGGAGAGTTGAACTTTTCTGACAGGTCCTTCATCCGGTTTCCGGAGTTCTTCCTTTTCAGGACTTCCCATCTCAAAAGACCCTTCCGGGATCGCTAACATTTCAAAAGTCAGCGTTGTTCCGGGTACTTTTTCTGCGAAATTTTCAAACTTCTGCACTTTGGCAGGTTCCGTGAAAAGTTCTTTTGCGAGCGTTTCTGTTACACCAAAATTGGTGTTGTGGGCATGTAGGTTGTTTTTATCGTAATGGCCGACATTGAGGTGGCAATTGATGCAGTTTGGTTTAGGCACCTCCTTGCTGTTGACATATTGCAGATGCGCGTTGCTACCATTCACAGAAAGTGTTACCGGGAAAAGATTCTGGTGGCATTTGATACAAGACTCTTCATAAACGTACTTTTTGGCATTTTCCAGGGATTTTTTGGCTTCCCAGTCGAAGGAAGCACTGTCCTTGAAAAGTTTCCCGTAAATATCCTTCATTCCGTGGAAGGCTTTTGCAGGCAAATAGCCATGACCTTTTGGCGGAAGATGACAATCAACACAGTGGGTGACAAAGCCCGACTTGTTGTTGTAATGTTCCGATAATCTCCAGTTTTGATCCTGTATGGGATGGATGTGACACGAGACACAATATTTATCGCTGGAAGTATATTCTGACACTTTGTCCAGCGACCATAAAAAGAGGGAACAGATAAGGATTCCTGATCCGACCAAAAGGTATTTCAATCTCGTTCCTTTGAATGCGTTACTCAGTTTCATTCTGATTTAAAACTAGTTTATCAATTTTTGTGTCTCAAAGAGGAATCGAAGGGAGAGTCGAATTCGAAATTTCACCGAACTTCACCGTTAAAAGGTGCAACAGGAACGAAGATATTCATAAGCAGCGAAACTGTTTCAGCTTTTCCCATGAAATAGACGTAGTAGTAAGTAGCAATCCCTCAAATGAATTTCAAAAATAGCTTTAATATTAATTCGTCGGTAATCAACCGTTTGGATTTTTGATTTTTATGAAGAATTTACCGCAAAATTTTTCGTGAATACATACTATGGGTCTCTCACAGAACGCAAAACTCTCAGAGAAGTGATTTAGGCCGTAAAGATTGAACGCTTCAGTAATCTTTGGAAGGATTATTTGCCTGCCGCCAGTCTGGTCATGGCTGTTGCTGCCCATAGGACCGCAGCCTGCCCGTGGAAATTGCCTGTGCTTTTAGGTCTCGTGAGATAATGTTTTTTGCTGTTTTTTGCATTGGTGCCTACGCAAACATTCCTTACCTCTCCCTTTTCGTTGACATACCCTGCCAGGGCCGTCCATCCCTTCACTGTTTTTTCAAGATACTCGTTGGCCGGAAGCCATCCATTTTCCACACCTGTGGCCATGGCATAGATAAACATCCCGGTACAGGATGATTCGGGATAACTTTGAGGGTCATCCAGTAACTGGTGCCACATGCCATCTTCTCCCTGAAAGCTGAGCAGAGTCTTCATCATTTTGCGGTAGGCGCTCAACAATGCAGGATGGTATTTGTTGTCGGCCGGAAGGTTAACGAGCACTTCGGTCATGGAGGCAGCAGCCCAGCCATTGCCGCGACCCCAGAAGAAAGGAGCATCCTTCCGGTGAAAGAAAAGCCCGTTTTCCCGTTGAAGCTTCTCACAATAGACGACGAGTTGCCGTGCTGCACGGTTCAGGTAAACCGTATCTTTCAGCGATTTGTAGGCCTGTATCTGCAGGGATCCAACCATGTACATATCGTCGACCCAAAACCGCGAAAGCGTTGTAAGTCCATCCTCCTGAAGGGTCTTGAATTCATTGTCAGCAAGTTTTTTTGGTATTTCCAGGTATTTTTCCTGGCCGGTTTGCCTGTACAATTCGAATGGCCAGATGCCGAAAACGTTGTAGTCCACATGGCCCGAATGCGGTTTCTTCTTCCCCATCAGGAAGGAGGAATAACCTTTGATCATCTCCTCTTTCACGCTGTTCTCGCCGGTTGCATCTGCCAGCATCAGACAACCATAGTAGGTACAGACTTTCTGGTAACGCCAGCCAAACCGGCGTCCGGCCACATTGGTCGCAATCTTTTTGCCCGTTTCCGAAGGATTGGGTATTATCTGGATTTTCGGTTCATTTCCCTGCCGGGGAAAGCCGGTTGCAAAGGAGGAGCTCACCAAAGTGAGAACAAAAGCGAATGCCAGAATGAATTTCATTTTTATATAATTTGTTTTTTTCGGCCAAATGAAATTCGCAAGGGCAAGAATCATCTCTACAGGTGATTTCCAATTATGCTCATTTCATGGTAATGAATCGAATTGTCAGGAAAATGAGTTACAATGATAAAATATTTTTTTATCAAATGTCATTGACTTCTTAATTGTTTGGGATATTTACCAGGAAGGAGGGGGCAAATAATCTTTTCCCTTTTAAAAGATGGCATTAAACAAATAACCTACGATCAATATTCCCGTGGTTACGATACCAACGAAAGTGAAAATCAGCGGGAGCTTGAGCACCTTCTTCAGGATAATCATCTCGGGCAATGACAGACCGATGACCGCCATCATAAATGCAAGTGAAGTACCAAGTGAGGCCCCTTTTTCAATCAGCACAGATACGATGGGTATGATACCTGCGGCATTGGAATACAATGGAACACCGATAAGAACCGATAATGGAACACTGTACCAAACTGATTTACCCATGATCGCGGCCATAAAATCTTCCGGAACAAAGCCATGGGCTCCTGCCCCAACGGCTATACCCAGGGCCACGTAAATCCAGACTTTACCCACGATCTCCCTGACGGCATTGTATCCAAAATGAATACGATCAGCCAGTCTTAGTTTTTCATCGCCTTCTTCTGAATTGCCGATTTTGGTTTGATATACCCAATCCTGAACCCAGTGCTCAAGTTTCAGTTTTCCGATCACCCACCCTGCGGTTATGGCAATGACCAAACCGGTGAGCACATAAATCAACGCTACCTTCCACCCAAACATCCCAAATAACAGAATGACAGCTACTTCATTGATCATTGGAGCAGCAATCAAAAATGAAAATGTTACACCCAGAGGAACGCCGGATTCAACAAATCCCAAAAACAAGGGTATCGCCGAACATGAACAGAAAGGAGTTACAATTCCCAAAAGGGATGCCAATATATTTCCTGCAAATGTTGATTTTCCTTCCAGAATTTTCCTTGTTCGTTCGGCCGAAAAATAGGATCGGATTATTCCCACAAAAAAGATGATCAGGATTAGGAGTAAGAGTACTTTGGGAAATTCAAAAATAAAAAATCGGATCGACGCAGACAGGCGTGATGGACTATCCATGACAAAAGCCTTGCCCACCAGCCAATCGGCCATTGGTTGAAGGTTGTGGTAAATTAAATACCAGACAGGCAGTAACAATACCGCCAACCAAAGATTCTTCTCAATTCCTCTTTTACTCTTAATCATTCGATAAAAACCAGATAGAAGGATAATAAATTACAGATAGACCCTGAAAAAATAATACACACCTACAAGGATGAACAAGATGGCGATGAACCGGCGGAACCAAATTTCAAATTTCTTCACCTTGTTGTAAGCGCTTCCCAGGGAGCCCACCGAAAAGGCCAGTAACCAGGCAAAAATAATGACCGGAATACCTGTGGCTATGGCAAAAACGACGGGTAAATAAAGGCCTGAAGTACTTGAAATGGTCAATGGTATAAGCATGCCGAAAAACAAGACTCCGCTGTAAGGGCAGAATGCCAAAGCAAATACCATACCCAGCAAAACGGCATCGAGAGATCCCCATTTGGTCTTTGTCTCCATTTTGGAAGTCAGCCTGCTTATCCCTGGAAATTTAATTTTGATGACATCGAGCATCAACAATCCGATGATCACCAGCAAGGGACCTAAAATTTTTTCTCCGTAACGCTGAAAGTATCCTGAAAATTTAAACTGATCTGCTCCGAAGTAGATAATTAATGCGATAGCCGTATACGAAATGGCGCGACCCAAGGTATAAAGCACACCATTCATGAAAACCTTTTTACGATTCTCAATATCCTTGCTGATGAAGCCTACCGCTGTAATATTGGTGGCCAAAGGACAAGGGCTGATGGCCGTCATTAAACCAAGCACTAAAGCTGAAAGCCATGGTAAAGAGCTGTTTTCCAGCAGATTGGTCAGAAAATCCATAAACGATTCATCTTATAGCTTGTCAACTTTTTCCTTGATGATCGATTTGAATTTGGCCGGATTGGTGCGGGCGTACAAAAATCCTTCATTGGTGAGATTTATTTTCTTTTCCCCTTTGACAATCAGAAGCGTTTGGCCTGAGATTTCCAGTTTGTCAACAATTGTTTTGTTCGCTTCATCTTCCAGATTGATTGCCTTGAAAACAACCTGGCCTCCATAAAGGTTTTCCAGATCGGCTTTTGCTTCTGCCTCAACAGCCTTGCACGTCACACAACGAGATGTGTTGTGAAAGTAATAGGCTTCAATTTTAGCAGTTTTTAAACCTTGTGTACCTTTTACGGCAGTTTGACCATTCGATGATACATGGCTCATGATTAAAATCAGAGCAAAACTTAAGAGAATTACATTTTTCATGGCAGAAGTTTTATCCGGTAATAATTTGTTTTATTTCATCCAGTGATGGCACTCTTCCCTTGATGACCACTTTTTCATTCACCACCAATGCAGGAGTTGTCATCACACCAAACTTCATTATTTCAACAATGTCTTCCACCTTGGTAACAGTAGCCTTCATCCCGGTTTGTGCGATTGCTTCACGCGTCAAATTTTCAAGTGTCTTGCATTTGGTGCACCCAGTACCTAAAATTTTTATTTCCATAAGATGAATTTGAAATTCGTAAATAATTGATTATCCTGAAATTATTGAGGATCCAACTTTAAGTATTTCCTGAATAAATCCTGTGCTTCTTTCCAGTTTTCTTTGTTCAGACAGTATTTGATTCTTGGTGCTTCAATCTCCCCCTGGATCAATCCGGCATTCTTTAATTCCTTCAGATGCTGTGAAAGTGTGGATTTGACAATGGGAAGCTCCTCGCTTAAATCGCCACTGTAGCAACATGTTTGCCTGGATAACAATTCCAGCACATACATGCGTATAGGATGCCCCATGGCCTTCGCGTAGCGGGCGGCTTTTTGCTGTTCTTTTGAAATGATTGTGCCGTACATAGTTCGTAGTTCGTGAAATGCCGAACAAAGTAACTGTTATTTTTTGAATATTGCAAATATTTGTGTTGGAGATTCTCAAAAAATGAGTCCTTTAGCCTTGATCCAATGGGATAATGCCTATACTGATAACATGCGGAATTGAATGCAAATTATTCATTCAATTCCCAGCTATCAGAAACAGTTTTATTTTCGTCTCGACAGTCTATTATTTGGCAGGGATCAGAACTTCCGGATCATCTTGTCAAAGTCGAGGTACAGGGATTTTCCGTTCAGTTCAAAAGTGATTGCAGTTGCTTTTCTGGCCGCTTTGCAATAGGGAGAATCAAAACGATCATAATCCCGGCTGATGGACTTATCGTTCACCTGGAAATCGTTGTTGTACTTCAGCAGGTATTTGTTTCCGCGGGACTGGTAGGTTAGTTCAAGCTTGATGGTATCGAACGCGCATTGGTTGTTCAGAATCCTGTCGCGGAATTTCCCGAAGGATTGATCTTCCTCTTCCGAACCAGCCTCCATGATCCAGAAGGTTTTCTTGCCGTTTTGAATCAGATTGTCGGTAGTGTTTTTTCTGAGTGCCAACGGATTCGTAGCTATCAGGGCGCAATAGGTTTTGCCTTTTTTGCCCAAGGCATAGTTATTTTCAATACAGACGGTATCAAATTGTTCTGTTGGGAAATACGCATGGGTATAATTGAGCAAGGACTGTTCCATCATACCCTTTTTAGCGGGGATTTGATAGATGGCAAGGGAGACATTGTGATCCTGGCCCACATCGGGCAGGCGACCATACCCGACCCAGTAGTTGGGCGACTGGCTTTTCACATCCTCTTCCAGTGCAGGATGGGTATGGAAAACACTGAAGGCATTGCTGATGTTCATCCCGGCCACATGCTGCTGGTCACCGTAGGTTCCGGGATGATAGTTTTGTGCTGAATAAACCGAGTAATCCCTGGTTTTGTAGGTGTAGGTATTCCCTTTTTGGATAGCTACTCCATCCGACGGCGGTTGAATGAAACGAGCAACGGCAGGTTCAAGGTGCAACCAGCTGAGCAGACTGATATCCATCACCTTCAGCTCTGAGATGAATCCGTTGGTGAACATGTTGTTGGACCTGACAAAGGAGAGGGTATTCCTGATTATTTCAGGGTTGGTGAATGCCTCCATTCCCAGTTGCATCATCATGCTTCTGGTATCTGTGCCAAAATATCCTTCTGTTTTCAATTCAGAAAGATCAAGTCCGCTGCATTGTCTAATCACTACTTTGCCGGTGTCTTTACCGATCTCAGCGATGACCGGTGGAAGAAAATATTTGGCAGATGTCACCAGACCCTGTGCCATTCCCGGACCCATTTTTTCCCCGCTGCCCCAGTAATAATCCGTTATCCCGCCAAGCGTAGTATGTGATCCGCCCTTGCGGCTGTGCTCGTATGCCCTGCCACTGGCCGAAACAAACATGGTATTGATGTTCTGGGAGGCCACATCAGCCATCAGCAGATCCATCACGATCTCCATTTTTTTGACCATCTCCTCATCGGATGCATAATTGATCAGGTTGATCATTCCGCCAATATCTTCCGTGTAATAGACATTCGAGAAGAATTCGGTGAATCCGTATTTCCACCGCATCTCCATCCAGTCGAGAATTCTTTTTCTTGCCTTGAGGCTATGCTCCTTGCCCGTCAGACCGCTTTTGGGAAAGAGGGTTTCCGGATATTTAAGTCCGATCAGATATTCTGCAGAGGCAAACAGTATCTGATGGTTCTCGCTCCAGTAACACATGGAGTTTCCTCCGGGTTCATCCCACCAGTAGCGAAAATTAAGAATGGATTTTTCAATTTTTATTTTCACGTCAGAAGGAATTCTGTCTCCGAATTCATACAGAATCCTGACCAGTCCTACCAATTTGAAATCTGAACAGTCGTATTGCAAGTCAATGAATTGGAGTGTTCCATCCAGACCTTGCCAGTTGATATCCTGCTTTCCGGCAACCAAATCAGCATAAATCTGGTCCTGCATGGCCGGAAGGTTCAACGTCTCCCTCATGGTATAGGATTTGTTTCTGTAAATGCTGACCAGATCGAACACAAGCGTAGCAACAGCAAATAGAAAGAGCAGAATCAGGATATAGGATTTTTTCATGATCAGGAGTTAGTGTTTTTAGCTATTAGCTTTTGGCAGGAAATTGTTTTGTGAAGTAGATTGATTGAATTGCAGGTGAAAAATGAAATCGTTGCCTGAGGGAAATGATTAAACGACGAAGGTCACAAAGGCAAACCACAAAGGTCACAAATGGCATTTAACCATTCGGATATATTTTTGTCCTTTGCGCTTCCTTTGTGACCTTTTTGGTTAAGAGCAGCTTTACAGCTCCTCCCAACATGAAATTGTCAGGAAATGATTCTGACTATAATTCACGAATTTTGATGTTTCGAAACCAAACAGGATAACCATGATCCTGAAGACCGATGTATCCTTCTTTTGCAATGCCTTCAGTCCAGCCCTGGAAACTTTTGAATTTGCTTTTGGCGACCATCGCATCCCATTCAGGAGTCCAAAGTGTGTATTTGCACACCTCAACACCATTCATTAAATGAACAGCTACGCCATTTTTGACCTTCACCACGCATGTGTTCCACTCACCTGCAGGATGCACGGTTTTGGGATCACATGGCAGTAAATCGTACAATGAACCGGCAAGGTGGTTGGCTAATTTGTTGTCGGTGGCATCTACGTTATCGAGTACCTGAACTTCAGGAGCAGCATAATAAATTGGCTGGCCCGGAACTTCCCTGACGTAGTAAAAAATACCTGAGTTAGCCATTTTGCTGGCTTTCCAGTCGATGGACAGTTCAAAATCCTTGTACTTTTTGCCTGGAACAAGAATATCTCCATTGGAACCTTGTCCGGGTTTTTTATCGGGAGCAGTAAAAACTTTCATCGCATTGTCTTCTAGTACCCAGTTAGTTGGCATTGCGGTTCCGTTGCACTGTCTCCAGCCGTCAAAATTTTTGCCATTGAACAATAAGGTCCAACCCTCTTTTTTCTCTTTTTTAGTCAATTGGTTTAGCCCTTGTGAAAAGGCAGGAGCAGCAATTAACATCGCTGCAAAAAATGTGATTGTCAGAAAAATGTTGCGCTTCATGATGTAATTTTTTTACCAGTAATGAGTGAAAATAAAATTCGTTAATACGTGACGTCGAAGTTAACCAATTGACATAGACTTGCCAAAAAAGCAAGTGAAAATTTGATCTTTCTTTCCATATTTGATCCTGCCACTTGATTGCCAGTTTTGGAAAGAAATTTGCGGTATTAGCACCTTCACTGAGAATATCATTTGGCCTGATTCCCAGAAACAGTTGCATCCGCAGCGCACCTGAATCCGGTATTGAAAAGTGAGGTTTCCTGGGTATTGGATCCTCTTCCTGAAGTTGTGAAACTGTTCTCTCCTTTTTCATCATAGAAGAAGGAACCACCCCTGATCACTTTGAGTTCCGGATTGTCCTGAAAAGGTGAAAGATTTCCGGGATATGGCTTGTAAACATCAGCACACCAGTTCCACACGTTCCCACCCATATCTGTCAGTCCGCACGAAGTCTGACCGAAAAATCCTACCGGAGAAGTTAATACAAAGCCATCCTCTCCCTGTTTGGCATTCAGGTCATTCCCCTGCCAAACGTTCGCCATGTATTTTCCATCTGCAACAGGAGTGTCTCCCCAGCTAAAACGAAAGTGGGTTTTTCCTCCGCATTTTGCAGCATACTCCCATTCTGCTTCCGTGGGAAGCCGTTTGCCTTCCCACATGGCATAGGCTGAGGCATCGTACCAGCTTACCTGAGTTACCGGATGGTTATCCTCCGCTTTTGCGGCATTTTTTCCGAGCGGAAATTGCCAGTAAGCTCCTGGTTGCAGCGTCCATGCCGGTTTGGTGAAATCGAAGACCCCGGAATCACCAAATTTTTCAGCATCAGTCCGATACCCTGTGGCTTCGATAAATTTCCTGAAATCGGCCACGGTAACCGGAGATTTGTCGATTTTGAATGATTTTACGTCCACCTGATGGGCAGGTCGTTCAAGTTCAGGGCCGTTGGATGTTCCCATGGTAAAGGTACCTCCCTGAAAAAAAACCATTTCTCGTTGAGATAGGGGTTGAGCGGTCGGTCTTTTGTCAGCAGGAATACCTTTTTCGGCTGCAGTTTGTGTCTTGTTGCCGGGTTTGCCGGTACAGGCGATTAACAGAAAAAAGGATAAATAGGTCAGGCAACGGATAACCATTTTTGATTGTTTTAAGTAGCTAATTAATAAGAAGATATAAATTCAAGATTCTAATTCCCGTGTTTAGGGCAATCCGCTAAAAGTGTCGCGCAAAGTCCGCAAAGGAAAAAGAACACATGATCATAAGTTCATTACATAAAGGTAGTACAATAGGAATTCTTAAGTCGAAGGACCTGAAATCTTCACACAAGGCACGTGATGAGATGAGACTCTACCGCGAAGTTGGGAGAGGATTTTTCAGTGCGGAGTAATTTGAAATTGAAATGCTTCAGAAGGAATTCTGGACTGTGCCATCACCTTAAGCAATTCCGTAACCACTTCAGGATGCTGGTTCACCACATTATTTTCCTCGCCAAGGTCTGTACTTAAGTCGTACAATTCGGTGGTGATCCTGGCAGGAATAAGTACCTGGTACCTCACCAGTTTCCAGTTTCCCTTTCGCACGGCCTGCCTGCCATCCAACTCATGAAATTCCCAGTAAAGCGATTCATGGGTTTTCTGACCTGCTTGTCCCAACAGGGCAGGAAGGAATGAAATTCCGTCGGTATTTCCGGGAGATTTTGCTCCAGCTATTTCGGCAAGGGTAGGCATTACATCCCAAAATGCCGAAATATGGTCGGAGGTCGATCCTTTTTTGATTTTTTCAGGCCACCAGACAATCATCGGTTCCCGGATTCCGCCTTCGTAAAGATCTCTTTTGTATCCCTTTAACGGACCATTGCTGTCGAAGTAGTCGGGATCAGCCCCTCCTTCCTTGTGAGGACCGTTGTCGGAAGAGAACACCACCATGGTATTCTTGTCGAGGCCCAGCTCTTTTAATTTGGAAAAAATTTCTCCAACCTTTTCATCAAGCAGGGTAACCATGGCGGCAAATGCCGCGTGTGTTTCCGGTTGGGTGCCATAGGGTCCCTTTCTGAAATTCTTGCCACCAAAGTCTGTTCCTGCGAATTTATTTTCCGGTAAGAATTTCCCGCGGAATTTTTCGAGGTATTCCTTTGGTACCTTCAGTTCTGCATGGGGAATGGTTGTCGGATAATAGAGAAAGAACGGCTTATCCTTGTTTTTCTCCATGAATTGAAGCGCCCTCCGGTGGATCAGTTCAGGAGCATATTGTTCGGATTTATCTCCGCTGTTCCCCTCGAGAATTTCAATTTTCTGGTTGTCCCAGAGATGATCAGGGTAGTAATTATGGGCCATACGCTGACAATTGAATCCGTAAAATTCATCGAAGCCCTGTTTGTTCGGATCACCTTCCGATCCGGGAAATCCCAGTCCCCACTTCCCGAATGCTCCTGTAACATAACCGGCTTCTTTCAGCAGTTTTGGGATAGTGAGCGTATTGGCAGGCAGCGGCCATTGTCCTTCTTCTGTAACCTCAAGGTTTCCGCGTACCGGAGTGTGACCCGAAGTCAGACCCGTCATCAACGATGAACGCGACGGGGCGCAAACGGTACATCCGGCATAATGCTGTGTGAAGCGCATGCCATCACGGGCCATCCTGTCGATGTTGGGTGTTTGAAAATGTTTTTGTCCGTAGCAGCTCAGGTCGCCGTAACCCAGGTCGTCGGCCAGGATATAGATGATATTGGGTTTTTGCGTTGGAGGTGATTGGCTGTGACAGGAAGGCAATATTCCAAATGAGCATAAGCTCAGTGCGGAGAATAGATTGGCTTTGTTCATGGTTTAGTTATTCAAAAGAGTTCCCAACGTTATTTGATCATCGAAATTGACTTAAAAACAGCTTTGGCTGCCTCCTTCGGATTGTGCGAGGTCACAGCCAGACCAAGATAAATCTTTTTGGAAAGGGCGAGGGTAAAATTGGTATATACCTTCCAGGTTTTTCCATCCGCGCTGCAGTATCCCGAAAATTCATCTCCCGAGCGTTTCAACCGAATCCAGGCATTCGGATAGTTTACAGGAAACTCGGGCGCTCCAACAGAACTGCCGGGATAAATGGCTTTCATTTCACCAGCCTTGATTGCCCGATACTGAAATTCAAAACCGCCATTGTTTTTGTTTCGTGGTTTGTTGTCGGGAAAAACCTGAAAAAAGATGTGACGGCTGTTGTCTGTGAGTTCTTCACGCGCCATCAATCCTGCCTTGGTATACATGTGAGGGGAAGTAAGACTTTCGATGCGGGCAACGAGGTCGAAATCGCCGGATTGTTCGAACCAGGAAAAATGAAACTGGTCTTTGACTCCCCATACATCAGCTCCCCCGGCAATGATTTGAATACCATTTTCTTGTATGGCAGATGAACCCGGAACCAAAGGGTTTCCAATATCCGTCTGTTTAAATTTTTTCAGCGTTACGGCTTTTTCTTTGGCGGTCAGCACTCCTGTTGAGAAGAGGAGAATCAATGAGACCATCCCGATTTTTTTTAACATAGGAAGATGAGATTAATTTTGAATAAAAATATTTAAATTTCCGGTATCTTTCCTGTACAAATCCTGAATCCGGACAATATGTTCCACACCTTCATTGCACTGGCTTATTTACTTCCAAATATCTATATTTTCCTTCGTCTGGGGAAACTGTTTATCAGCAGGGAAAACCGGTTTTATTATGCGATCGTTTATTTGATGATCGCATTAATCTTCCCGGTTGTCAGTCTCAACTCCAACCACAACTGGGGTTATATTGGGGTTGCCGCAAATTACCTTTTGCCCTATTTTCTTTACTTATTCATGTCCTTGCTATTGTTCGATGCATTGCTCCTTGTTAATCGATTCACTGCTTTTGTACCTTTCGAAAGGATCAAAAATGCCGGATTTAAAAGGGCCTGCCTTTTAGCCGTTTTGCTTTTGCCGGTCCTTATTGTGACGGGCGGAATAATCAACTTCCATACGATCCGAACTTCCGAATACCACATTGATGTGCCTCGTAAAGCATCCAAACTTGACCATTTAAAAATCGCGTTTGTTGCTGATTTTCATCTGAAAAGGAGTGTTGATATTCAATATGTTGAAAGATTTACCAGACAAATAGAGATGATCCAGCCGGATCTGATGATTTTTGGCGGAGATATTGTAGAAGGTGGCCGGGAGGATGCAAGCATGCTCAGGTTTGAAGAGATCCTCAGAACCATCCATGCAAAGTATGGTGTTTATGCGGTTTTTGGAAATCACGAATTTTATGGGAGACAGGACAAAGGACAATTTTTTGACAGGGCCGGGATGCAGGTACTTTGTGATTCAAACCTCGTGTTCAGCAGATCATTTAATCTTCTTGGGAGATTCGACAGCCATTTCGCCCAACGGAAAAGCATTGGTGAACTGATGAAGTCCGTCAACGATTCACTGCCGGTGATTCTGGTTGACCATCGGCCAACAGAAATGGAAGAGGTTAGCAAAACTCCCGTGGATATTCAGTTGTCGGGTCATACCCACAACGGTCAACTATTTCCTGTAAATCTGATTTTGAAGGGTATGTACCACCTGACCTGGGGTTACGAGAAAATCGGGAACACCAATTTTTTCGTGACTAGCGGAATTCGTCTTTGGGGTCCTCCTGTTCGCACAACCGGGAAGTCTGAGATTATGGTCATTGAGGTGAACTTTAAATAAGACCTATAAGCGGTCGTTCTTGACGAGGCGAGGCGATCCGGGAGAGTTTGAAAAACGAAGATGTGAAAATGAGAAGGGATTTGTACGACTGCGGGCTTCAGCCACATAGTGGCGAAATACTGGTAGCCTGTTTGCTGGGATCGGACGGACAGTAGGAATAGAGAAGGACTCTCAGGGGAATTGAAATTAATTGAATGTTAAATATTAATAATCAATATCATGAATAAATTGCTGAAACGGACACTTTGGGGAATTGGAATTCTCCTTGGCCTGGTAGTTATTGCCGCTTCGGTATTTGCCATCAACTTCCTGTTGTTGACCCGAAAAATGACGCCGGCAGAAACCGGTGCTATCAATGATTCAGTCTTTGTCGTAAAGGACAGGTTCGTCAACGCCTATATTTTTAAGGGAAAACAGAGCTATCTGATGGTGGATGCAGGATTCGGGGCTGAAAATTTTCACTCAGAACTCAAAAAAATTGGGATAGATCCTGAAAAGATTACCTCCATTCTTCTCACTCACACGGACGGTGATCATATTGGGTCTATTGGCCTTTTTACGAATCCGGGGATCTACATGCACAAGGATGAGGAGCAGATGATCAATGGTCAAACCGCTAAAATGGGCCCTTTTAAGACGAAATGGAAATATGGTCCTTATCAGCTTTTCAACAGCACCGATACGCTCACCATTGATGGATTAACAATCAGGATCATCCATACCCCGGGCCACACGCCGGGTTCTGTGTGTTTTGTCATCAATAATGAGTATCTGCTTACAGGAGACAATCTTGTTGTTGTCGATGGCAAGGCAGCGCACTTTATTGAAAATTTCAATATGAATACAACACAACAGATAGAGTCAATCAAGACGATTCCAGATCTTAAGTCATTCAAATATATTCTGATGGCGCACCACGGGATAATTAAAAACACGGTTCAGTAACGGTTTTTTGTTAAAAAATGGCTCAAGCCAATTCCGCCCTCCATTTTTATTCAAAAATGGAGGGCGGAATTTTTAGTGTTACAAAGATATTTCTGAGATGTTAAAAAATGATTAAGAATCATAGCAACTGTTAACCTTTCTTTTTATATTAAGTATAATTACACAGTTTTTTGCATGATTGTAGGGCATTATTTCTGGATTCAATGGTTTTTTGCATGATATTTTTCCTATACAAACTGCGATTTTTTGCTGACATGTAATAAATATTTTCACCCCGGGTTTTCAAATTATTTAGAAACAATTAATAATAACAACAAAGAAGTATGGAAAAATTAAAAAGAGTGATGTTAGTGGTTGTGCTTATATTATTTTCAATAATGGCAAAATCACAGGAAACTACCTCTGAAATTTCAGGTACAATTTCAGAAAAAAATTCTCCGATCCCCAATGTGATCGTAACTGCGGTACACGTTCCGACAGGTACCAAGTATATGACAACGACACGTTCAGATGGTCGTTACAATTTGCCCAACGTTAAAATTGGCGGACCCTATACAATCACAACATCTTTTGTTGGGTACAAACCGGAAACAAGAGGTGACATATTTTTGAATTTGGGTCAGGTATACAAGGAGGATTTTTCACTCACTGATGCTGCTACCCTATTGGGAGAAATTGTAATTAAGTCTACCAATGACAAGAACTTCAATAGTTCAAGAATGGGTTCACAGGAGTTGATTACCAGAACCCAGGTTGATCGTTTACCAACTATTAACCGTTCAATTCAGGATTTTGTAAAATTAGAGCCAACCTCCAATGGTTTGAATATTGGAGGCAGAAGCAACCAATACAATAACATGACAGTTGACGGTGCCAACTTTAATAATTCCTTTGGTTTATCTTCTATTTTGGGTGGGCAAACAGCAGCGCAACCAATTTCATTGGATGCAATCGAAGAAATCCAGGTTAACGTATCACCGTACGATGTAAAGCAAGGTGGATTTGCCGGAGCAGGTATCAATACAGTTACTAAAAGTGGTACAAATACCTTCAAGGGAAGTATTTATCAATACTCAAGGAATGAAAATTATTTGGGTTATAATGTTGGACCAACAACCGTTGTAAAGACCCCATTTGATTATTCTATCAGAGGATTTAGTTTAGGCGGACCAATTATTGAAAACAAATTATTCTTCTTTGTAAGTGCCGAACGTGTGAGACAAGACGCACCTGCGACTTCCATGCAGGCTTCTGACGCATCTCACGCTGCAGGTGGAAACTATTCACAAGCAAATGCTGATACTTTAACTGCTTTGTCCAATTTCTTACAATCAAAATTTGGATATGACCCGGGTGCATTTCAGGGTTACACATTCAAAACTTATTCTGATAAGATTACAGCCAAGCTGGATTGGAATATCAATGCTAAAAACACTTTTACATTAAAGTACAATTACCTGAAATCTTTTGCCGACCAATTTGCATCTACTTCAAGACCAGGTAGTGGACAAGTAACAGGCGGACAGCCGGGTACCTTTTCAATGCCTTTCTTCGGAAGCGGTTATGTAATTAATAACAACTTTAACATTTTGATCGCTGAGTTGAATACCCGTTTTAGCAATAAGATGTCAAACAAATTACAAATTGGGTTTACGGCATTAAAAGACTTCCGTTCTCCCCATTCTAGCAGTGAAACATTACCATTGGTTGATATTTTGAACAATGGCAACATTTATACCACTTTTGGTTATGAAATGTACACCTACAACAACAAATTGAATACCACAGTTTATCAATTGAATGACATTTTCACCTATTATAAGGGTGCACATGAAATAACCATTGGTACTCAAAACTCACTGAAGAAATATCAAAATGCTTTTGCGCCTGGATATCAAGGTGTTTACCAGTTCAACAGTTTGACTGATTTCTATAATTCAGCTAAAAACGGACTTTCAAATGCTAAATCCTATTACCTGCAATATTCTGCATTACCTGGCGGAGAATTCCCATGGGCTTATGCCGGTTCAACAGAGCTATCACAGTTCGTTCAGGATAAATGGAAGGTGACTAATAACTTTACATTGACCTATGGTTTGCGAATTGATGAAACATTCTACAAACAAGCGATGACGGATAATCCTTACTTTGATGCATTAAAATTCAAAGATGGCTTAACCTATAATATTGGTGATGCTCCAATGAACAATGTGATTATTTCACCAAGATTAGGTTTCAACTGGAATCCTAAAGGCGACAAATCATTACAGGTCAGAGGTGGTACAGGTATTTTTGCAGGACCTCCTCCATTCGTTTGGATTTCCAACCAGGCTTCCAACAACGGTATCCAATTTGGTTCATTCACAGTTGCCAACAAAGCATTTAATGTTGATCCAAATGCTTTCAGACCAACAGCAGGTGCACCAAACACATCTTACAGCACTGCTTTAGTTTCCAATAATTTCAAATATCCTACCGCATGGAAATCATCATTGGCGGTTGATAAGAAATTAAACGGTGGATGGCTCGTTGGTGCTGAATACACTTACACCAAGGATATCAATGCAGTTTATTATTCCAATGTAAACTTGAACGAATCAAATGGGTATACTTTAGCAGGTGTTGATGCCAGAACCCGTTTCTTAACTTCAGTGGCAAATACCAACAAATACTACTATGGTACTACATTGGCAAATCCAAATATTGGTAATGCAATTTTAATGAGCAATACCAATCAGGGTTATGTTTACACTTTAACCTTCAAAGTTCAAAGAACCACTGAAAATATATCCTACGGCATAGCATATACCCATTCAGTATCCAAGAATACTGCAGAAGGCGGTTCAACAGCTTCTTCATTATGGAGTGCAGCTGCCGTTTCCAACCAGGATCCCAATGCTGCTAATTTGGGTTATTCATCCTATTTTCTTCCAAATAGGGTTATTGCCAACTTTGCCTATAAGTTGAATGAAGGGAAAAACCTTTCAACCACATTCGGAGCGATCTATGAATTGGCAAACAATGGTGTAAGTTCTTATGTTGTCAATGGTGACTTGAACGGTGATGGCAACAGTGGCAATGACCTGATGTTTATTCCAAATACTGCAGCTGATATCAATCTGGTAAAAGTTGGCTCAGGCGGTTTAGGAACAGGCACAACAGGCGTTTCTGATACCAGAACAGCAACACAAATCTGGTCTCAGGTAGATGCATTTATTTCCAATTCAACTTACCTGAACACACACAGAGGCGAATACGCCAAGAGAAATGCAGCCGTGTCTCCTTATTTTAGTAAACTGGATTTAAACATTACTCAGGATCTGAAACTAAAAGTTGGCAGAGATGCGCACACAGTTAAGTTCTCATTGGACTTGATTAATGCCGGAAACTTTATCAACAGAGATTGGGGCGTAGTTAAAATACCTACCCTTACCAACTTCCTGAAATATGAAGGATTGGCTGCTGATGGAAAGCCTTCCTACTCATTCCCTTTCCAAACAGGCACAACACCATTTACGCAACCTTACCAAAACTCAACCGGTCTTGGTTCAAGATGGCAGATGATGTTTGGTATCAAATACCTGTTTAATTAATCGTTTGAAATATAAAAAAGGCCCTGATGTAATCATCCGGGCCTTTTTTTTCAATTTATTCCAGGCCACTTCCAATTGATCAGATCATTGCTCCAGGCAATTCCGACAGAAGCATTTTTATCAAAATCTCCCTGAGTTTCAGTGAGAGGACCCGAACCGTGAAAAAACATCAGGTACTTTGCTTCAGGATTTTCTGAAAGCTTAATCACCGCACCTGCAGAAATCCGGCCTTTGGCCCAAGGCCATCCGGCCTGACCCAACGTGATGAGGTTGCCCCAGTCTTTCCATGTTTGCAGATCTTTGGATTTTTTGATTCCAATTCCGTTGGAAGGGGAATGGAATAGGAGATATTCTTCGTGATCGGTCAGGACGCAAACATTCTCCCCCGAATCGGTATGTCCGGAGTAGGTCCATTCTTTAAAATCATGGGTGAACGACCTGCTTACACCGTTCTGCTTGTATAAGCACCAGTATTTGCCCGGCTCATCCTTGTCTTCAACCAGATAGGGGTCGATCATTCTGCCCATATCGGCGACTGCCACCTCAGGCCCCTTCACTTTCAGAAGTTCCGGTTCGCTCCAGTTTTCAAGGTCCTTGCTTCGCAGGATAAACAACCTAGCCGACTGGTTTCCATATCCGGGCATTTGCCTGACCGTATAGCCCGGTCGGGGATAGGTTTGAATACATAGCAACCATTCATCCTGAAATCGGATGACATTTCCCGGACTCGAAAAATTGAGGTTTTGATCTTTGGCTGTCAGCTTTCTGAGAGGTGTCCAGTGGATCAGATCTGCACTTTGCGTTGCCTCGACGTACATATAAATGAGCCCGTCAGGTTCAATTTCCACTTTGGTGAGGAACAGATAAAAGATTCCATGATAGCACAAAACGGCAGGATCACGATATGCCGCATGGTCATTCCCCAGAAAGAGAATTGGAGATGGCAATTCGTCCAAACTTATTTTCTGAGCTTTTGTTCCATTGAAAAGAAGAAGGACCGTAAGAGCGACCAGAATTTGTTTCTTCATCTGCTTTCGAAAAGATTGTTCTTATTGCTTTGAATTTTTGAAATTTTCATTGTATTCTCCTTTTTTACTGAACCCCGGAAATGCCTTCATGGCCCCGAATCTAGGGTAGCTTTCAAAAATATCACCATTGCCGGTTACCCGTGGATCCTTTTGCTCCTTGAGAAGCTGCAGCAACTGATCCTTCATGGCTTTCCTGACAACCTCGTAACGGCTGTCTGCAGCCAGGTTGGTGGTACAGCCTGCATCTTTCTGAATGTCGAACAGCTGCTCTTCAGCGCGTTTCTCAAATCCTTCGGCAAAAAGGGCAGGCCATTTATCCCGGTTGTTGATCATCAGCTGTTTGGTTGGTGAGTCGTCGATGTCAAAGTATCCCTTGTCCTGACCGGGCGCTCTTTTGGAAGCGCCTCCCTCATCGGGATCGCCGGCCGGCCAACGGTCGGATTTCATGTTCAGCACATAAAGATAGTGGGTGTTCCGGATGGCTCTTGCCGGATAACCCAGGTTGTCGGGTCGCGCGTGAGTGTGCCGCTCCCTTCCTGTCAGGATGTAGGAGTCACCAGTACCGGGGTCTCTCTGCAAGAGCAGATTTCCAAGGCTTGTGCCTGTCATCTCAGGTTTTTCCTTTACCTCACCCAGTTCCAGAAAGGTGGGTGCCAGGTCAATCAGGCTGACCAGCTTATCGCTTTTCTGACCTGGCCGGATGGCAGCCGGCCAGCTGATGGCCAATGGCACGTGCGAGCCGAACTCAAAAAGGTTGGCTTTGGCCGAGGGGAAGGACATGCCGTTGTCGGCAGTAACAACCACGAGGGTATTGTCCAACTCCCCTTTTTCTTTCAAAAAGGCCAGGATTTTGGCTAACTGCTGGTCGAAATATTCAATTTCGAGGGCATAGTCATTGATGTCGTTTCGGGAGACAGCATCATCCGGAAGGAACGAAGGCAAATAGGCATCCTGTGGTTTCTTGCCTGCCCTGAGTCCCGAGTTTTGCTCGTACACCCGGTGGGGTTCGTGCGATCCGTACCAGAAGAAGAAGGGCTGGCCGGGTGCTTTCTTCTCGTAAAAGGCCACAAAATTGGCGAAGTAATCGATGCTGCTGATGCCGGTGGTCGGGGAGTTTTCCACCAGTTTTTCACTGTATTCGGGACCGGCGGGGTTACGGCTTCTCCCGGCATCCTTCCAGTTTCCTGGATCCCAGCCTTTGCCGGTGTATCCGACTCCGTAACCCGCCTGCTCCAGCAGATCGGTAAAGACCGTAAATTTCTTGGGGAAATAGCTGCCGTGGGTACCCGCTTCCTCCAGTTGCCAGATGTTTTTTCCCGTCAGAATCGCTGCGCGGGAGGGGCTGCATTGCGGAGCAGCCACAAAAGCGCTTGAAAAGAGAATGCCTGATTTGGCTACCTGGTCGAAGGCAGGCGTGCTGATTCCCTTGGTTCCGTAAGCAGAGGCATAGGGATAGGACTGGTCGTCGGCCAGGGCAAAGAGGATGTTTGGTTTCCTGACCGGCTTCTTGGCGAAACTGTTGGTCTGAACGGCTCCCAGCAAAATCAGGGGCGTCAGTGCGAGAACGAGCGATCTGTTATTCTTCATTGCTGTTGTTTTTTTTGAGTGGCTTGGCCAGCGTTATGTTGTCAGGAATCTCCCTGGTGACTTCGGGCAATTGGTCGTTTGCCTCCGAAAAGGCTCGTTTGCCTTTGATCATCTCTGCCAGCTTGGAGCTTCCTTCTGTTTTTCCTTGGTATTTTTTCCCTTTTAGCAACAATGCCGGTGCTGAGGAGGTGAAGAAGACCTGCTGATCCTGCCGGGAAGCCTCCAGAAGCGGAGATTTAGCTGTGTCGAGTTCTGCTTTGATGGTCCACTCTCCGACACGGTATTCATTTTTGATGTCGATGACATCCTCTGCTTTTCCCGGTAGGAGACCATTTTTAGTCATCCGGAAGATGGAGAGAAAACGAACGGATTTGGATTTTTCGGCCGTTGAGGCGGTCACGTGCCACTGGTCATTTTCGTAGTGGACCAGGTTGCCTTCGTCATCCCTTTTCTGCGTCCAGTTGGTCAGCGGAGGAGTGAAGATGTTGGTCATCGACCATTTCACCGGTTGGGAGGTGTAGAAATTGGTCATGGAATTTACCATGCCATTGGAACAGGAGAACGCATTCCGTGTGCTGTCAATGTCGATGTGTTGCGGACTGTGGATCAGCCACGACCAGCTTACATCCTTTTGGGCTTCGAGTTCGTCGTACACGACCAGGATATCCGGTTTGAGCAGGAGCAGGTGGCGGCGGAATTTTTTCAACCCGGCGTCCTGGTTCTGGGTTGCGCTTTTGTAGGCCGACGTGGCATCCCCCACTGCATAAGAGAGTGCATTTCCTTCGAGGAACCTGGCGATGTATCCGTACGATTCCACGTCAAAAGGTTGTCCCTGGTTGTCGATCAAGATACCATTCTGGCCCCTGGTGTGTTTGTACCAGAGCAGACGGTGCGGATCATCCATGGCCACCTTGTATCCTGAGCGGAAGAAGAGCCGTTTGCCGCCTGCCACGATGTTGAAGGTGTTCTGATCGGCCAGCATGTGGCCGTAGGACCCGAAGGGGCTGGAGCGCATCGAGACAAAAAGGTCGTTGGGAACGTTGGTCAGGTCGGTGTGCAACTCGACCAATCCATTCCCGGGGAAGATTTTGCTTTGGGACCAATGCTCGGGGCTTTCAGCTCCTGGCGCCTTCATTCCGCGGAGGTATCTAAGTCTGAACCACTGCAGCATTTCGGAATTTGCCACGGTTATTTTCTCTTTTTCTGCAATCTGCCGTGCATACCAGGCGGCCATCCCGTTTCCGGAAAGTTTGCCCAATGCATCCGACCAGGCCAGGAACTCCTCGCCTGGAGAGAAGAGCAGTTCGGAGTTGTCGCCGAAGCCGTCGCCGGAAGAGCCGGGGGGCAATGCGTAGACCAGCCAGGATGGGTTGAGTTGATACCACGGGTGCTGGCGGATGAAATCGAATCCAGTGTAGTTTTTGATGATCATTGGGATGTTCAGCAAGGTCTCCATGTTCAGCCTGAAGTAGGAGAGTCCGATGACCCAGTCGCCATCGTCGGCTCCCAGAATGGGGGCACGGCACATCCAGAGTTCGTAGGCATAGCTGATCCAGTCGGCGGCTTCCGGCGTTTCGCCGTAAACGGCAATGGAAGATTCCAGGAAATAGTTGAGGATGTGCTGCCAGACGTGGCTGGAGAGAATTTTCGGATCGGTGTAGTTGATCCAGCTCTTGTAGATTCGCTCTGCCCTGGCTTTGATGGCGCCTACCAGTTTTGTTTTTTGACCGGCACTCAACTGTCCGTTGAAAGTGTCGAAGACATTGGCCATGGCGAGCATGCACCTGGCATCACCGAAATCACTCAAAAGGGTTACCCCTTTCGGGTCCCAGGCGGCAGCCTCCATCCCCCATCCGATGGCCTGGCTTGCATATTTTTCATCGCCGGTGATGAGATAGGCTTTGCAGTCGGTGTCGATGGTGCTGTAGACTTTGTTGCTAAAAGTCTGGCTTGCGAGTTGGGCCAGCTTCTTGTTCTGGTCGGGGGTTTCCCCCTCGATGGTTCGTTGCGCCTGACTCTCTTTCGGCAGAGGCAGCGGCAGGTTTTTGTCGGCTTCGGCCAAGATACTTTTTGCCTCTGTCGTACCCGGTGCCTCCTTCCTGAATTTGTTCAGGGAAGCTGCATCCAGCAATACGCGGGGATGTGAGCCGGGAATGGCAGCCAATAGTTTTTCGGCAGCAGGGGCATTGAAGTCAATGGCTTTTGCAGGAACGACAAAGTTGTTTAACTCAGACCAACTGTCGCTGCGGTTGCGGAATTGCCAGTACCACTTGCCGGGGGCAAGTTTCCGGTGCGGATGCCAGATGGCCCATTTGATCCCTTGCTGTCCGAGCGTTTCCCTCGACTGAAAGGTAGAGTCTGTCGACAATCTGACTTCATAGGAGGCATTTTTCCCTTTGACGGCAGGCCACAACAAGGGAGTCGGATTGAATTTCACCGTCATGCCCAGGGCAGGAGTTGACCACTCCCTGAAATTCGGATGCATCACCGGGTATAAATTTGTGGACAACTTCTCCTGCTGACCGAAGACTCCGTTGAGGGAGAAAGTCACGAGGGTGAAGAATAAACATAAGAGGCTTGCCCGATTGGACGATATCCCGGCAGGAACCTTCATGATATGGTAATTATATTGTTTGAAAGACTATTCATCATCGTTGTTCTTTTTCTTTTTGGTCATCGGGAGATCCGTCCGCAACACCTCTGAGTTGACTTCCTTCAGGTATTTGTCTAATTTATCTCCCATCAGTATAACCTTTTCAGGCATTTTAGCGGCCAGATCGGTGAGCTCACCCGGGTCGTTACCCAGGTCGTACAGTTCAATCTTCTTGGTTTTGAGAAACCGGATCATCTTGAAGTCTCCATCCTGGATGGAAGAGTGGGGATAGGCATCCGTGTACCGGTGAAAAAACATTTCGCTGTGGGCACGTTGCACTTTCCCGTTGGAGGGGTCTTTCAGCAGGGGACGCAAACTGCCGCCATCCAGGTATCCCGGCAGGGGTTTCCTGTCGCCTGCGAGGTCTGCAAGCGTGGGCATGAGGTCATAGCCAGTGACCGGCACGTGGCAGTACTGACCCGGTTTGATGCCCGGGCCGCTGATAATGAAGGGTACCCGGATTCCACCTTCGTAGAGGGTCCACTTTCCGCCCCTGAGCGGGTAGTTGATCATCGGTTTGCTGAATGCAGAGGGATGATCCAGCCGGTTTTTGACAGGTGGCAGAAACTCCACGGCGCCATTGTCGGCCATGAAAATGATGTAGGTGTTGTCGCCGATACCCAATTTTTCAACGAGGTCCAGCACCTTTCCGATGCCGGCATCCAGGTCGTAGAGCATTCCGGCCCAACCGGGATTGTCGTGAATCCTGCCTTTCGTTTTCTGATCAAATTTGGCGAAGGTTTTCTCTTTCGACTGGATGTCAACGTGGGTGGCATAGTGAGAGAGCTGCAGGTAGAAAGGATTTCCCGCATCCACCTGACGGCTGACAAAACTGATGGCCCGCTTGGTGATCGTCTCGATACGCTTGGGGTCGTTGTTGATGTAGTGCGTTGTGAATTTGGTGTTATTATCGGACATCACATCGCCGTTAATGTTCCCGGTATCTCCGTCGCTTTCGTCGTAACCGAGGTCTTCGGGGAAGATGTCGGCCCGAAGGTCCCACTTGCCGTAGTGGGCGGTTTTGTATTTGGCATCGATGGATTTCAGCAACCGCGGGATGGTGAGCCACTTTTTCGTCTTTGGATTGTAGTTTTCGGGAAAGGTGACATCGCCCAGTCGCAGGGGTGTCTGCCCGAACTGGATACTCCGGCGCGAAGGTGTGCAAATGGAGGCAGGAGCAAAACCGTTGGAGAAGCGGATTCCCTGGTTTCCGAGCCTGTCGATGTTGGGTGTTTCGTAATAATCGCTTTTGGATTCGGGCACGCGGTTGTCGATGGGTGAGGAGGAGGAGGTCCAGCCCAGGTCATCCGCCAGGATGAAGATGAAGTTGGGACGCGGATTTTTGGCCATCAGCGGGGAGATGGCCAGGGAAAGCAATGGAACGAGGGCTGTTTTTATATTCATCGCTGTTGCTGATTGGAATTGTTTGGTAATTTCGCCTGTGCGCCCATTTTCAGGATCAATATTCCTCCCTTTACTAGTTCATTGTGACTGATAGCAGACTCAGAGACCGGTTTGCCGTTCAATTCGGCAGAAAGGACGTACTTGTTTTTGTCGCTGTTGCCGATAGCTTGAATGGTCAGCGACTTACCGGGATAATATTTTGGGTTGAGTTCAATCTTAATCTGATCGAAGAGCGGACTTCCGATCTGGTAAACCGGATTGGCCTCGGTGCCGCCATTCATCTGGAATAATCCGATTTTGTACAGAGCTGCCAGTGTTCCCATCAGTCCCTGGTCTTCGTCGCCGTTGTATCCTGTTGCCGGCGAAAATCCGCTGAATGCCGCATTGACCACCTCGCGTGACCAGTATTGCGTCAGATCCGGCCTCCCGAGCAGATTGAAAACAAAAGCGGTCTGAATGGAAGGTTCGTTGCCGTAATTGATCGGGATCTTGCTGTTTCTTTCCTGAAGTTCCTTGTCGTGGGATTTCCCGGAGGTAAATCCCAGCTCTTTGGCTACATCAAAACACTGTTCAAGTTTTTTGATGGCTACCTCGTTGCCACCCATTAGTTTCGCCAGTCCCGGCAGGTCATGAGGCACGAACCAGGTCGACTGAACTGAATTTGCTTCAATGAAACCGTTGTTTACCTGATAAGGATCAAAAGGGGTCTTCCATTTCCCATCCAGGTTTTTTGGACGAATCCATCCGGATTCCGGATCGTACAGGTTTTTATAGTTTTGGGAACGTTGCATAAAATAGTTGTAATCATCCGAATGTCCGAGTGCTTTGGCCATTTGTGCCAGCGTCCAGTCCTGGTAAGCATATTCGAGTGTCATCCCGGCGCCATCCTGGTGGAATCCGTCATTTTTATCCGGAATCGGATAGGGAACATATCCCTTCGCAATGTAATATTTCAGTCCGCCGCCTACAGCCGTTTTGAACTCATATCCGGCCCTTTCCATGATTCCGCCGGGCATGTGGTTTTTCTTCAGGGCCTGGTAAATCTCCTCGCCATTTTCCTTCACAATGCCTTTTTGCCATGCGCTTACGATGAAGGGGGTTGTGGAAGCTCCGGTCATGACGAAGGTGTAATTGCCACCGGCCGGACCACGCGGAATCATACCACCATCGTGGTAATATTGCATCATGGAATGTACAAATTCCTCGGCAATTTCAGGATAAACCAGATCCCACAAGGTGTTCAGTGTCCATTGGGCACCCCAGAAAGCATCGAAATTGTACTGGTTGAAGAGCGGTTTTCCGGTTTTGTCGCAAGGAATCTGCCTGACCCGAAATTGATTTCCCGTATTGTCGGGATAGGCGCCGTTCGCATCACTGATGGTTCTTCGGCCCAGAATTGAATGGTAAAGGTCGGTGTAGAAGCGTTGTTGTTGTACCTTGGTTCCTCCTTCGATCAGTATCCGTGATAACATCCGGTTCCATTCTTCCTGCGATTCTTTGACCACCCTGTCAAAATCCCAGTGAGGCAACTCGGCCAGGAGGTTGAGTCCCGCATTTACTTCAGAAGTATAGGACAGTGCTGCTTTCATCAGCAATTCCTTATTTTCAGGCAAATTGAAATAAATCAGATAGTTCCCTGATTTTGAGTCTTTTTCGATGGACTTGATATCTGCGTTGAAGTCGATCTGAAAGAAGATATTGAAATCTTTCACCCTGCGTCGTGTGGCCGCATTGACGGCTCTGCCTTTCAGGCTCCTCGGTCCGGCTTTTTCCAGCGTGCCGTCCTTGTTGATACAGGGTCCAATTTCACCGTTGAGGTAGATCAAAACGGCCGGAGTAGTCTTGGCAGGAAATTTGTAGCGATGAAACCCGACCCTCGAAGTTGAAGTTAACTCAGCTTTGATCGCATAACGATCGAGCAGGACAGCGTGGTATCCGGGTTGGACTGTCTCGTTGGCATGAGAATAGGTGGAAGAAAAATCGGTAAAAATGGATTCCTTGCCGGCAGACGGATTGGTAACCGGCATGACCAGTAATCCGGAAATCTGCCATTCGTGCAGATGGCTGAAACCCCTTATTGTGTCTACATCATAATGGTATCCGCTGCCCCAGTCGCCGTTGATGCGGGTATCCGGACTCAGATTGACCATCCCGAAAGGGCGGCTTGCTGAGGAGAAGAAAATCCAACGGGAGTTCTCGCTATCCAGCAGGGGATAGACCAGATCTACCGGACGAAGATTTTTTTGGGCAGCGCTTGTGAAAGCTGTTATTACCCACAAAAGTGTTCCGAGGAACCAAATTATCTTTTTCATCGTTTTTAGAAGTCTAATTTTTATTGATATGAACATTTAAATATTGTAGATTCTGATTCCTGTGTTTCGGGAATTCTGCAGGTAGTGTCGAGCAATGTCCCAAAGATCACAAAGAAAAAGAAAGGTCTTGTCTTTGCAATACTTGTGATTGCTTGAATCAGTTACGGCTTCGCCCGGTTTCCTGGTATTTCTTAAGTATACCGCTCAATTCTTTTACCTTACCAGGAAACTGCGACCATAGATTTTTGGTTTCGGCTATATCTTCCCGGAGATTGTACAACTGACCGGCATCTTCCCCGGGTTTAGGCTGCACGAGTTCGGGCTTGGAAAAACCGCCTGACCCCAATCCAAGGATCAGTTTCCACTCACCCTTGCGAACGACAAAGTAACCTCTCGATGAGTGCTGGATCAATGCCTCGGGTCCTGCATATTCCTTGTTTCTCCCTGTCAGCAGGGGCAGGATACTGAAACTGTCCTCACCTTCATTGACGGCCAGTTTCTTGTCTACAATTTCTGAGCAGGTGGCCAGTAATCCGGTTAAATTGATTGCCTCATCGCAGACACTTCCTGCCTTGATTTTCTGTGGCCACCTGACGATCAACGGGATCCTGTGTCCTCCCTCATAAGCATCGGCCTTCATGCCCCGGTAGATGTATGCCGAATGATGATTGAACCTTTCAATAAATTCAGTATGCCAGAACGGACCATTGTCGCTGGTAAAGAATACGATGGTATTATCGGCTTGTCCGGTTTCCTTTAATGCCTGCAAAACCTTTCCCACTTCGGCATCCACCATGTTCACGAAATCACCGTATTCGCCAGCCTGAGAACTCCCCCGGAATTCTTTTGAAGGAAGCCATGGTGTGTGGGGAGATGGAAACGGAAGGTAGAGGAAAAATGGTTTTTTGGAGGAAGATTGTTTTTTCACAAAAGCAATGGCTTTCTCTGTAAAGGTTGGAGTGACGTTTTGGAAGTCAAACCCCTTGGCCATCAAACCCGGACGCCAGAAGGCGCCTGATGTGCCGTTGGCCGGATTGTTTCCGGGAGTCTGGTCAGTCATCGGAGAAGACAGCCTGTCATTTTCCAGAAAACAATAGGGTGGCATATCGAGGGAGGCAGGAAGGATCCAGGAATAATCGAAACCGTGTTTCAATGGACCATCCGTGGGCGGAGCAGAGAAATCAAGACTGGCCGGATCAATGGTTTCTATGATGGCTGAATTCTCGTCAACAGGCTGCTTCAATTCATCGTTTCTGGTTCCGGCTACGGGTGCCCAGCCGAGTCCAAGATGCCATTTCCCGACAACACCGGTCGTATAGCCACTGCTTTTCAGGAAGGAGGCAACAGTTGTCCTGTTGCTTGCGATCAACGGCCTGCTGTATCCGTTCAGTACGCCCGATTTCATGGGAGTCCTCCAGCTGTAACGCCCGGTGAGGATGCCATAACGGGATGGAGTACAAACTGCAGAGGTCGAATGGGCATCTGTGAAACGAATGCCCTGCGACGCCAGACGGTCGAGGTTGGGTGTGCTTGTTTTCGCCTGGGGATTGTAGGCGGTCACATCTCCGTATCCAAGATCGTCGGTGAGGATGTATATGATGTTTGGAAGTTTGTTCTCCTGTTTGGACGGCTTCCCGGGTTTGTCCTGACCAAAGGCCATGAAAGGAGCCGAAAGGAGCAGCAGTAAATATGGATTTGGATTTTTCAAGGTAGAAAATTTTAAATGTTTCAAGTTGGAATATGCTTTTCCTGTAAAGTTAAGTTAAAAGAACATTTAAATGTCGTAGATGCTGATTCCCATGTTTTGAGGATTCTGCAAGTTGTGTCGCGCAAAGCCCGCAAAGAAAAAAATACGACATTACTATTTGTGTATTACTTAATTCAGTGTGTTCATTAGAATTCGATTTGTTCCGGTTGGATCGGCAATGGTGATCCGGTAGTTGCCGTTTTGTTTTTCTACAAAGATATCTGCAGGATGTTCGAGTTTCAAAATGGTGTCGCCATTCTTCTTCAGTTCCATGAATCCTGCTCCTGCCAATTTTTCCAAGCCTTTTTCCTGCACAACGGAAATCGCTGAAAATCCCGTGTATTCGACAGAAAAAAGATCCTTGTCGATTTTGATTTCAGAGGTCACGGAACGGTTTTTCCTGAGTGATCGGATGTTCGTGAAAACAAAGGACCCATCCTCATTTTTGCATCCACCGGCGATGGCATTCTTTTTGATACCCAGGTTGGAAATCTTCCGCACCGAAAATTTTGTCTCTGTTGAACCGGCGTAAATTTTTTCCATCCTTCCGGTGATGTCATTCCCTTCAAAATCGCGGTCGGCGGTACCTTCCATCATTAGCTTTCCGCCATTTCCAACGTATTCTTCCAGGAATCTGAGCGTTGATTCTTTGGCATATTGCGGGTAGAGGAAGAGTACCGCATCATATTTGTGGCCACTCAGGACTGGTTGATGGTCACCGTTCAGTTTCAATTTCCCGCTTGCAATGAGATCTGTCGGGACCAGGGCATTCAGATAACCTGCTTTCCATAGCTTTTTTGCTTTTTCTTCAATGTGGAGCCGATCGTTGATATCGTACCTTCCTCTATCAGATTTTTCCGGATACCAGTTCTGGAGCGCTTCGTTCCCGAAAATCACCAATAGCTTGATCTCCGGCAGGGAAGGGTTGAACCTGTTCATCAGCCGGGCGCAGTTTTCGACGGGATTGATGGCTGCAACCGCCTCAGGGAGCTCGAGACCCATTCCCCATTGACGGTCGTTAAAGGCATGGTAAAAGGTTCGGATTCCATAACGAAGATCTGTCAGGGTCTTCCTGGTAAAACGTTTGATGTTGGCATCATAGTACATGTTGTACATCGCTTTGGCCGGGTACGACATGGCAATTCCCATCTGGGTGGGCGTCGGTGTTTTCTCATCTGTGAAACCGAATTCACGCGGGATCGACCACCATTTCACTCCGGTCGCCCAAATTTCATCGTTGATCAGCGAATTGTGAAATGTGTTGTGGGCGGCAATGAAGCAATTATTGCCGTATACTTTTTTGCCCGTTTGGTACATGGCTTCTTCGACATGCATCGGACCTTCCCTCATCAGATTCATGTAGGTATTAATGGCCTTCACCCTGATTTCAGGTTTCCCGGCAGGAGCATAACGCATGCTGAACAAGGTTTGCACTGCCGGCTCACCACTCCTTTTTTCAAGCTCTTTCGCCATTGGAAGAGAATAACTTCGTAGCCTGAAACTACCCGTTTTAAACATCATCTGCCAGGGAGGCATGATTTGTGCGTTTCCGTATTCATCCAGCATAACGCCATCAAAAGGGATGTCTGCGTAAAGACGGATGAACCGCTTCACTCCTTCTGCAGCCTCGGCGCTATGATTGCTGATCCTGTTGAAATAAAACTCTGCCATGACATAGGCCGTATAACCACTCAATTCCTTTCCGGCATTCATCGTAACCAGAACTGTTTGATCTTTCACGGTAAAAGAGAAATCTGTAATTGTCCTGCATGATGCCGGATCAAAAAATCCGGTTCCGGTTTTTTTAAAGGCATAGATTTTAAAGATCTCTTTTTTGAAGGAATTTCGCGAACGAACCTTATTTGCATTCAACGAACAGGAACCTTTTCCCGACTTGTCAAGGGTTGTTTCAGCTTCTGCAATAAAACGCTCGGAATTTTCTTCCGGAACCTGGTTGTCACCTGAAACATGTGCGCGGTAACCCACTTTCATGTTCTTTTCATGTGCCCGCGAAACGATTTGCTCAAGGATTGGATGCATTTTTTCCACATCACCCAAACTTGGCCCATTTCGGGCATCCAGAAAGATCAGATCGAAAGGATTTGTTTTGGCCATATTGTCCAGAAAGTCGAGATATTTTCCGTTCTCCAGTATTTCGGGAGTTAAAAACCAATAGGCGATCTGGGGATAGTTTGAGTTTTCGAATTTTGGAATGTATTCAATCCTTGTATTTGGTTGTGAGAATACCAAGACAGGAGGTGAAGCAAACAGGAATATCATTGAAAGAAGTAGAAATTTTCTCATTGTAAATTATTCAATATCAGTTAATTGTTAATTTATTTTGTCTTGACATAAAATAGATATTTATATCATCTTGCTGTATCTGTTTAAAAACGACAAATCCCTTCTTTTGATATATTTCCACATTGTGTGGATTTGCAGTTTCAAGGAATAGGGGAATTGATTTTTGGGTCATCTTTTCAATCATGGGATTGATTAATTCGCTGAACAATCCTTTTCCTTGCGCTTCGGGTAAAACACCAACCAAATAAAGATGATAATATTTCTCCACTTTTGGGTATTGGCTATGTGTAAACTGATCTTTCCTGACCACACTTAAAGTCCCTTTTATTCCTGTTTTCAGGAGAAAAGAGAGATTCCTCCAAATATACCTGAAAGAAAAGCCTTCTTTCTTTTCTGAATTCCAAAGGGCTGTCGCTTTCAGATCTTCGGTCAGGTAAATCTCTCCATGGCCAAATGTTTCATCCACCACATATTCAAGGATCACATCCAACTTGTTTTTGCGGTTGCAGTCCTGCGCCAGCCATCGTAAATAGGGATCATCCCTGAAAGATTCCTTCAGAATTTTCAGGATAACCGGCCGATCTTTATAGTTTGCCCTTCGTATCATTTTTATTCTATTTGAGATCTCCGCCAATCAGCGGCCATTGATCGAAATCACGATCAAGCAGCTGTCCATCTGCAGAAATCATGATCCATTTGTTTTTCGGAGCATCAATGTCATAGGTAATCTTGCTTCCTCCCGGAAATTGAAAGGTTGATTTCAGGAGGCCGGCATCCGGATTACATTGAAGCAAATCATCCGCCAGATCGCCTGGCTTTATATGGCGAAAAACCGAAATGATTCCCAGATTTTCACCGGAATGAATGGCGATGTGAATGCTGTCACTTACCTGATATACTTTCCAAAGGTTATTTTGCGCCACAGGCTTGAATCTTTCAGGTACGACAACCGGACCGCCGGAACATGCGAAATTCTTATAAACTCCGGTATTGTTCCATTTCATGAAATCTTTTCCCATTCCATTGATATGAATCAAATCCGCAAGGTCACTTGCATCATTATTGAAGAAAAGACAGATCGGACGTGCAATAATGCTTGATTTTTGTCCCCTGTTGACCCCACCTGAACTGATCAGATAGCCCGGTCCGGCAGAATAAATTTCGGGGGAAGCTTGGCTGCCATGCCCCATTTTGACAAAATAGCCCGGAGACTTGTTGAACATCAGGTTGACCACCTCGTCTGCGGGGCGGTATGGCATGCATGCGGCAATGAGTGCGTGGCTCTCTCCTGTGTTGTTACGATCGTGGAATCTCTTATCAGGATGAAAACTGAGCCATGTTTTCATCATAACCGACTGATAGTCTCTCGACAATGAGCTATTTTTTGCCCGTTCGTATCTTCTGCGAAACGGGGGATAATATTGATACCGGTAACTTCCGATGGCATAGCTGAAACAGAGGTAATCCAATACGTTGCGTGCAGCAATCCTTACTTTCTCTGAACCAAAGGCATCCAGATTAAGCAAAGCAGCAAGCGTATATCCGAGGTAAGGAACAGAATTGAATTCGTACAAACCTATTTCTGAAAGTTCCCTTAGTTTGTCCAGAATGCCTGCTTCCATTCCATTCAGTTCGTTGTTGTACCGGACTTCCATATTTCCGTGCAACATTCTGTAGCGGTTTTTCAGGTATTTTGAACCTTGCGCCATCAGGATATGGTTTTCGGAATCCTTGATGCGTCCGAGTGTACCGGGCACGGCATCCGAAAATCCTTCACCTTCATCATTGAGCAACACTTCGATCAGATGTGTCCTGGTTTCAGTATAGAGTATTTCGGGTTTCGCATCAAACAGAAAAAGGATCGTAGTTAATGCGGACAATGAAAAATCGTAGCCGCCCCTGGGATTGAACATCCATTTGGATCCTGATTTCCCCCATGGTTTCAGACTCAATATTTGCTTATTGACTTCCGGGATATTCCGGTTGGCCAGCATGTGCGCAAGCAGTGTCCTCGGAAGGTCCATTTTATCCTCAAAGCTCCAGTTGCTGAAAGGCTCCGTTCCTTTGGACTGAAATAAGCTATCTGCATAAGATGAACTGCTGTTCCACGCAATGGTTCTTTGAACAGGTACACTGATCGTGCTGGCAGGCAGAATATCTTTTTCCCCCCTGGCCTCTCCAAGAAGATAGGTATCCAGCTGACTGTTGCTCAATACCAGCAGAAGAAGCGCCACGGGGATCAGGATTTTTATCACTTTTTTAGTTCTCATGGATTTTTTCATCATTGATTATGCCATTGATCAAAGGCCATTGGTCGAAATCCCTGTCAACCGGTTGGCCATCTACGGCTGTGATCACCCATTTGTCTTCTGGAGCAAGTACTTCAAATTCAATTCTGAGACCTGCCGGGAACTGGAAGGATGATCTTAGTTTACCCTGTTCAGGATTGGCTTCTGTCAGTTTTCTGACAAGCTCCGCCGGATTCTGATTCCGGAAAAGGGCCAGAATGCCAAAATCATTGGTAGAATGGACGGCGATCAGGAGACTGTCTCCGGTGGTGTAAATTTTCCAGTTTTCGTTTCCGGCGATAGCCTGAAATCCTTCCGGAACGAATACCGGGCCCGCGGCGCAGGCGAAATTTTTGTATACGCCTGTGTTGTTCCATAACCTGAAATCAGTTCCCGGACCTGACAGGTGGAAGGTGGCAGAAAGGTTTTCAGCCTGATCGTCCAAAAAAAGACTGATGGGCCGGGCCACGATAATGGAGCGCTCTCCGCGGTTGACTCCGCCGGCTGAGAGCATGAATTTCTTGCCGGCCGAGTAGATCTCGGGCGAAGATTTTGGTCCGTGTCCCAGTTGGACAAAGTACCCATCCCCTTTGTCAAAGATCGTTTCAATCACTTTGTCGGCAGGGCGGTAGGGCATGATGGCGCCCATCAGTGCATGAACCTCCCCGCTGCTGATATTTTTGTTGTAATCCGAAACCGGGGAGAAGCTCAGCCAGGATTTCATGAATATGGATTGATAATCCGTCGTGATTTCAGTGATCCCGGCCTTTTCGTAACGCCTGCGCATCGGCGGATAATGTTTCAGCTGGTAACTCCCCAGGGCATAGGTCCAGTTCATGTAATCCAGTACATCCCGCGCTTTTGCACGTAATTTATCTGAGCCAAAGGCTTCGAGGTTCAGCAGAGCCGTGATGGTATATCCGATGTAGGGCAACGAATTGAATTCGTACAAACCATTGGTCCGCATCTCATCCATGAAAGCGATGAGTTTCTCCTCCATCCCATTCCGCAGATTGTCGTATCTGGGATCTTTTTCGCCGTGGTTCATCAGCCACCTGTTTTTGAGGTAGCGGGAGCCTTCCGTCATCAATACATGGTTTTCGGTTTCACCCACCAGTCCCAGCGTCCGCGGCGCAGTTGTCCTAAATTTGTTGCCTTCTTCCGTCAAAAGCACATTCAGCAAATATTTTTTCGTATCCGGATAGATCAGGGAAGGCTGATCACCGAAAAGATAAAGGATGGAAGTATAAATGGTAATTGAAAAATCGTAATCACCCTTTTTGTTCAGTACCCAGGAAGATCCGGATATACCCCATGCCGTTAATCTCAGGATGGTTTTGTTCACTTTGGGAATATCCTGTTTCATCCAAAGTTTGGCAAGCAGGATCCTTGGCGCGTTTCCTTTCCCATCGAGCGATTTGTCCGAAATGGATCTGCCTGCCCATTGATTACAAATACTGTCGGCAAAGGACGATTGTGTTTTCCAGGGCAACGTCCTGGTAACAGGTATTTCAATGTTTCCGGGGGCGAGTTTCGCTTTCCTGCTGATAGATTGGCCAAAAAGTCTGGATGCCATTTGTTCGTTGTTGAACAATAGCACCAGCAAAAGGACGCTACCGGCAATTAAACTCCACTTGGTTCTTTTTCTCATTTCGAGATCTGGTTTTATTTATTTCTTTGACTTTCGAGGCTCCACACTTTTAAATTTCGGTACCTGAAATGGGTCCATTTCATCTGTCTGAAACCGATTTTTCCGTCTTGCAGTACCGGTCCATATTTCTTTCCGTCATCTGTCCAGTCGATGATTTTGCGTTCGTCGACAAACATCACGATCCGGGCATCGTCTTTCACCAGCTTCAGGTGATGAACGGCAGTAGATTTTACCGGAATACCGGGCTCCTTCTGCTGTACCATGTTAAAACCGCTGTTTTTCCGCAAATGGGATATCTCCCTGCCGGGATCGTCTCTTCCATTGGCATAGTAGGAGATGTGGTAGCAGTTCAGAAATTTACTTTTGGTGTAATTGTCGAAGGTGCCGTCGCGCTTCGGGAAGGTGGGATCGAAAATGGATTCGCCTTTGTTCCCCTTGGCAGAGAAGAAGATGATGCACAATCCGGCATCGGTATCCAGGTCCTGCGCCTCCCATTCTGCAACAAAACTCGCCGGGAAATCTTTGGGGCACCAGAAAACGTGGTGGAATTTCTTGTCAGGAGAAAACATCTCCATCCAGCTGTCCTTGAATTCAACTGTGCCGGGGCCCTCCATGATCCAATCTGCACAATCTGCTTTTTTGGCCATCGGATTGTCATAAATCAGCCGGCCTTTTTTGAAAATTGTATCCTGTGCATTCACAACCAGGATTCCGGAGAACAATGTCACCAGGAGTATAATGAGATTAAGATTTTTGAAAAATTTCATTGCGGGACTCTTTTTTGATTAATTGTTGATCTTTCCCCCCAGCTGTTCATCTGCTCCGGACGAACCGGCAGGGCAGAAATAACCAATGATTGAGGTTGCTTACCGGAGTAAAGGACCACCTCTTCCCCCTTCTTCAGGTTGAGTTCGACCAATTCACCATGCTGAACCATTTGGACGGAACTGGAGCCAATTTGTTTGATCTCGCCCTGTAAATCCGTTCTGACCCGGCAAGGTTCTCCGGCGAGGCTTTTAATCCTGATAAATTCAGTCTTTCCTCCTTTCCGCACGGCACTTACCAGGAAGGCTCCTTCGGCCAGCAGGTTGTGAAACGAAGCATCCTTCCAGGTCGCCGGCATGGCAGGGAATACGCGGATCGTTCCACCCCAGTCTTGCATCAGCATGTCGAGCATGCTTCTGGAAGCAGAAATGGGGGATTCAAATGTCGGGTTTTCCCGTTCACTGTAAAGGGTATTGGCGGTGAGGGTTGGAATTCGCTCAGGCTGAGGCGGTGTGCCAAATCGCGGAAGCTGCTCCAGCGATCTGTTCAGCCATTTCAGGGCATTGTCGCCATCTCCGAGGGCAGCCCAGAGTGAAGAGGCCCCCGAGAATTTATAGATGCAATTGTCCCCATCCAGATCGGTATAATGCTGAACGGATTTTTTCATCAGGGGTATCCGTTGTGGCGCATTGTCGACGTTCATATCGAAGAGAGGGAATAGGGTGAAGAGGTGGCTGTAATGGCGGTGTGGTTTGGCAAAAGGCACATTTTTTCCGACCATGATACCGGTGGAGTCGATGTTGTAATCCTGCATGCCGGACAGTGTCTCTTTCCAACGCGGCAGCAGGGGATCGTC
>JBAXUL010000200.1:0-4701 GCA_037129695.1 Prolixibacteraceae bacterium
GTGCTCTTCATTCTCATTTTAATTTGCAATTTGTAATTTTTAATCTGTAATTAATTATCTTTGTGCCCGATTTAGCAGCATGCCTTTAAGGGTGTGATGCGGACACCTTTCAAACGGAAAGGAGGTCTGAGTAAACACTTTATTATTAAAAAATTTAGAAATGAAAAAATTTGAAATTAAAGGTACTGCGCGTCAGGCCCTTGGAAAAAAAGACACCAGGAATCTGAGAGCACAGGACTTAGTACCATGCGTTCTTTACGGAGGTGAAGCCCCAGTTCACTTTTATGCACCGGAAGGTGATTTCCGCAAGATTGTTTACACGCCAAAAGTGTATCAGGCGGAATTGAACATCGACGGAAAAATTTACAATGCCTTCATGCAGGAGTTGCAATTTCATCCGGTAACGGATAAATTGTTGCACATTGACTTCCTGCAGATCCGCGACACAAAAGCCGTTAAAATTGACCTTCCTGTTCGTCTTGATGGTTATGCCAAAGGTATTCAGCAAGGGGGACGATTGAAAGCCAACCTTCGCACGCTGAAAGTGAAAGGTATTTTCAAAAACCTACCGGATGAGATTGTTATTAATGTGACTGACCTTGGTATTTCTGAAAGCATTCGTGTCGGAGACATCCAGGTTGATGGATTTGAGATCATGAACAACAAATCTGTTCCTGTCGCAACTGTGGTTGTTACACGTGCCGCACGTGCTGCCATGAATGCACCAGCACCTTCAGGAAAGAAATAAACTGAATTAACACGATTCATCTTCTGATGAAGTATCTGATAGTTGGCTTGGGAAACATCGGACAAGAGTACGATAATACCCGTCACAACATAGGATTTACGATATTGGATGCCTTAACAAGGGCGTCCAATATCTCTTTTAGCGACAAGCGTTACGGTTATGTGGCTGAAATGAAACATGCATCAAGGACACTTATCCTACTGAAGCCCAACACATTCATGAACCTGAGTGGCAGATCTGTGCACTACTGGATGCAAAAAGAAAATATCCCCGTTGAAAATGTATTGATTTTGGTGGATGACCTGGCTTTGCCGCTTGGCAAAATTCGCCTTCGTTCAAAGGGTGGTGATGCAGGCCATAATGGATTGAAAAGTATCCAGCAAATCCTCTGCACCAGCGAATATAGCAGGCTCAGGTTCGGAATCGGCGATGATTTTCAGCGAGGTCGCCAGATTGAGCATGTACTCGGGAAATGGTCGCGGGAGGAAGAGGAGACAGTCAACTCCAAACTGGAAAGCTGTTTCGAAATCATCAAATCCTTTGTCACCATCGGTATTGAACTCACCATGACCAAGTACAACAAAGGCAACTGAGTGCGGAACGGTTAGCTGTTAGCTATTAGCTATTAGCTTTTTGAACTCACTGCATTCTTTTTCTGTTGCTACGCCTTGCCATCCCAGTCGTTCCAGTCGTCCCATTCGTCCTAGTCCTCCCAGTCGTCCTTCACCAGTCCGTCACCTTGCCAATATCCCGGCGATCTTTTTTGGTTGGTCTTCCGGCGCCACGGTCCCGCATGAACAGCGCTCCTCCCTGATTATCCTCCAGTTTCTTTAACTCTTCCGGTGATGTAAGATCCTCCATATATTGCGGAACCAGTTTAGCCCCTACCCTTTTACCGAGAATTTCGACAACCCTGTAGGAATAGGTTACCGGATTTTTTCTCACCAGGATTGTCTCCCCTACTTTGATCACCCTGGATGGTTTTACAGCCATTCCGCCAATGGTTACACGCCCTTTTTTACATTCTTCAGTAGCCAGACTTCGGGTTGCATATACCCTGACCGACCAAAGCCACTTGTCAATCCGTATTGGTTCATCCATGTGACAAATGTAACAAATTTTAGATTTTCAATTTTGAAATCCTCCTCAATTGGTGCCTGGCTCACCTTTGCGACGAATCTGTCATCTGTTCCTGATAGGATGAGGAAATTGATTCGAGAATCAAAGGAGAACGGACAGTAGATGATGTGTGAAATTTAACTTTCATATCTTCCCAGTCCCCTAGTCTCTATGCCCCATGCTCTATGCCCTTCGACAAGCTCAGGGACCGGTAACCAAATCAAATTTAATATTCGACCCTTCGACAGGCTCAGGGTCATTCAACATTTCGAACATACAAATTGGATTTGCGCTTCAAATGCATTAAACCTTTATGAACTGTTTGTGTCTATGTTTTACTAATTTTAGCCAATCTAATTACAAGCAAACCGAACTTTATGAGACCATTCCGTTTTAGCTATTTACTGCTCCTTTTGCTGGCTTTTTCTTCCTGCTCAACCTACAAGGTCGAAAAATCCCAAACAGCCAATATACACCTTGATTCGCTTGTCACTGCACCTCCAAGCGCGAAAGTAGAGGCAATGATTCTGCCCTACCGCGAAAAAGTCAATGCAGATATGACAGAAGTACTCTGCCGTTCTACCGAGGCGATGTACGGGGGGCATCCTGAGAGTCCCCTTACCAACCTATTTGCCGACCTGACCCTGGAAGAGTCCAACCGGTTATGTGGGGACAAATACCCGAAAATCAAAATGGATGTTGCGATGATCAACCGTGGAGGCCTGCGGACTCCGCTACCCAAGGGAGAGATCAAAACTGTAACCATGTTTGAAATGATGCCTTTTGAAAACGAAGTAGTTTTCGTGAAATTAAAGGGTGACGTGATGCTTGAATTTATCAACCACATGGCCTCACGCGGTGGCGAAGGAGTAAGCGGATTACGTTTTGGTATCAAGGACGGCAAAGCTGTCAAGCCTGAGATCGGCGGAAAACCACTCGATCCGGCACAAACCTACTGGTTGACTACCAGCGACTACATTGCCAACGGCGGAGATGGCAGTGAAACATTGGCCAAATCGATCGAAAGGATTGATACAGGCATCAAAGCAAGAGATATGTTCATTCAGTATTTCAAAAGATTGGGTAAAGAAGGAAAAACAGTAACGGCTAAAACAGACGGGAGGATCTACGATGCAAAATAGGAGAACATTCATCAGAAACCTGGGCGCAGGCAGCCTTGGAGTATTCGTTTTAAGCGGGCCGGTGCAGGCATTTTCCAAAAGCGAACTGATCCAGCTCACCATCCTGCATACCAACGATTTTCATTCGCACATCGATCCGTTTCCAAAAGATGCAGCCCGCAATGCAGGCGAAGGAGGCATGGCCAAACGAGCTGCCATGATCCAACAAATCAGGAAGGAACAGAAAAATGTACTCGTGTTTGATGCCGGTGACATCTTCCAGGGTACTCCCTATTTCAACTATTTCAAAGGTGAAGTAGAATTTAAGCTAATGACGGAGATGGGCTACGATGCAGCAACAATAGGCAATCATGATCTGGACAACGGACTTGAAGGATTGGATGCGCAACTTAAAAATGCAGGCTTCCCATTTATCAATTCCAACTACGACTTCTCAGAAACCATACTGGAAGGAAAGATTCTCCCCTACAAAATTTTCAAAAAACAGGGAATCAGAATCGGTGTGTACGGACTTGGTATTGAACTGAACGGACTGGTAAGCAAACAGAATTACGGTAAAACTAAATATCTTGACCCTTTGGAGAATGCCCTCAGGATGGAAAAATTTCTGAAGGAAGAAAAAAAGGCAGAACTGATCGTTTGTTTGTCCCATCTGGGCTATGCCTACAAGGAAAAAAAGATCAGCGATCTGAATATTGCCGCACAAACCTTCCATACAGATCTTGTTATCGGAGGTCATACGCATACTTTTCTCAAAAAGCCTGATAGTGTCATTAACAAATCCGGACAGACCGTTTTAGTCAACCAGGTAGGTTTCGGTGGATTAATACTTGGAAGGATTGATTATTTCTTTGAAAAGGAGGGACGAAAACAGGCTAAAACAGACGATAATATTCCGATTAAATAGAGAATTCAGAATCATAAAACTGTGATTTCATCCATAATTTTCATTGTCCAATTCAACTGCACGAGTCGTCGTTTACTTTTTGAAGAGTGATAAAAGGAAATCGCTTATGCCCTCATCCAATCTTGGAATTGCGTGACATCTTACTCCTGTTTTGGCCTGACATTCAGTCGTTCAATCTCTTAACATTATGACAATTAGGTCAGGCCAGGGCATAAAAAAACCGCATTAATTCACATTGTGTAAAACCCCGAATGTACAGGATTTGAGTGCCTGTCTGATCAGACTTCCAACGGCAGCGAACTGCTCCCCGAAAGGATGAGGCCTGTCTTAGCGGACATAAGCTTTCTCGTTTAACTTGAAATGTTGAGTTTACCAACTAATAGAATTAATGCGGAAATATTTTATGTAAAAGAACGTCTGATCTGTATTTCAAAAATACTACAGGAATCTGTTTTATCAAAGGAATTCCGTATAATTATTACAACATTATTTTCACAAAATATTTTGCCTAACTGAAAATGATTTTTACATTTGCACCACTCAAATCAAAGGAGGGATGGGTGAGTGGCTGATACCAGCAGTTTGCTAAACTGCCGTACGGGAAACTGTACCGGGGGTTCGAATCCCCCTTCCTCCGCTGTGAGTTGAAAGCCGTGCGTAAGCACGGCTTTTTTGATTTTAAAGGCGACCCAAACCGAAGGTTTGAGAGAGCATTGAAAATCAAAAAAGTACCTGAGCGCAGCGAAGGTGGCTTTCAACTCACATGGCTTCCCCTCTATGGGATC
>JBAXUL010000201.1:0-4678 GCA_037129695.1 Prolixibacteraceae bacterium
TATTGTCCAGATCAAGCAGGGCAAACATCTTGCCGCCCACTTTCAGAACAAGGGTCAACTCGTCGAAAGGGAATCCTTCTGTGACTCCTTTTCTTGAAATACAAATCTGCCTGACCTCCTCAATGTTCATCGCGAACTAATTTTGACCGGTGAAATTAATCAAAAAGCTTCTAAAGTCCATCTGCTAATTCAAGTACCGGGAATTTTGAAATGAGAACAATGACCAGGACAATGCAACGATTTCGGGTAATCAGTTTACGGGAGGAATAAATGCTCCCTCAAAATGCTCGATCCTGTGGCTTCCGTCTTTTTGAAACACAATGGAGATCACATCAAACCTGGTTTCGAGATCCATATTCCTGGCATTCAGCCACGCATCGGCTACTTCAACGATGTTTCGGATCTTGGAGGTTGTCACCGCTTCCCATGGCTCTTCCGCATAATTTTCAAGTCTTGATTTCACCTCTGCGATGACAATCTCATCATCCTGCCGGGCCACAATATCAATCTCCTTGTGCCCGAAATGCCAGTTGAGATCCAAAATTTTGTAGCCTTTCCTTACCAGGAATTCGCGGGCAATCTCCTCTCCTTTTTTTCCAAGTTCGTTTTTCTCCTGTTCTACTGGTTCGTTTCTCATGACAACACCAATCAAAATTTTTGTTGAATGAATACTTGATCTTCAGTTACATCCAGAGAGATTTCACTGCCCATCACCAATGGATAGTTAGGCAACTCATGACCGGCAGGAAAGCCAAAAACAACAGGATAACCATAATCGGCCACTGCATCCCTGATTATCTGGTAATCACTCCTACCAAATGGGATCCCGCTTAATTTGGTTTCCGTAAAATAGCCGACAATCAAACCGGCCAGATTGGACAATGCACCACCGAATTTGAGGTTCATCATCATTCTGTCGATGTGATAATCAAACTCCAGGATATCCTCAATGAAAAGAACTTTCCCATCCAATGGGATGTCGAGCGGAGTACCTCTCAAACTTATCAGGAGAGACAGGTTGCCGCCAACAAGCTCTCCCTGGCATTTCCCCGGTCTGTTCAATTGGTTGGGTTCAAGTTGATATTCGGGCGAATTCCCTCTTAAAAGACTAAGCAATCGATCAAAACTGGTGGTCCGCAACCCGTTTTCAAAAAAGAAGGTAGTCATCACACCATGAACGGAGGCCACCTTATTGGTTGAAAGATAGGCATGAAAAATGGTGATGTCACTGAAACCAACCAGCCATTTGGGAAATCTGTAAAAACCGGACCAGTCGAGCAACATCAATGTACGGATCGAACCGTAACCACCCCGGGTAAAAAAGATAGCATTCACTGCAGGATCATCCAAAGCCTTTTGCATGTCCTCCGCCCTGGCGGCATCTGTGCCTGAAAACTGGTGAAAAGTGTCAAATGCATGCACGCCGGTCTCCACAACAAATCCTTCGTCTTCCAGCAAACGGATGGCTTGATCAACAAGTACTCTTTTGATGCTGCCGGCAGGGGATACCATTGCAATTTTGTCGCCTTTTTGTAGGAATGGAGGATGGATCATGACGTGCGGATTTATAACAAATATACATCAAAAAAAGCATTTAAAGTCCTGATAGTTGGCAAGGTACTTCAGGAATTCTCAGTGAGTAATGCCTCGATCACCCGTGGGAAATGTTCCATTTCAAGGTGATGGATCTTTGTGGCAAGTATTTCCGGTGTATCCGTTGATTCGATCGTGCAGCTTGCCTGGAAAAGGGTCTTCCCGTGATCGTAAACCTCATCAACCAAATGAATTGTGATCCCTGATTTCTTCTCCCTGTTCGCAATTACTGCGCGGTGAACATGTTCTCCATACATCCCTTTGCCACCGTAAGCAGGCAGAAGGGCCGGATGAATATTGACAACCTGGAATTCCCGGACGAATTTTTGCGGCAATAAGAGTAAAAATCCGGCCAGGACGATCAGATCAATCTTCCTGTTTCTGAATTCTTCCAATAGTGAATCTGTTCCAGACATTTCATTTTTGGTGAACACATGGGATTCTATGTTCAGATTTTCAGCTCTTTCCAACACAAAGGCATCCGCTTTGTTCGTCCATACCGAGTCGATCAAAATGGAAGGATGATTCTGAAAAAATCGGATAATATTCTCAGCATTTGAACCCGATCCCGAAGCAAGTATGGCTATCTTTTTCATATTCTGCTACTTACAATGTTGTATTTTTAGAATTTTCGACCCCATTATTCTACATTGTTTGGAAAGGGGTTAATTTGATGGCAAAAAGGCTACATTCTTTGACAAATATTTGGAAGATAATTTTGTTTCTTTGTTTCTTTGCAACGCTGAAAAATTCAGTGTGTAAAAATAATAATAGTAACCACGTAAAATTAAAAAATTATGTCTGACATTACGGCTAAGGTAAAAGCAATCATTGTTGATAAACTAGGAGTTGACGAAAGCGAAGTAACAACAGAGGCTTCCTTCACAAACGATTTAGGCGCAGATTCTTTGGATACTGTAGAGTTAATCATGGAATTCGAGAAAGAATTTGGCATTGCTATTCCTGATGATCAAGCAGAAAAAATCGGTACAGTTGGCGACGCTATCAAATACATCACTGAAAACGCGAAATAAAAAATAAGTTAAGGTCTTAAAAATCAATATGGAATTAAAACGAGTTGTTGTAACCGGTCTAGGCACAATCAACCCGCTTGGCAAAAATGTTGAAGAATATTGGGAAGGCCTAAGAAATGGGGTCAGCGGTGCCGGCCCCATTACTCGTTTTGACGCCTCCAAGTACAAAACAAAATTTGCCTGCGAGATAAAGAATTTCGATCCGAATGAATATCTGAATCGAAAAGAGGTGCAGAAACACGATATGTATGCTCAATATGCTTATATCGCTGCAGCTCAAGCCGTTGAGCATTCCGGACTGGATCTATCCAAAATCGATAAGGATGAGGTTGGAGTGATCTGGGGTGCAGGAATTGGCGGTTTGGATACATTCTATCAAGCAGTCACCGATTTCAACAGCAATCCGGACAATCCAAGGTTTTCTCCTTTCTTCATTCCGAAGATGATTGCCAACATGGCCAGTGGAAACATTGCCATGCAATACGGCTTCAGGGGTCCAACCATCACAACTGTTACTGCTTGTGCATCCGCAACACACGCGATGATTGACGCTGCCACCTATATTCGTATAGGGAAAGCCAATATTTTCATTGCAGGTGGCTCGGAAGCTGCAATTACGCAGGCAGGAGTAGGTGGGTTCAATGCCATGCATGCCTTATCGACCCGTAACGATGATCCAAAGACAGCTTCACGTCCTTTCGACAAAGACAGAGATGGATTTGTGATGGGAGAAGGTGCCGGAGCATTGATTCTGGAAGAGTATGAACATGCCATTGCCAGAGGAGCTACCATCTGGGCTGAACTTGTTGGTGGAGGAATGTCAACAGATGCTTATCACATGACGGCTCCAGACCCGGAAGGCGGAGGCGCCTCACTGGTGATGAGACGGGCATTGAATGATGCAGGTCTTCAACCGGAAGACATTGACTACATCAATGTTCACGGTACTTCTACCGGACTGGGAGACATCGCAGAACCCAAGGCAATCAAAAAAGTGTTTGGTGATCACATTTACAAAGTTGCCATCAGTGCAACCAAGTCAATGACCGGCCACTTGCTTGGCGCTGCCGGAGCAGTAGAGGCCATTGCCTGTATTCTGGCAATGAAACACAGTCTCGTTCCCCCTACGATCAACCAGTTTGAACTTGATCCGGAAGTTGATCCAAACATTGATTTCACATTCAACCATGCTAAAGAACGCACCATCAATTACGCGTTAAGCAATACTTTTGGTTTCGGCGGTCACAACGGTACCGTGATCTTCAAAAAATATATTGGTTAAGTGATTAGAAATTTGAGATATCAGATAAAACTCTTTTCTTCCCCAAGAAAAGAGTTTTATTCGTATATCAAGGCCCTCACAGGACATAGTCCCCTGAAATTCAAATTGTACGAGATCGCCTTCATTCATAAGTCGGCTTCCTACGTGGATAAGATGGGAAACTCTGTCAACAATGAACGTCTTGAGTACCTCGGAGATGCCGTTCTTGGCACCATCGTGGCAGAATATCTCTATAACCGCTTTCCTTCCAAAGACGAAGGTTTCCTCACACAATTGAGGTCGCGCGTAGTCAACCGCAGCTTTCTGACCCAGCTTACCTTCAAGATGGGTCTTAACAAGTACGTGACATCGAATGCCAACTCAGTCAGCGAATCAAGTCATCTGTACGGGGATCTGCTGGAGGCATTTATCGGCGCCATCTATCTCGACTGCGGATATGCGGTGACCAAACGATTCGTCATCAAAAAGATTTTTAACCAGCATGTCGACATCAAGGAAATGGAAAATGTCGACAACAATTTCAAAAGCCAGCTGATAGAATGGGGTCAGAAAGTCAAACAGGAAGTTGAATTTCAGACTGTCAACAACCCTGATTCCGGATCTGAAAAAATGCCTTTCGTTTCCAAAGCGTGCATCGATGGGAAAGTGATGGGTACAGGAGAAGGTTACTCCAAAAAAGAGGCCCAGCAAAACGCGGCACAGCATGCAATTGAACGGCTGGGCGCTGAGGAAAGCCGTTAGCTGTTAGCTTATTATGGTTATTCCAATC
>JBAXUL010000202.1:0-4670 GCA_037129695.1 Prolixibacteraceae bacterium
CGGCGGTGAATACCTACAGTCAGAATGCCCGCATATCGCTGAATGTCAAGGATGCTACTATTCTCGATATTTTCAGGGAGATTGAACGAAACAGCGAGTTCGGTTTTTTCTACAAAAGTGAAGAGATGAATCTCGAAAAGCGTCAATCCATAGAGGTTTCGGGTGCTACCATTGATGACATACTCAAAAAAGTGCTCGACGAAAACTACACTTATAAAATTCTCGATAAGAACATTGTCGTCACCAAAGGGAGTTTGGAAGGATCACAGCAGCAAACTAGAAAGGTCTCGGGAAAAGTGACTGATTCCTCTGGAGCGACACTGCCGGGTGTATCTGTGGTAGTAAAAGGCACCACAACAGGAGTAATCACCGGAAATGATGGTAATTTCTCTCTGACAATTCCTTCCGATGCCAAAATACTTCTCTTTTCGTTTGTTGGAATGAAGACGCAGGAGGTGGCTATTGGAAACCAAACTAAAATCAACATTACTCTCACTGAAGAGACAATTGGACTTGAAGAAGTAGTAGCTATTGGATATGGAACCCAGAAGAAATCCAACCTAACAAGTGCCATCGCGAAGATTGACAACAAAAGTATTGAGATTCGTCCCATCTCAAACGTGGGCGAAGCTTTGGCTGGACAAATCTCAGGCGTTCGTGCACAAAACACTACGGGTATTCCAGGGGCTGAACCAATCATCAAAATCAGAGGTATTAATACCATCAATGGGAACAGCAATCCTCTCTATGTAATTGATGGTATTCCACGTGACAACATGACCGATATCAACCCGAGCGATGTTGCAACCATACAGGTATTGAAAGATGCCTCTGCCACTTCTATATACGGTTCAAGGGGAGCCAACGGCGTTATCCTGATTGAAACCAAGCAGGGAGCAGGAAATACTGCCATCACGGTAGATGCTTATTATGGATTACAGCAACCGGTAAAAATGATGGAAATGATGAATGCAGATGAATGGGTTGCCTATCAAATCTATGCACGCAACGAAACGTATATACGTACTGGAGGTTCAATGAAGGATCCAATGATAAAAAGACCTGTAAACCTTCGGATTCCTGCCAGTTGGACAGATGGTTCCCGTCCATATGTCGATTGGCAAAAGGCAATTACCCAAACCGCACCCATTCAAAGCTATCAAATATCTGCTTCCTCAAAAACAGACAAAGGTAGCATCTATGTATCCGGCGGAATCCTGAATCAGGAAGGTATTATCAAAGAAACATTTTACAATCGTTTGAATTTTAGGGTAAATGCAACTTTGAATGTTGGGGAAAATATGAAACTTGGTTTAAATATTGCCCCTTCTTATTCAAAACAGGCAGACCAAAACACAAATGGGAAAGATCAAGTTTTGCATAGAACTCTTCTACAATCACCACTTATTCAGTTAAACGAGGCGACAGCTCCCTGGGGTTATCCCATGGCTGATTTTGCTACAGTCTATGTAAATTCAGTTGAATATTTAAAAGGGGTGACCGACAATACAGAGAAGTCAAAATTAACCTCGGCCATTTGGGGCGAATATCAAATTATAAAAGGATTTTCATTTAAATCGCAATACAGTTATGATTATCGTACCGATATATATGAATTTTTTGAACCCTCCTATCTATATCTGAATGCTATCCCTGCAGGTAGCAGTTATACCTCGCGCTGGAACGATTGGACCTGGCAAAATACATTGACATATGATTTCAAAATAGCCAAAAATCATACTATCAATCTTTTGCTTGGACAAAGTATAGATGAACATACTTATTACAATATTTCGGCTTCTGCTAGCGGGTTCCCAAACGATCTGGTCAGGACACTGAATGTGGCCACCACACCCACCCAAGCTTATACGACTAAAGAGAAATACAATGCTGCTTCATTCTTTGGCCGTGCGAGTTACAATTATAAGAACAAATATTTGCTGAACGCAAGTGTACGCAAAGATGGTTCTTCACGATTTGGGGGCAACAACAAATGGGGCACTTTCCCATCGGTTTCTGCCGGTTGGAAACTGAACGAAGAATCATTTATGAGTGGCGCTAACTGGCTCTCCTTATTAAAAATAAGGGCATCATGGGGTATGGCAGGTAACGACAGAATTGGTAATTATGACTATATGTCTTTACTCAGGGTTGATAATACTGCATGGAACAATGCCATACAGACAGGTCTGGCTCCAAATAATATCGGTAATGATGACTTGAAATGGGAGACCACAGAAACAAAAGACCTTGGTTTTGATATATCGGTATTGAAAAACCGGATTCAGTTCAATTTTGATTACTATATCAACAAAACGAATGATTTGCTCTTCAATGCACCAGTTCCAAATGCCACAGGATTCAGCAGTTTCCGTACCAATTTGGGTGCAATTCAGAACAAGGGTTGGGAAATTGACCTCAATACGGTCAATACGACTGGTGCTTTCAGATGGACATCCTCCCTTAACCTTACCAGGAATAGGAACAAGGTAATCGACATGGGTGGTGTCAAGCAGTTTACCACTGCAATTTGGACTGGAGACCAATATATCACTCGTGTAGGTGGACCAGTCAGTCAATTCTATGTTTATAGAACTAACGGAATTTTATTACCATCCGATTTCGATGCCAGTAAAAAAGCATTGGTGCCTATAATTGTCGGACAAGTTGCAGGTAATGTAAAATACGTTGATCAGTTAACCATTGACTCTAATGCTGACGGTATTATGGATAAAGCAGATGGAATAATTAATTCATTAGATATCGTTCCTTATGGTAACAATTTACCTGATTTGATGTATGGCTTTACCAATAGGTTCGAATACAAAGGCTTTGAGTTCAGCGTACTTTTGCAGGGCCAAATTGGTGGAGAAATTTGTTGGGTTGGTCAACGTCAAATGGATATCGGAGCTCCTAATCTCAATAGTCTGAACAGATGGGTACACAGCTGGAAACCTGATTATGTTGCAATATATGGTGCTGGAGAAAATCCAATTCCTTCAATTTCAGGTGTGGATATGTCATGGGATGGTAAAACAGAGTATCGTTTGGCTGGCAACAATGACAATAACAGCGATTTGCGTATCTATGATGCTTCCTTTTTCAAAATCAAAAATATATCACTTTCTTATAACTTCCCCAAGCGTATACTTGGAAATTCTTTGGTAAAGGCTGCAAGAGCATATGTATCTGTAGATAATCTAGCTACCTTCGATAATTATCCAGGTGTGACCACCGAATCAAATAGTTATGGGAACGAGACAACTCAGGCTGGAGCAGACTATGCTACTTATCCACTGTCAAAGCGCTATACATTGGGTATAAATATAACCTTCTAAAATTAAACTCGATATGAAATTAAAATTAAAAGCATTTCTGCTTCTTGCAGTAATTTCCTTCATCGGTTGTAAGGATTTTTTAACGGTGATCCCAGAATCTTCTTATAGTGTGGAAGGCGGCTACCAATCACAATCGGATTTTGAACAAGCCATCGCTGGCGTTTATGCAGCTCAACAAACCATGTTCCAGGGAAATGTAAATATTACAATGTACATGTATTTATTACGTGCCGATGAAACTAATGTCATTATTCCTCAGAATTCATCTGGTTATTTGGGTGGTATTGAGCGTTTTATTGATGATGCGAATAATGCTACACATGCAGGGACCTATTCATCATATTACAGAATTATAGAACGTTCCAACGAAATTCTTGATAAAATTGATGCGGCTACATTTACTGATGAGAATATCAGAAAGTACATCAAAGGCGAAGCATTAGCTTTCAGGGCATACAGTTACTGGATGCTTGGCTGGCAATTTGGTGGTGTACCATTGATCAAAAAAGTAACTTCAGTTGAAGAAACAAAAACCATAGCCCGTTCAACCCAAAAGGAGACATTTACTTCTGCTGCTGAGGATTTCACTAATGCAATTGCTCTTTTACCTTCAGTAAAATGGACAGGTAAAAGTAATGGCAGACTAACAAAATATTCAGCTATGGGTATTCAGGCCCGGATGTATCTGTTCCAAAAGGATTATGCCAAAGCCAAGCCATTACTTTCCGAAATTATCAGTTCAGGTTTGTTCAGTATGGAAGCCGACTATAAGAATTGCTTTACTGAAAGCAAGGAAAATGGAGTTGAGCGTTTGTGGGAAGTGCAATTTATGGGTGGACAGTTGGGTGAAGGACAGCAATTCACAACTGGACTCCTACCAGAGGGTCAGATAAGCAGTATTCAGCCTTTTAGCGGTGGTACTAGTGTACCCACTATTTCTGCGGATATGCTTGGTGCATACGAAGCGGGCGACTTGCGGAAGGATGTTTCCTGCATCAACAACATCAAATGGAATGGAGTAGTTGACCCAAAGACCTATTTTGTCAGAAAATTCCATTGGGCGGATGTAAATACACCAAAGGTTACGAATGATTGGGGCGTTAACCTGCCAATCCTGCGTTTTACTGATGTTAAACTGATGTATGCCGAAGCCTTGAATGAAGCAGGTTATTCGGCATCAGGAGAAGCCATGACAATCCTGAATGAAGTAAGAAGCAGAGCAGGGTTGACATCACTGACAAGTGCACAAGTCCCAGATCAGGGTTCTTTCCGAAATGCCATCATAAAGGAACGCCGAGTTGAGTTTGCTTTCGAAGGTCTGCGCTGGATGGA
>JBAXUL010000203.1:0-4403 GCA_037129695.1 Prolixibacteraceae bacterium
ACCAGGGTGGTTGGGATGACCAATGGGATCTGATAGGTAAGGAAATAGAAGACGTTCGTTTTACCGATCAGTTGTGCGGCGAGGGCAGTATTCGCGGAACCCGGACCCTGGTCAAAAATGGTGGAGGCCGCTATCACGGAAAGAGCAGTCAAACGGCTCACTCCCAGGTTCACGAGTACCGGATAGATCGAGGCAACAAGCAGCAGTCCCAAACCGGCAGCTGAAGGTGTGGTGATGAACAACATCTGTCCGATGGGAATAACTATGGTCGCAGCCAGATAAGGATATTTGCGAAAGAATCCGAGAGGCTTCATGGAGACATAAACCAGCGCATTGGTCGCCTTGATCTGATTCATGTACGCAACATAACCACCAATGGCCATGATCATGAATCCGGCCCGCATCAGGTTGCTGGTGAAATTCTCGTCGATCGCCTTGAACAAATCGAAAAAAGTGGTCCCGGTAGGTTTGGTCAGTTCAATCGCATGTGTGCCAAGCAAAAGCGCACAAAGGAACATTCCTACACCCGAAACGACGAGTACACCCTGCGGATTGTATTTTTTATAGAGGAAATAGGCGGTTACAACAATAAAAGCCAACGAAATAACCGCAGCTGCATTTGTCATTGTTTATTGGAAATGGTTGTAGAGACAATTCATGAATTGTCTCTATCATGAATTGTCTCTGCAATGTTTAATTAATACCCCGGATTTTGGGCGATTACCCTTCCGGTATTTGAATCAATGAAAATCTGTGGGATTGGGAAAAGAACCGGAATCAAGGGGTCGTTCATTCCTCTGGCCGGCCGGCCGCAAATTTCATTGTAAGCCCTGACGCGTTTTTTGAAATAATTGTTCACATCGCGTTCATCGCCTCCATTTTCCTGGCTGACACGAATCAGCGTATGACGGCGCTCCTCCTCAGAGAGAAGTTCACGACTTCTTTCGTCGAGAATAAGGTCAAGTCCGAGTGTAGTCAGATCAGCAGTGGTGACATCAACGGCCAGAGCCCTGCGGCGAACTTTGTTGATCCAGTCAACAGCAGTGGCATTCTTCAGTTTGTACAAGGCCTCAGCATAGAGCAGATAGGTATCCGAAAGTCGAAGGTATACCTGATCGTTGTAGGATTCATCCGCATCGCCATTGGCCGCAACGGTTTGGATATAATCCCATTTTTTGGTGCAGGGCCATTTGTAGTTTTGAATGGTCGTTTTGCTGTCGTCAACCATTCCGGTTGAAACGGTGGTGTCGATCACGCTTTTACCGCTTTTCAGGTATTCAGCAATGGTTCCGGCGGCAGTTTTCTCATAGATTTTCCAAACCATCACGTTGTTGGAAATGCGATCATCAATGGTACCCTGGTTTTTATAGTTGTACATGCGAAGAGATCCAAGTGAAACGGAGGCTCTTGCTGCACCTTTTCCGCCATTGACCAGCCAAAGCATTTTGATATTGTTGATGGTTCCGTTGACGACTTCGGGGGCTGCCAGATTGCTCTTTTTGATATCGGCATCATTCGAATAGTAATTCTTGTAGGAACTCTTCATGAATGCGACGGCATAACCTGTAGGAGCTGTTTCGGGCGGAGCATTCAGGAATGCGAACAACACTTCCTTGTTCCCGCTGGAATAAAGCGGTGAGCGGAAGACGTCGATAAACGGACTGCCGGGCTGGGTTGCATTGCTGCCAAAACGGGTGGTCATCAACGAATATTCAGTTCCTGTAACCAGTGGCCTGAGTACTTCTTCTGCTTTAGTCGGATTGCCCATCGCCAGATAAAGTTCTCCAAGGTAATGCCTTGCCATTGCACCTGAAACAGTGGTGTTGTTGGTTGTCCGCAAAGGGAGTTTTTCAATGGCGTACAATAGATCAGCCTCCATCACTTTTCTGATTTCTGCTACAGGAGTCCGATCCCAGTCGGTACGGTAGGTAAGCCCGGTAATTTCCGTAGTGGAAAGTGGAACAGCGCCAAAGGAAAAGGTAAGATGACGATAAGCCCAAGCCCTGCTGAAACGTGCTTTGGCAATGGTGGCTTCCTTGTTCGCGGTACTTGCCTGGGCATTGCTGCCTTCCCATTTCACTGTAATATCTTCCGCACGATTGATAACCATGTTGGAGGCGCTTACAATTTTATATAGCCACTCAAAAGTCAACATCATACAATCCAGATCGGTCTGCTTGATTAAGCTGGGATAGTACATGAACCTGAAGGATGAGTGTGTGTTGTTACTCCACGAATTATCCACTCCGCATCCCCACATGGTGTGGCGTGCCAGGGGTAGCGTTGCTGAACCATATCTGCCAAGGTTGTCCACCCTGCAGTATTCTTCGCGCATCAAGCCTTTGATCGCTGTTTCCATGCTCTGAAAACCGGTGTAGTTAGCCAATAGATTTTCTGCATAGATATCATCCCTTGGCGTTTCTTTCAGGAAACTTTTCTCGTTGCAACCTGTCAAAAAGGTTGTCAGGAGCAATATGAAAATGTATAAATATTTTTTCATCGTAGACATTGCTTAAATATTATAAATCAAATCTTAATCCAAGTAAAAAAGAGCGGGTTTTTGGTGTAGCCCTCTGAGATCCGATAAATTCAGGATCTAAGCCTGTCCAACTGGTCCAGGTAGCAAGATTGTTGACGTTGAGATAAAACTCAAGACGCTGCATTTTGATGCGTTTCGTGACCGTCTCAGGAAACCTGTAGGAAAGTGAAACATCCTGCACCCTGAGGAAGTTAGCCTTTTCGTAAAATCCGGCTTTCAATGGATTCACAGATCCGTTCAGGTCGTTTTTTGGATAAGTATTGATCTGATTTTCAGGTGTCCAGAATACTTTGTTCAGTTGATTTTCTCTCCATGAAACACCTCCAACATCCATCAAGGAGTTGCGGGCTGTTATGCCATAAGAGGAGTTAAGAAAAACACTCAGTGAAAAATTCCCATATCTGAATGAGTTGTTCATCCCTGCAGTGAAATCAGGTATTCTGGAACCAATGATCTGCTTGTCGGCTGGAGTGATGTCACCACTTGCGCTTACCCTGTCGTATTTCACATAACCCGGAACGGAGTACTGAAAGTCAGCGTTCTGTTTGGCATTGGGATTCGCAGGATCCGCTATTTGCCATATACCTGTGATTCTGTAATCGTAATTGACGCTTACCGGTTGTCCGATAAACCAGTTGGAAGCGATGTCGTCGATCGGGTTTCCGGCTGAATCAAAAAGGCCGATATCTACAATCTGTGTCTTGTAGTGGGAGAAGGAAAAATCTGTTGTCCAGCTGAATTTCTTGTTTTGAATATTTCTGGAGGATATCTGAAGTTCCAATCCATTGTTTTTGGTCTTGCCAATGTTTCCGATAAGCGAATTCGTTCCGTTGATGGAAGGAATGGTCCGGCTCAAAAGCAAGTCGGAGGTATTTGACCAATAGATATCAAAGGTTCCGTGGACTCTGTCTTTCCATAATCCAAAATCAAATCCGGTATTGAGTGAACGGGTTGTTTCCCATCCCAGATTTGGGGAGGCCAGTCTGGATGGATAATAACCATAAAGAGGAGTCTTTGCATCCGAAAGATAATTGTCGGAGCTCAAGTTCGGAAGTGTAACATAGGCAGAAACAGCTTCGTTACCATTCTTCCCAAGCGAGAGCCTGTATTTGAAGTTGGTAAGTACCGTGCTTACCGAAGAACCTTGATAGAACTTTTCGTTGGAAACGTTCCAGCCCATTGCAATAGAGGGAAACAGACCGAATTTTGAATTTTCGCCAAAGGCGGAATAACCATCACGGCGTGTGGTCAAAGTCAGCAGATATCTTCCGTCGTATCCGTAATTTACCCGCAACATCTGAGAGATATGGTTGGCTTTCGTATAACTTGCATTACCGGAAAGTATACCTGCTTTGGCAACCTGGTAATAATACATGACATCATTTCCAAAATTGATGCCATTGACACTATTTGACTCACTTATTGTACTTTGCGCAGAATAAAGTCCGGTCAAAAACAAGGAGTGCTTCCCGAATTTTTGAATGTAACTCAAAATATTCTCAACAATCCAATCCGATGAGTTGTCGCTGCTGTTGGCCAATATCCCATTCGCGTTTAACCCTTCATAAGTATCACGTCCCTGGTAATTCTGTACTTTGTTAAATTCAGAAGTGTAACCGGTGTTTAGTTTGTAGGTCAATCCTTTGATAAATGGAATTGTGACGTCGAATACGTTGTTGGTGATCAGTTTTTGCGAAACATCGCTATTTCGCTCATTGATAGCGCTTAATGGGTTTCTGGCGTAAGATACACTTGAATCTTCCCAGGAAGAAAGTTTCAAATTGCCATTGGCATCATAAGCTTCAGACAGCGGGTTCATCAGGAAAGCCTTTCCGAACTCAGGACCTTTTCCACTCCGGTCGTA
>JBAXUL010000204.1:0-4303 GCA_037129695.1 Prolixibacteraceae bacterium
CGGGGCAAGCAGTTCCGGGTTACCGGAATGGTTTCGGGTAACCCGAAACACAGCTTGCTATTTGCCGGAGCAAATAAAATCTGCCTTTTACTGGCAGATCATAAAAGTTGCCTGAACGGATAATGGCATTTTCAATGCTCAGGATGCTTACCGGCTCAAAGGTAGATGACCGGCCAAACACTCATGCAGTAGCGCATTATGCCACAAATGATCAAATCGGAGCCACTTATCGTCAAGCCCTTGAATTGTAAAAACCGGTCATTTCAAAGCTTTTTATTTGCTGTACCGGTATGTATTCAGATATGTAATCAGAAATGTATGTAGGACAATACGGCCTTAGTTACGCAAGGACATTGGGACAGACAAACGGGAATACCAGCCCAGGTATGCAGGTAGAACATTAAGGATAAACCAATGTGCGGAAACAGGTTAAAACGGACGAAGGTAGGGAAGTAACAACATACCAACACACCTACATCCCAACGTATTTCCGCACCAAATTACATCCCTGCGAACAAATGTAAGCAAGCAGGCACTTAGGTAGCCAGGCAGGAAAGTCCTTATGCAGGCAGATACATGAAAAGATACCCGGATAGAAATATACAAACCATTAAAAGTTCAAAAAATGAAAAAAGAAAGTAAGTATGTGGCATTCTCCACCCAAAAGGGAGGTGTCGGAAAAACAACACTGACAGTATTGGTGGCGAGTTACCTGCACTATGTAAAAGGGTACAGCGTGGCTGTGGTCGATTGCGATTACCCGCAATACAGCGTCCTGGAAATGCGGGAGCGCGACCTAAAAACGGTCATGGAAGATGATCATTACAAGCTCATGGCTTACCGGCAGTTTACCACCCTGGGACGCAAAGCCTACCCTGTGTTAAGCAGTTCTCCGGAAGATGCCGTACAGGTAGCTTCGCAACTGGTAGAAACCGGCGAGTTCGATTTTATTTTCTTTGACTTGCCTGGAACGGTCAACAATGCCGATGTTATCCGGACCCTTTCACAGATGGACTATATCTTTTCGCCCGTCAGTGCCGACCGGGTGGTGCTGGAAAGTACCCTGCGCTTTGCCATAGTGCTGACCCAACAACTTATCACTACCGGAAAGGCAAAAATCAAAGGACTGTACCTGTTGTGGAACATGGTGGACGGACGTGAAAAAACGGAACTCTACCACGTGTACGAACAGGTGATTGAAGAGCTGCAATTGCAGGTTCTGAAGACTTTCATGCCTGACAGTAAACGGTTTAGACGCGAACAATCTGCCGCGCACAAAGCAGTGTTCCGTTCAACCCTTTTCCCTGCCGATAAATTGCTGATTAAAGGCAGTAACCTCGATACGCTCTCTGAGGAAATTCTTACAATAATCAACTAGCTAGGCTATGGCAAAGAAAAAGAATGAAGTAAACCTGGATGGAATAGATGCGCAAAGCATCATCCATTCGTTTCGCACAACGGATCACCTGCAAATGGTGAAAGATGCCAAAGAGGTTGGCAGTGAAAAAGACAAAGAAGTCAATGATTCACAAAAGACACAGGAACCGGAAACTCCGGAAATGATAAACGCGGAATCCCTGAAAGAAGAAAACCGTCGCCGCCGGGGAAAGTCCCAGGACTACGAAAGCCTGTTTATCCGCGAGGCAAGGGGTATCACGGCACGGGAAGGAAAAACGGTTTACATCCGAAAGCAGTACCATGACCGCATCCTGAAAATCGTGCGGGTTATCGGCGGTAATGATCTCTCCCTGTTTAGCTATCTGGACAACGTTCTGGAACATCATTTTGCCTTGTTTCAACAGGAGATTACAACACTTTACAACAAGAAAAATGAAGGAATATTTTAGCACATAAGGTTATGAAAAGCATTTTTATAACCGCCTTCGTGATTTATATCCTTTGGGTAGTGCTGTACCTGCTATGGGAACGCTTTTCCCGCAGACCGGGCAAACAGCACCAGGTATCGCCAGAAATACCCTCCCGAAATTCCCAAAACGACGATATTATGGGGAAAAGCACTTTTGACCTGCGCCACTCACTGCCAGAAGCTACCAAGCCTGAAAATCAAAAAAACGGGATACAAAAGGAAGATAGTTTTGCTGAGCCTTCGGAAGTCAAACCGCCAGTAAGGGTTCCTGAAAAAGAATTGGATGAAACTTTTTCGCACAACAGGGACGACAACCAACCGATGGGCATCAGTGTGCCGCTTGAATATGACAGCAATAGTCACGGTGATAACCTATCGGAAGAAGAAGACGAGGAATCGTGGATCCCCGGGAACATTACCCTGGCCAAAGGTTCCACTTTCGAGGAAATGGGAGCTGCCGTGCGGACCGTAGTGCATCACCAAACCGCCACCATTCCCGAAAAGGAAGAGGCTGGAGGGACGCTGCTGGAAATCCGGCAGACGGATATGTTCGAGCAGTTGGTGCAGAGCGAACCCGGACATAGGGATGTTGTCAGCAAGGTAATAAGCCTGCACCTGGCAGCTTACCATCGCCGGTCGGATGAAAGTATCATCGTTGGACATGACACCACTGGTGGCGAAATTCCCAGTGATTTTGATATTAAAAATTTTGTGTAACCATTAAAAATCAAGGCAATGAAACAACATGACTACGGGTAAAACGGATAAGCGCGCCACTAAAAACTCAAATCATCCAATTATTCATCCGGAGTAAAGGACAATCCACCCTTATAACCACTTTATAACATTTTTTATGAACAAGAAAAGATTTCTTTTTTCAGCGGCCGCACTTATGGCCGCTGCATTATCCGTACTTGCCCAGGGTAACGGAACAGCCGGTATCACCGAGGCTACCCAGATGGTAACCTCATACTTCGATCCGGCCACCAAACTGATTTATGCCATTGGGGCCGTCGTCGGGCTTATCGGCGGTGTAAAAGTTTATCAAAAATTTTCGAGCGGCGACCCCGACACGTCGAAAACCGCGGCCTCGTGGTTTGGCGCCTGCATCTTCCTTATTGTGGCGGCTACCATCCTGCGTTCTTTCTTCCTTTAATCTGACATACAAAACAACTAATCAGAATTATGGAATACATGATCAATAAAGGAATAGGAAAAAGCGTGGAGTTTCAAGGGCTTAAAAGTCAATACCTGTTCATCTTCGCGGGTGGGTTGCTCTCTGTGTTTATCATTTTCGTAGTGATGTTCATGGCTGGTGCCAACCAATGGATTTGTATAGGTTTCGGAGTAATAGCCGCATCATTGCTGGTATGGCTGACCTTTTCACTTAATGCAAAGTATGGAGAGCATGGCTTGATGAAGCTTCTGGCCAGGCGGCAACACCCACGTTACCTGATCAACCGGAAGATCCCTCTTCGCCTGTTATTCTTGAAAAGGAAAGGGGTAACGCCATGAGGAATATGTTAAAAGCTGCCACCATTGAAAACAAGTTTCCGCTGCTGGCAGTTGAACATGACTGTATCATCTCTAAAGATGCCGACATTACCGTCGCCTTTAAAGTTGACTTGCCGGAACTCTTTACTGTCACAAGTGCAGAGTACGGAGCCATTCACTCGTCATGGGTAAAGGCCATTAAGGTTTTGCCTGATTACAGTATTGTCCACAAAGCGGACTGGTTCGTAAAAGAGCGGTATAAACCCGAAACAGACCGGGAAGATATGAGTTTTCTGTCCCGTTCGTTTGAACGTCACTTTAACGAACGCCCTTTTTTGAACCATACCTGTTTCCTGTTCCTGACCAAGACAACAAAGCAGCGGATGCAAATGCAATCGAATTTCTCCTCCTTGTGCCGTGGCTTTATCCTGCCCAAAGAGGTAAACAGGGAAACGGCGGTAAAATTCATTGAAGCCGTTGGACAATTCGAAAGGATTGTGAACGACAGCGGGTTTATTACCCTGACCCGATTAACGTCAGATCAGATTACCGGAACGGAAAACAGTGCAGGGCTGATCGAACAGTACTTTTCGCTCTCGCCTTCAGATACTACCTGTTTACAGGATATGGAACTGGGCGCTGAAGGGCTTCGAATTGGGGATAAACATGTATGCCTGCATACGGTTTCCGACGTGGAAGACCTGCCCGGGAAAGTGGGCACCCACCGCCGGTTCGAAAAACTATCGACAGACCGTAGCGATTGTTTGCTCTCGTTTGCTTCGCCAGTAGGCCTGTTGCTCTCATGTGACCATGTCTACAATCAGTTCATTTTTCTGGAAGAAAGTGCCGAAAACCTGCGGAAATTCGAAAAATCCGCCCGTAACATGCAGTCGCTTTCACGCTACAGCCGCGGAAACCAGATTAATAAGGAATGGATTGACA
>JBAXUL010000205.1:0-4223 GCA_037129695.1 Prolixibacteraceae bacterium
ACACAAATAGGCACACCCTGCATATTGACTCACTTTATATGCGCACCTCATCTCTCACATTTCTTACCTCATTGTCGATTAGCCGAATCGTCGAAAAATTAAAGTCCATCCTGGGTTTCATTCTCTAAATGACTAAGATCCTGTGGTTCGGCATGTACATATACTTCACTGCGCTGGATCCTTGAACCGATTTCCTTTTCAATTTTATCACAAATTTCATGAACGCACCTCAGACTTAAGTCCGGATCCAAATGAACGTTTACCTTGACAAAGGTATCAGCCCCCGCTGTTCTAATCTTCAAACTGTGAAAATGTTTTACTTCGATGATTCCGGAAAGGGTATCTCGCACAATATCAATGGTTTCCTGAGGAGCTTTATCAAGAAGGACATCTATTGATCTTTTCCCCAACCGGTAGGATACAGATAAAACAATTACCGCAACACCCAGCGCGGCCACGGAATCGGCAAAATAAAAACCAAAATTGGCACAAATTAATCCGAGAAGAACAACTGCTGAGCTCCAGATGTCCGTCGAAAAATGCAATGCATCTGCTTCCAGGGCCTGACTATTGTATTTTTTTGCCACCCTGCTTAAGGCCCTGGCCCTGGTAATATCAATTAAGATTGAACTGATTACAACGATGTAACTCCATATACTTAATTCGATGTGAGTTTTGCCTGTCATCAGCCTCTCAGATGCTTCAAAGATAATCCAGACACAAGTGATCAACAATAAGAAAGTCTCCACCAAAGCAGAGAAATTTTCAATTTTGCCGTGTCCATAGTTGTGTTGTTTATCTGCAGGTTTATCAGAGACACGGACGGAGAAATAGGTAATAACGGCAGCAACCATATCTAAACCAGAGTGTAGCGCTTCCGACAAAATCCCCAAACTACCTGTAAGGATTCCGATAATCAACTTTGATCCGGTAAGGAACACAGCCGCTATCACCGAAAAAAAAGCCACATTTAGTTTTTCTTGTTGCATGAAGTATCCTGAAATAAGTGGAAAAAGCTTATCAAATTTAGTCCATTTTGTTCAATAAAAAACTACCGAAACAGGAGATCAATAACGATTCCGGATTTTTAAAATAAAGTTGCAATATTTGCGGTGATTAACGACACTACTACTATATGATGGATAACAAACGATTGGTTTCCCTGGATGTTTTCAGGGGAATGGTCATTGCTGCAATGATTCTTGTCAACTTTCCGGGAACCTGGAAAGTCATATATGCACCCCTCGAACATGCTCCCTGGGAAGGGACCACGCCAACCGATTACATTTTCCCATTTTTCATTTTTATGGTTGGCCTCTCCGTGGCTCTCTCCTACTCCAAACAGCTCAGCCAGGGTAAAACAAAAAGCCAAATGGTCCAAAAAACCTTATTGCGTACGTTGAAAATATTCCTTCTGGGGGTATTCATACATCTTTTGCCAACATTGGATTTCAGCAGAATTGAGCTTCCCGGCGTATTACAGCGTATTGCCCTGGTATTTCTGGCTTGTGCCATGCTATTTTTGTATACAGACTGGAAGGTTCAGCTTTATGCAGGAACCGGAATTCTGATAGCCTACTGGCTGGCAATGAATCATATACCGGTTCCGCAATTCGGCGCCGGAGTACTTGAACCCGGCAAAAATCTGGCCAACTGGATGGACGGCCTGGTCATTCCTGCATCTTTACTGAACAAAAAAGGATATGATGCGGAAGGGTTTTTAAGTACATTCCCGGCGATTGTCTCGGGCATCTCAGGACTAATTGCAGGGAAGATAATCCTGCGTTCCGAAAGTAGGGAGAAAAATGTAAATACATTGTTTGTCATCGGAATAGTCCTGGTTTTTTCCGGAACCATCTGGGGTTGGTCGTTCCCGGTCATCAAAAAAATTTGGACGAGTTCATTTGTTCTGCTTACCTCAGGATGGGCTTTCATGGTTTTTGCCTCCCTGATGTGGCTGATAGAAATTAAAAATATCCAAAGGGGTACAATTCCATGGGTTATATTCGGAAGCAATGCCATCGCAACCTACGTCCTGGCTGATGTATTTGAGACCATCTTCCTAAAAACCGGATTGCATGATGGTACGATGGCCTTTATGCAGGATATTGGCATTCAAACCATCAATGCTTCACTCATCTGGGCCATCTTCTCTGTTCTTGTTTGTTATCTGGCAGCATGGGCACTGTATTCGAGAAAAATATTTATCAAACTTTAATTTCGTTTTTCGTAATTTCGGCCGGAATTCAGATGAATGCCGAAGGACACATTGGAATTTCAAATCATACAGACAGGGATGAATCATAAGAAAGGAATATTTCAACGCACAGAATTGCTGCTGGGAAAAGCGCGGATGGAAAAGATTATGTCGAGCAACGTAATTATTTTCGGAATTGGAGGGGTTGGAAGCTGGTGCGCTGAAAGCCTCGTCAGGAGCGGGATACAGCGATTGACCATTGTCGATTCAGACAGGGTTTGTATCACGAATATCAACAGGCAACTGCATGCAACAGCACTTACAGTTGGAGAGGTAAAAACAGAAGCTTTGAAAAAGAGGTTACTTGAAATTAATCCGGGAGCCGAGATCAACGCGATTCAAAAGATTTACAACAAGGACAACAGCGATTTCTTTGAGTTGGAAAAATACGATTACATTATTGATTGCATCGACAGTTTGGGCAGCAAGACCCATTTAATCAGGCAGGCAACAAAAACCTCCGCTGTATTTTTCTCCTCCATGGGAGCATCCCTGAAAATGGATCCGACCAGAATCAGGGTAGCAGAATTCTGGAAAGTGATTGGTTGCCCGCTGGGATCGAAAATCAGGAAAATGATCAAGAAAGGTGAGTTACCTGCCAAAAAATTCATGTGTGTATTCAGTGATGAGGTACTGGAAAACCTGGGAGCCGGCTCTTCCTGCGGAAGCGAACAATGCCTTTGTCCCAAAACAAAAAACGCTCCGGGTGATCCGGAATTGGCAGATCATGAATGGTGCAGCCAAAAAGCCGTCATTAACGGGACTGTCGCCCACATCACAGCCATTTATGGGTTTACGCTGGCCGGACTCGTCATACAGCATCTGTACAATGAAGAACTGACAGAAGACAAAGACCTATTGAAAATGGATGTTAGCGGTTAACTATTTGCACTCATGAAAATTTAGACAAATGAATATCAGACAAATAAAACCATCCGACAATGAGGCTTTAGCGGCGATCATCCGGAATACGCTGGCAGAATTTGGGGCCAATCATCCGGGTACGGTCTATTATGACTCCGAAACAGACAGGCTGTATGAGCTATTCCGCGCACCGCGCTCGGTTTATTATGTAGCTGAAAAAGAAGAAGGAAATATTGTTGGAGGAGGAGGTATTTTCCCAACAGACGGTCTCCCGCCGGACACTTGTGAACTGGTAAAGATGTACCTGATTCCTGATGTCAGGGGTATTGGCCTCGGAAAAACCATTCTGGAAAAATGTTTGTTTTCGGCAAAGGAACTGGGTTTCCAAAAAATATACCTTGAATCAATGCCGGAATTGAAACTTGCATTGAGCGTATACGAAAAGTTTGGGTTTACTTATCTTGATGCCCCAATGGGAAACAGCGGCCATTTTGGATGTGATCTTCGTATGATCCTGAATTTATAATTTCTGAGTCCCAAAAAATTTCCAACTGGTCATTTTCTGTGCCTACTTGTGTGAAGTCACATTGATGACCGGTTTCCCTGCAAGGATGATGCCATAACCTGCAAGTTTTTCCAACAGAGAGGTTTTATCGATTGGTTTGATGATAAAATCATCACAGCCCGCCTCGATGGCACGTTGTTTGTTTTCAACACTTGAATAGGCCGTTATGGCTAATACCGGCAGATTTTTCCTGAATGACCTAATCTGGCGAGTTGCTTCATAACCATCCATATCCGGCATTTTAAGGTCCATTAAAACAATGGAAATCTCGGGATTTGTGCGACAGAATCTGACCGCTTCTTCTCCGGTTTCGGCATGTAATATTTTGGTGTTTTCGCTCGTCAATAAAATATTGATGTACAAGAAATTGATCTCATCATCTTCTGCTACGAGTATGGTCCTGAAACCATCGGAAGAACCATCCTGTTGACCAGGTTGTGCTGGCTGACTCTCATTGCTCTCACTCTGATTGGTTTTATTTGGAATGGTGAAATAAAACACTGACCCCTTTGCCAGTTCCGATTCCACCCAAATTTT
>JBAXUL010000206.1:0-4205 GCA_037129695.1 Prolixibacteraceae bacterium
CGAAGGTCAATGAGCATGGAATGGTTGTCTGTACCCCCTGAAATTACTTTGTAACCTTTGTCCATGAATGCCTGTGCCATGACCCTGGCATTATTTTGTACCAGTTGCTGGTAGGTTTTGTATTCCGGAAGAAGTGCTTCGCCAAATGAAACGGCTTTGGCTGCAATGACATGTTCCAGCGGGCCACCCTGAATTCCGGGGAAGATTGCTGAGTCGAGCAGGCTGCTCATCATTTTGATCTCCCCTTTTTTAGTGGCAAGACCCCATGGGTTTTCAAAATCCTTGCCTAGCAGGATGATTCCGCCGCGGGGACCACGAAGTGTTTTATGGGTTGTTGAAGTCACAATGTGCGCATGCAATAGGGGATTGTCAAGCAATCCTGCTGCGATGAGTCCGGCAGGATGTGCCATGTCGACCATGAAAATAGCGCCAATCTTATTCGCCAGTGTCCGGATACGGGCATAATCCCATTCCCTTGAATAAGCTGAGGCGCCTGCAATAATCAGTTTTGGTTTCTCCTGAAGGGCGACTTTTTCCATATGGTCGTAATCCACAAGTCCGGAATCTTCTTTGACCCCGTAGGAAACCGGATGGTAAAGCAGTCCTGATGAATTCACGGGAGAACCGTGCGAAAGGTGACCGCCATGCGACAGATCGAGCCCCATGAAAGTATCTCTGGGCTTTAGTACGGTCATCAATACGGCCATGTTCGCCTGCGCACCTGAGTGAGGCTGCACGTTGGCATATTCAGCGCCGAAAAGCGTTTTGAGCCGGTCGATGGCCAGTTGTTCTGCTTCGTCGATAAACTGGCAACCCCCATAATAGCGGTGTCCGGGATAGCCTTCGGCATACTTGTTGGTGAGACAGGAGCCCATGGCATCCATCACCTGTTGGGAAACGAAATTTTCGGAGGCGATTAATTCGATGCCGTGAAGCTGACGGGCGTGTTCTTTGGCGATGATCTCAAAAATGGCAGTATCTTTTATCATGGAGTGAACATTTATGATTAAGCGTCAAAAGTACAACTTTCAGAATGAAGAAAAAAATGTAACGATTCGGCAATTCGACAATTCGACAATGTGACAATTGGACATTGTTGATTTATCACATTGTCAAATCCTTCGTCTTTATTCCTCCGAAAAGTTGACAAGCATTTCCCTGTAGGTATTGAATATTCTGGATTTGGAGATGAAACCCACATATTTTCCGTTGTGTACGACCGGGAGATTCCAGGCACCACTGTCGTTGAATTTTTTCATGACCACCTCCATTTTTTCATCAATGGAAATGATCTCCGGAGATAGACTCATCAATTCAGAAACTTTTTTCTTTGAATAGAGTTCTTTGGTGAACATGATTTCTCTGACATCGTCCAGCAGAACGACACCCTTGAAGTTGTCTGACGCATCAACTACCGGAAAGATGTTTCGTTTGGATTTGGCGATGATTTTGACCAGTTCGCCCAAGGTGGTCTCCGGACTCACCGATAAGAGATCCTTTTCGATGACATTATGGAGTTTGAGCAGGGTAAGCACGGCCTTGTCCTTGTTGTGAGTGATCAGATCCCCTTTCAATGCCAGACGTTTGTGGTAGATGGAATGCGGTTCAATGGGCATTGTCACCAGGAATGCAGTCGCGGAAGTGATCATCAATGGGATCAAAAGGCCGAATCCTCCGGTAATCTCCGCAATCAGGAAGATGGCTGTCATCGGAGAATGCATCACTGCAGCCATCATGCCTGCCATTCCTGCGAGGGCGAAATTCTTGGCGGGCACCATGACTCCGTTGTAGTTCAGAATCAGAGAGACTAAAAATCCGGCCAGACTGCCCAAAAAGAGGGTTGGGGCAAAAATACCCCCGCTTCCTCCGGCGCCATTGGTAACGGCAGTAGCCACAATTTTTACCAGCATGATGACGATCACCAGACCGATCAAAATCAGTTTGTCATCCCGGTAATCGAAGAAGAATGAGTTGTTCAGGATGTGATGACCCAGGTCATTGACGATTTGGTTGATGGTAAAATAGCCTTCTCCCCAGAGTGAGGGGAAAAGAAATATCATGCCACCCAGGGCCAGTCCACCAAAACCAATGCGGAGAAATGGACTGGTTATTTTTTTGAAGCCTCCTTCAATCAGGAGGTTACCTCTGGAGAACAGAACAGAGAATAGTCCGCAGAATATCCCAAGCAGGATGTACCAATGGATGTTCGTCACTTTAAATGCAGAGTCAATCTGGAAGTTGAGTTCGTAGCCTGAACCCATGAGGAAATAGGCAAGCGATGCGGCAGTTGCTGAAGAGACCATCAGTGGTAACAAGGAAGCCATCGTCAGGTCGAGCATCAGCACCTCAATGGCAAACAGCATGCCGGCCAGTGGCGCCTTGAAGATACCCGAGATTGCCCCTGCCGCCCCACATCCGATCAGAACAGTCATGGTACGGTAGTTCAGGTTGAATTTGCGTGCAATGGTAGAGCCAATGGATGAGCCGGTGAGCACAACGGGGGCCTCTGCTCCTACCGATCCGCCAAATCCTATCGTGATGGTGCTCGAGATGATGGAGGTGAACATGTTGTGGGCACGGAGGTACCCTTTTTTCCTTGAAATGGATTCAAGGACCTTGGTTACTCCGTGACTGATGTCTTCCTTGACAATGAATTTGGTATACAGATAGGTAAGCAAAATCCCTATTAGCGGGTAGAGAAAATAGTGGTAGTTTTCCTGAAGGGCATCAAAATCTTCGGTTAGGAATCTGCTGGAGATGTGGATGATATTCTTCAGAAGGATGGCCGCAAAACCACTCAGTAATCCAACGATAAAACTTAACATGATCAGCTTATTCCGCTCTGGAAGTCGGGAGAATCTAAAAGCGTTTATCCTGTTAGAGAATATTTTGTAGAACTCCATTTCTTTGATCGAGAGAATTAATGATGGTTTGCGTAGTAAACATACCCTTTTTTCTGAAATGGGACAACAAATTGACGGTTTGAATTGAATTTAGCCGGTCCATGATCGATTGAATATATCCAATGTGAAGAAATTGTATCCATGACTTTTGCTTTCTTTTTTGTTAAAAAAATAGTTTATATTTGTGTGTATGCTGTGAGTTAATAACCTAATAATCAAATTTTAAATACTTAAATTATGGATCCTCTAGTTATTGTTTCAATTGCTTTTGTTGTTCTATTCTTTTTTGCCGGAATCAGAATTGTCAGACCTACTCACCGTGCCCTGGTCGAACGGCTTGGAAAGTACCATCATTTTGCTTCCTTCGGTTTCAACTGGATCATTCCGGGCATAGACAGGATGTTCATCATTAACATCACCGAGAAAATGATCAATGCCGAACCACAGGAGATCATCACCAATGATAACCTGAATGCAAGGGTAGATGCTCAGGTTTATTTCAAAATCAAATCGGATGAGGAGAGTGTGAAAAACTCGCAATACAATGTGAACAGCATTGAATACCAGATTGTAAACCTTGCCAGAACTACCTTGCGTAACATCATTGGTACGATGACTTTGAAGTCGGCCAACAGTGAACGTGGCAAAATCAACAAGGAACTGCACTCCACCCTGCTGGACGAGACCCACAACTGGGGCATCGAAATCGTTCGGACCGAACTCAAAGAAATTGATCCTCCCAAGGATGTACAAGAGACGATGAACAAAATTGTGAAGGCGGAGAACGAGAAAATTGCTGCCATCGATTATGCTACTGCCACAGAAACCAAAGCGGACGGAGAGAAGAGGGCAGAGATCAGAAAAGCGGAGGGGATCAAACAGGCTGCTATTCTTAGGGCAGAAGGAGAGGCGCAGGCGATACAACTCGTCAATGAGGCTGCCGAAAAGTATTTCGTCGGGAATGCCCAGATGCTTCGCCGGATACAGGCTATGGAGACCTCTCTGAAAGACAATTCGAAGATCGTTGTTCCCACCGGTTCCGACCTGGTCAACGTGATGGGTGAGATGGGCGGAATCATCCCGTTGAAGAAAAATGAATAGAGAAAAACGAATAGTGAAAAATGAAAAATGAAAAATGAAAAATGATGGGAAGCCAACATTTTTCATTTTTCATTTTTTCTGAAAGAAAAAGTTTTATATTTGCACCCGCAATCACAGAACATTTAACAGTGGCTGTGGGTGCGAAACAAGCGGGAATAGCTCAGTTGGTAGAGCACGACCTTGCCAAGGTCGGGGTCGCGA
>JBAXUL010000207.1:0-4179 GCA_037129695.1 Prolixibacteraceae bacterium
AGTTAGTATTTTAGTCTCAACGAGAACAGGGTGATCGAAAAATTGATGCTGTTATTGACAGAAAAGATATCAACTACATAGGATCCACATCCACAACGATCTGAATCGATTTGTTCTTGTCCCTGACCTTGACGCTCTCCAGCATCTGTTGCATCTGACGTTTGGCTGAAGTTACTGAAATCTCGCGCTCGAGTTTCAGCCACATCTGTTTCATGTACATCAGTTTAATCCGGTTCACGGCAGGATAATCAGGGCCAAGCAACCTGTTCCCGAACCTTGAGCGCAGGGCCACTGCACTCTCATCCGCGATCCTGTCCAGTTCTGCGAGGTCTCTGTGTTTCAGCGTAATTCTGATCATCCGGTAAAACGGCGGATATTTGAATTCCTTTCGTTCAGCAATTTGCTGGTTGTACATCCCTTCGTAATCGTTGGCAACGACTTTTTGAATGATGAAATGGTCGGGCTGGGAAGTCTGGATAATCACTTTCCCTTGTTTGTGTCTTCTTCCTGCGCGTCCGCTTACCTGGGCCATTAACTGGTAACTTCTCTCGTGCGATCTGAAATCCGGAAAATTGAGCAGGTTATCGGCATTCAATATTCCAACCACACGAACATGCTCAAAATCCAGCCCTTTGGTAATCATCTGGGTTCCAACTAAAATATCTGTGTCTCCACGGTCAAATCGCTGGAGGATGGTCTGAAAGGCTTTTTTGGTTCGGGTAGCATCCAGATCGAGACGTTGGATCACTGCATCCGGGAAGAGTAGCGAGAGTTCTTCTTCTACTTTCTCCGTTCCGAATCCTTTGTTGGTGATATCCCCTGACTTGCATGACCCGCAAACGGATGGGTAATAAATGGAAAAACCACAATAATGACAGACGAGCCTTCTTGTGTTTTTATGGTAGGTGAGGCTCACATCGCAATTGGTGCATTTAGGGATCCATCCGCAATTTTTACATTCGATGAAAGGAGAGAAGCCTCTTCTGTTCTGGAAGAGAATCACCTGTTCCTTCTTATCCAGGGCCGATGTGATCTCATCGTACAATTCAGGGGTGAGATAGGAACGCATGGCTTTGCGCTGATAGGCTCTTTTCAGGTCTGCCGTTACAATTTCGGGAAGTTCGATCTGTTTGTACCTTTCCTTCAGTTCAACCAATCCATACCGGCCTGATTTCGCGTTGAAGAATGTTTCGACCGCCGGCGTGGCAGTACCCAGCAAAACCGGGATTTTCAACATGGTTCCCAATACGATGGCGCTGTCTCTGGCATGATATCTGGGTGCCGGATCGTATTGCTTGTAGCTGTTTTCGTGTTCCTCATCCACGATGATCAGGCCCAGTGCAGAAAACGGAAGGAAAATGGAAGAGCGGGTTCCTACCACCAGTTGGTGCGATTGATCCTGACTCCCGGGTTGAAAGTTGAGCACTTTGTTCCAGATTTCCACCCTTTCTGCATCGCTGAACCGCGAGTGATAGACTCCGGTCTGCCGTCCAAATACCTGAAGCAACCGGTTGATCATTTGCGTGGTTAAACCAATTTCGGGTAAAAGATAAAGGACTTGCTTTCCTTCCTTTAAACATTTTTCGATCAGCTGGATGTAAATCTCTGTTTTGCCGCTTGATGTGACGCCATACAATAAGGTAACGGGATGTTGAAGGAATGATACTTCTATTTGATCCAGGGCAGTCTGCTGTGCAGGATACAGTGGATAGATGGCTCGGGTGGCTCCTTCACCGGCTTCGATGCGGTCGGTTGCCTGTTCGTATACCTCAAGAATTTCTTTTTTGACCAATCCGTTGAAGACAGTTAAACTGGCTCCGCTCTTCATCAGTAAGGCCTTTTTTGGGTAGGCCTTGGCCTTCAGATCCAAAATAATTTCGTTTTCCAGCAGAAAGAGAAGAAGCATCTCGCGCTGTTTCGGAATCTTGATCAGTAAATCAAGGGTACGCAACAATTTTTCTTCAGAAACGATCGCCTTTCCCAATTTAACGATGGTTTCAGTTCGCGCCTTATAGCTTTCCCTGATTTCTTCCTCAATGTGGATGATTCCTTTATTCAGCAGCTCCTTCAGGACCGGAAGCGTACCTTTTTTAAGCACCATGTTGTTGAGTTCGGACACCGATACACCCCTCTTATCCCTGATGATTTCGAGCAATAAGGTCTCTTTGGGAGTGAAATGTTCAAAGTCTGCCTTGTAGTTTTCCTCGTTCAGTGAAACACGAGTTTCACTTTCCAGTTTCAAGCCGGAGGGTAAGGCGGCCTTAAGGACCTCTCCCATTGTGCAATGGTAGTAAGTTGAAATCCACTCCCACAGTAAAAAACAACTTTCGGAAAGAATGGGTTTTTCGTCCAGGATAGTTTCTATCAGTTTGGCCGTTACTCCTTCCGGCTTTTTGTCATGCACACTTCTGACCACTCCGGAATAAAATTTTTTTGCTCCGAATTGTACGACGACCCTCATTCCCGGTGCAATTTTCCCGTATAATTCTTCGGGAATGGCATAGGTGAAACTCCCTTCCAGTGGTAGGGGTAAAATCACATCCGCATAGTGTGAAAGAGAGTTGTTCATAGGCAAAAGGTAATCAATTTAATTGATCCGATCTTACAACAATCGAACTCAATATACGGTAAGAAATTGACAATTATTTTCATTCAGAATAGGAAAGATTGACCTGCTGTCCGGAATTTCCACCAGTATTTCATCCCTGATCTCAATCTGAATTGGAACCATCGTTATTCAACTTGTAGAGGATGTAATTTTCCACTTCCGGGGAAACCAATCCGTGAATTGACTGGTTTTCAGATAATTTTTTCCTTATCTCAGATGAACTGATTTCAAACAGAGGCGCGTTAATCCTGTGAATATTTGGATGATTACCTAGTTGATCGGTATCTCCCGAAGATCGTGGATACACAATCAGACCAAACGTTTCGATGATCTCCTTGTGGGATTTCCAGAGATGAAAGGTTTGCAGGTTATCACCACCGATTAAGAGGCAAAACTGATTTAGCGGATAGGATTTTTTCAGGTATTCAAGTGTGTGGATGGTATAGGAAGGCCGGGGGAGATTATTTTCGAAGTCAAAGGCTTTTAATTGTTTTGAATTTAGGATAGCGAGTCTGACCATTTGCATCCGGTCTTCAAATGGCCAAAGGTCAATGTCGATTTTATGCGGATTTTGAGGAGATACCACCAGCCATACTTCGTCATAGCCTTGTTCCAGGGCGGCTTCCGCGATAGCAAGATGTCCGACATGAACAGGGTTAAAGGATCCGGAGTAAATGGCAATCTTCATTGGTGTTCTAAGGTATTGATTGATAAATATATTGCTGTGATAATGCGACAATTCAACAATGGGTGGATCAATAATATTGAGCTGGTTCCGGTTTGAATCATCACTTGTTATTCAGATTAATCCAAAAAATCCTTCACTTTTTCTTCAGCGTCAATAAGGGCCTGTTCCAAAGAGTCATTGATGATTATGACATCAAAAAGGGGCGCGTATGCCAGTTCAAGTGCCGCTTTTTCCACCCTTTTCCGGATGATTTCCTTGTCTTCGGTAGAACGGGCGATCAGTCGCTTTTCGAGTTCGGTGATGGAGGGTGGCTGGATAAACAATGCCAGGGCACGGTCTCCATATATTTTTTTAATGTTGCTGCCACCGACTACATCCACATCGAAAAGAATGTTTTTTCCACTGGCCAATATTTTATCCACTTCATTTTTCAGGGAGCCATAAAAATTATCAGGATATACCTCCTGCCATTCCAAAAATTCGTTGTTGTTGATTTTGGCTTTGAATTGATCTGCCGTCAGGAAAAAATAGTCTACCCCGTCGACTTCCTTGCCCCTTGGTTTTCTGCTTGTTGCGGATACGGAGAAAGCAAAATCGGGACGTTTCGAGAGCAGGTGTCTGACAATGGTCGTTTTACCGGCACCCGAAGGAGCGGAGAAGATAATCATTTTGCCTTCCTTCATCTTAGATCGATAATTTGTATTTGTAAAACATTCACATTTCTATCAACTTTCAATTTTGGACTTTCCCTAAGTCACAGCTTCCAAATATTTGTTCTTTCCGTCAGTGATCTACAGCGTACTATTTTGGAGAAAACATTTAGGAGTTCGGTACTTTGCTCCTCAGGATTCCGATTCGCTCCACCGGGATTCAACCCCAATTT
>JBAXUL010000208.1:0-4098 GCA_037129695.1 Prolixibacteraceae bacterium
ACATTTGATCAATTTCCCTGAGTTTTACATTTCACACAGGAAAATGCAGAAGCAGCAACTCCCAAAATTACCTTATTCATCCGATTTCAATATTGACAAATCTCCTATTTACTTTCACCGATTTTTCTTAGTTTTAGCGTTCGTAAACATCTTTATAACCAAACTACTTCAAGCTTTATGAATATAAAAATTAGGCTTATCCTGATGAATTTTTTGCAATTCTTTGTCTGGGGTTGCTGGCTTTTAACCATAGGAGCCTATTGGTTTCAAACAAAACATTGGTCTGGCACCGAATTCGGCGCCATTTTTTCAACCATGGGTATTGCCTCCCTCTTTATGCCTGCCATAGCCGGTATTATTGCTGACCGGTGGATGAATGCAGAGAAACTTTACGGCATTTTCCATATCTGTGCCGCAGTGGTCCTCTTTATGGTACCGAGAGTCAGTGATCCTTCGACCATGTTCTGGATTATGCTGGTTAATATGGTATTTTACATGCCAACCATTGCGCTTTCCATCACGGTGGGATATTCTACATTGAAAAGCAAGGGTTTGGACATTGTAACAGAATATCCGCCCATCAGGGTATGGGGAACCATTGGTTTCGTCGTTGCGTTGTGGGCGATCAGTCTTTTGCATCTTGAGGTTTCGGCCGGTCAGTTTTATGTTGCTTCTGGTGCATCACTGTTCCTGGGAATTTATGCATTCACTTTACCCAAATGCCCTCCATTGGGAAAAACACAAAATGATTCGTGGGTAAGCGCGATGGGACTGGATGCATTCAAACTCTTTAAAAATGCCAGAATGGCGGTATTTTTCATCTTCGCCATGTTACTCGGAGCCGCGTTGCAACTGACCAATGCCTACGGGGATACTTTCCTCCATGATTTCGCAAATTTCCCTCAATTCAAGGAACTTCTGGCTGTTAAGTACCCTGCCATCATTATGTCAATTTCTCAGATATCTGAAACACTATTTATCCTCACCATTCCCTTCTTCCTGAGAAAATTCGGCATCAAGAGAGTCATGTTGTTCAGTATGTTCGCGTGGGTGCTGCGGTTTGGCCTTTTTGCCTACGGAAATCCCGCCGAAGGATTATGGATGATTGTTGCCTCGTGCATCATTTACGGGATGGCCTTTGATTTCTTTAATATTTCAGGTTCCCTTTATGTTGAATCGCAGAGTGAACCCGGAATCAGGGCCAGTGCCCAGGGTTTGTTCATGGTCATGACAAATGGATTCGGCGCTTTCCTTGGTAGCCGCATCAGCGGAATCGTCATCGATAAATATTTTACCATTGGAGAGACCAAGGACTGGCATCACATCTGGCTGGTCTTTGCAGGATATGCCCTGGTACTTGCTGTGGTATTTCCAATTTTATTCAAGTACAAGCACGAAAAATTACCTAAAGTGAACTAAAGTACCCTGAAACTGCCTGATATACCCATTTTCAAATAATAGATGCGAGTGACCAAGTACCTCAGGTACGATCATTCCCACAAGGCATTTCAGGAAATTCTTCCTGAAAGCTTCAATTTCTAATTGATCGACATGCTGAACAGACAACTTCTTTCGCCTTTGAGTATCGCAGTAATTGGTGCATCCAACAACATCACCAAACCAGGCGGAAAGATTCTCAAAAATTTGCTAGAACATGAGTATCAGGGTCTCCTCTATGCGGTCAACCCAAAGGATGAAAGTGTTCAAGGTGTCAATACTTACCTCTCTGTCAGCGACTTACCCGAAACAGAACTGGCAATTTTGGCCATTCCGGCCGCAAGTTGTCTGGAAGCTGTTTCCGTTTTAACCAAAGAGAAAAATACCAAGGCATTTATTATCATCTCCGGAGGATTCAGTGAAATGGGCAGTGAAGGAGCGCTTTTGGAAAAAGCAATCGTTGCCCTCGTGAATGAAGCAGGTGCATGTCTGATAGGCCCCAACTGCATCGGCGTGCTGACGCATGATTATGCCGGAGTCTTTACTGAACCAATTCCTCGTCTCGAACCTACAGGAGTCGATTTTGTATCCGGATCCGGAGCTACCGCGGTTTTCATCATGGAATCCGCTATTCCAAAGGGACTTACCTTCTCGAGGGTGATCTCGGTAGGAAATTCGGCACAGTTGGGGGTCGAAGAGGTGATGGAGTACTGGGACCTGAATTCAGAAAGTGAGGCACAGGCCCGTGTCAAACTGCTTTATATTGAAACCATCCACAATCCTGATAAATTTTTGTTCCACGCGATTTCACTGGTAAGAAAAGGTTTCAGGCTGGCAGCCATCAAGGCCGGAAGTTCAAAAGCAGGAAGCAGGGCAGCCTCCTCCCATACGGGTGCAATGGCCAGTTCCGACTCTGCTGTCGAGGCATTGTTCCGCAAAGCAGGTATCGTGAGATGCTATGGACGTGAAGAACTCACCACGGTTGCCTGCGTCCTGATGTCGAAGCAGATGAAAGGCAAAAACATGGCCATCATCACACACGCAGGCGGTCCGGCTGTCATGCTGACCGACGCGCTCGAATCAGGAGGTGTCAACATACCCGGAATTCCGGATTCTCCTGTCAAACAAAAGCTGAAAGATGCTTTGTATCCGGGTTCCTCCATCGAAAATCCGATCGACTTCCTGGCTACAGGCACAGCCGAACAATTGGACCTGATTATTGACACAGTCGAAAATGAAATGGATGACATTGATGGGATGGCCGTCATTTTTGGCAGTCCTGGACTGACCTCCGTCAAGGATGTGTACCAGGTGCTCGATCGTAAAATGAAGACGTGCAAAAAGCCAATTTATCCCATCCTGCCCTCCGTGATGAACGTCAAAAAGGATTTGTCCTATTTTCTCTCTCACGGTAACGTGAACTTTCCGGATGAAGTGCTTCTGGGAAGAGCACTAACAAGGGTTAAGCTTACACCTAAACCATCCGGTCAGGAAATTTATCTGGACGGAGTGGATGTTCCGCGAATCCGCAGAATTATTGAAAGCAGTCCGAACGGATATCTATCTCCCGATATCATCAGTCAATTGCTAGCTGCCGCTTCAATCCCGATGGTCAAAGAAATAGTGGCCAAAAACGAGGCAGAGGCCATCCAGGCGGCCAAGGAAATTGGATTTCCATTGGTTATGAAAGTGGTAGGACCCTTGCACAAAACAGACGTAGGAGGCGTCACCCTGAATGTCCGATCTACCGAGATGGTTAATGTTGAATTCAACAGAATGATGCAAATCCATGAGACAACGGCTGTTGTTCTGGCAGAACAAGCCGAAGGCATCGAACTTTTTCTGGGCGCCAATTACGAACCCACCTTTGGGCATGTCGTCATGTGCGGAATAGGTGGCATATTTGTCGAAGTGCTGAAAGATACTACTTCAGGATTGGCACCTCTCACTATCTGTGAGGCCAATTCGATGATCCGCAATCTAAAAGCCTTCCCTATCATCAAAGGTTTCAGAGGAAAAGCCGGCGTAAGCCGCAAAAAATTCGCAGAAATCATCGTGCGTCTGTCCACCATGCTTCGTTTTGCCACAGAAATCAAAGAAATGGACCTCAATCCGCTCATGGGGAAAGGTGACAAGATCGTAGCCGTGGATGCAAGAATCCGGATTGAAAAGTGAGATTGAAGAGAAAGGAATGACCCCTTTTAATCATAATTATTGAAAGTCACATCATGAAATTAAGCCGGCTGATCCTCGTTTCAAACTGTCTGTTTCTGATTTCCTCTTGTTGTCATCATTCATAAGTTATCAAGTGGATGCCCTTTTCGTAGACCAGTATAGTTTATTGTTAAAGGCCTACAAAAACAGGGACATCGGTTTGTATCAGAAATTATTGACCAAAGAACGACAATAACTTATCAGATTACCTCTACCGGTATGTGTCCGCGAATTCCTATAAATTCCGGCAAGTACCTTGACAAAAAAATTCAGTAATATCGGTCAGGATTTTTCACTGTTTTCAAATTTGTACTATTTATTTGCAATTTGTAATTACAAATCTTCATCTTGATCGTATAACTACAAAAATGATGTCATTTTACCAAATACAGAATTGATTTTGAGCGAATATCATTTAAAGGATTGGCTGCCCACAACCATTAAGGA
>JBAXUL010000209.1:0-4091 GCA_037129695.1 Prolixibacteraceae bacterium
TTGAATTTTTTTGTTCATCATGAGGTGTTTAAAGTGATACAATAAATTTCCTGCAGCAATAAGACGCAAAAAAGGTTAAATCGTTACAGATTGGGATGGAAGGATAGAGGGTGAGAGGGTAAAAGGGTGTCTTGTTCTGAAATAGGTTTATAGGAAAAGGAAATAAATCATTGATAAAAAAAATACCCCGATGCGAATGCACCGGGGTATTTGTATGAGATTGAATTCCTGAATTATTGTTTCAGGGGTTCGTTTTTCTTTTCTTCAGGAGCGCCCGTCGGAGGAGTGGATGGTTCATCCTCTTTCATCGCTTTCTTGAATTCCTTCATTCCTTTACCCAGACCACCCATCAGTTCGGGGATTTTTTGGCCTCCAAAAAGAAGAAGAAGGGCAGCAATGATTAATACCACATGCGCACCACTTAATACACCCAATATAAATAAGTTCATAGCGTCCTGTTTTTATCGTTCGATGGCAAATATAACAATCTTTTCAATCAATTATTCCGTGTTTACCTAAATAATTTTAGGATATCATTCCCATTGGCATACAATAAAAGGCTAAAGAGCAGTATCATTCCGCCTATCTGTGCATATTCCAGAAATTTATCACTTGGCTTGCGACGTGTTACGATTTCATAGAGCAGGAACAATACGTGTCCGCCGTCAAGCGCGGGTATAGGTAAGATGTTCATTACTGCAAGAATAATGGAAAGGAAGGCTGTTAAGTTCCAAAATGATTCCCAGTCCCATACACCCGGGAAGATATTGCCGATGGCGATGAAGCCGCCCAGCGATTCGTAGGCTTTGGTCTGCGGGGAAAAGAGAAGCTTGAACTGTTTCAGGTAATCGCCAATGGCATGATATCCTTTGTTGATACCTGCAGGAATGGATTCCAGAAAACTGTAATGAATGGTTCTGTATTCAAACACACCTTCCAGGGAATATCCCGGCTGAATTCCCAGAATTCCGGCTGTACCGATGGCTATTTTTTTAATGGAAACTACTCCCTTCCGATTGATTTCCAAACTGACCTCTTTGCCTTTGGAGTTGGACAGCTTTTCTACAAATTCGTCATAGTACGTGAATTTGAGGCTATCAACAGACAGTATTTCGTCACCGAGTTCAAGTCCGCCATCCCTTCCAGGAGATAATTTGGCAAAGGCAACGATTTTGCAGGCGTAAGGTACCCGGAGTGTGATGATATTTTTATCAGTCAGCAACTTGGGAATGATCTCTTTTTTGATTTCCAGGGTCAGTCTTTGGGAATCACGCTGTACTTCGATGGATTTTGCCCCATCCAATACGATGGTAGGAACAATCTTCGAAAAATTTTCAACCCGTTTGCCGTCAATGGAAAGAACTTTATCTCCATTGCGGAGTCCGATTTCCTTTCCGGTTTGTGAAACGACAATCCCGAATTTGGCATTTTGATTGGGCAGGTATTCCTCTCCCCATGTGAACAGGATCATCGAATAGAGCGCCAGTGCGAGAATCAGGTTAAAAAGGACACCCCCGATCATGATGAGCAGCCGTTGCCAGGTGGTTTTGGATCTGAATTCCCATGGCTCCGGTGGTAACTTCATCTGCTCCTTGTCCATTGATTCGTCGATCATTCCTGAGATTTTCACGTAACCTCCCAGCGGAAGCCATCCGATTCCATATTCAGTTTCTCCTCTTTGTGTTTTGAAGAGAGAAAACCATGGATCAAAAAACAGGTAGAATTTTTCGACTCTGCAGTGGAAGAGTTTGGCGAAGATAAAATGGCCGAACTCGTGCAGGATCACCAGTATGGAGAGACTCAGCAAAAGCTGAGCAGCTTTGATCAGAATAACCATCTTTTAATTTTGTTTTTTATTTACTTCATTTTCAGGACGATCTCCTCCGCATACTTGCGGGAAGCCTCGTCCGATGCCATGTAGTCCTCCAACCCAGGATGTCTGACAAATGAGACCATTCTCATGACCTGACCGTTGATTTCCGGGATATCGGTAAAAGAAATTTTTTCATTCAGAAATGCCTTGACTGACACCTCATTGGCTGCATTTAAGACACAAGCAAGATTGCCGCCTTTTTCAAGCGCTTCGAAAGAAAGTGCAAGGTTACGAAAATTTTTCGTATCGGGAGTTGTAAAAGTGAAAGTGGGGTAATCGGCAAAGTTAAAGCGTGGCATCGAATTTTTGATGCGAACGGGATAACTAAGTGCGAATTGAATTGGAATTCGCATATCCGGCAGTCCAAGTTGTGCTTTGATTGAACCATCGCAAAACTGCACCATCGAATGGATGATACTCTGGGGATGGACCACCACCTCAATCTGTCCGGGTTTCAATCCAAAGAGCCATTTTGCCTCGATCACTTCGAACCCTTTGTTCATCAGTGTGGCTGAGTCGATGGTGATTTTGGCTCCCATATCCCAATTTGGATGTTTAAGGGCCTGTTTTAAGGTTACTTTTTTGAGTTCTTCGGTTGTTTTTCCGTGAAACGGCCCACCCGAACAAGTCAAAATTATTTTTTCGACGGATTCCTCGGCTTCACCTACGAGACATTGGAAGATGGCAGAATGTTCTGAATCTATGGGTAAAATTTCCGAGCGATGCTCGATGGCCAGACGGGTAATCAGATCGCCCGCAACCACCAGCGTTTCCTTGTTGGCCAGGGCGATTTGCTTGCCAGCCTTCACGGCACGGATGGTGGGCAACAACCCTGAATAACCTACCATGGCTGTAACGACTGTGTCGATAGATCCCATTTCCACTACCTGGGCGATTGCATCGCAACCTGCATACACTTTGATGGGAAGGTCTGCAAGGGCATCCTTTACCAGGTGGTATTTCTCTTCATTGCTGATAATGACCACGTTTGGTTTGTATTTGACCGCTTGTTCAATCAGCAAATCCACGTTGTTGTTGGCAGTCAGCACTTCTACCGAAAACAGATCAGGATTTTGTTCAACGATTTCAAGGGTTTGCTGGCCTATTGATCCGGTGGATCCAAGTAGTGCTATTTTCTTCATGGTAACGTGGAAATTAAAAGCTGATGTAATCTTCGGGATTGATGGGATTGCCGTTGACCCATAGTTCGAAATGAAGGTGAGGTCCGGTGGTTTCTTTGCCGGTATTACCCATAATGGCAACCACCTCACCTGCTTTTACCTTTTCTCCCTGTTTTTTGAGCAGTTCCGCATTGTGTTTGTACACAGTGACGATGTTCTGATCGTGTTGAATTATAATGACATAGCCAGTCTCCATGGTCCATTCAGAGAACAGGACTGTGCCATCCAGTGCAGAAGAAACCCTGGAACCGGTTTTGGCTACGACATCAACTCCGTAATGCCCTGTGGATATTTCCTGTCTGCCGGTGATCATGCCTTTCAGGGGAGGGAAAAAGAGGAGGCTTGCCAATCCGCTTTTTCTGGTGGCACCCGGATTTAAACGCAGGTTGAATTGTTCCTGTTCCAGCTCGTCTTTGAAAAGACTGTCGTGGTTCATTCTTTTTAAATCGTTGAGGTTGGGACGGGTGATGGAATCCCGTTTTGCAATTGTATCCAATGTATTTTCGCCGCTCAGCATGGCACGCATATCATGAAAATACCGGTCGTAGAGGTTGATTTTCTGTTCGAGGGAATCAGTTACCAGGGCATTGTTGATCAATCTGTCGCGAAGTTTCCCGCTCGGATATCCGGGAATGTATTCCCGCAAGGGTGTAAAAGCGATGAGGATGGTAACCCCGATAATGATGACGACAATCGCACCGACCAGTCCGAGCAGCAGTGTGCGGGCATTGAACCTGATCTGTTTAATGATATGTAGGTTGAGGTCGTTGAAGATGACAATCCGGTAAGGGTGCTGGAACAGTTTCCTCAACTGATCTCTTTTTCTTTCTGCCGCCATGAATCCAATTTTCTTGAAAATCCAAAATTACAAATAAAACTCGCATTTTTATTGCAAAACCGGAAAAAGCGGCTATCTTTGTACCCACAAAACCGACACAGCTGGTTTTAAAAAATATACTGTGGGGTAGAGCAGTTGGTAGCTCGTCGGGCTCATAACCCGGAGGTCGTGGGTTCGAGTCCTACCCCCGCTACAAAAG
>JBAXUL010000021.1:0-47452 GCA_037129695.1 Prolixibacteraceae bacterium
AATTGTCTAATCGTGAAAGCCTGAGAGATTTGATTGTCGCTCTTGATGCTCATCACGCCAAATCGTATCATTTGGGCATGGGCAAGAATGTTTCAAAATCATCTTTGGCTAGAGCCAATCAAGACAGAGACTATCACATCTTTGAGGAGTATGCTTACTATCTGGTAAACGAAGCCAGGCAGAAACGAGTTTCTGACATCTTCAAACTTGAAGGTAATGTCTATGCTTTTGATTCAACAACGATTGACTTGTGCCTTTCCGTATTCTGGTGGGCGAAGTTTCGTAAGAAAAAAGGTGGAATCAAAGTGCATACACTATATGATGTGGAGACACAGATACCAGCATTTTTCCATATCACTGAAGCTTCTGTGCACGACTCTACAGCAATGAAAGAAATCCCCTATGAATCAGGCTCATATTACATATTTGATCGTGCATATAATCACTTCAAGATATTGTATAAGATTCATCAAATAGGAGCTTTCTTCGTTGTCAGAGCAAAGAAGAACCTTCAATACAAGATAATCAAATGGAAACGAAGATTGCCCAAGAACGTACTTTCAAATGTAACGATTGAATTAACGGGATTTTATCCTAAGCAATACTATCCAGAGCATTTTAGATTGGTCAGATATTGGGATGAAGACCAAAAGCGTGAGCTTGTATTCTTAACCAATACAATGCACATTTCTGCACTTCAAGTTGCTGAACTTTACAAGAACCGCTGGCAAGTCGAGCTTTTCTTCAAATGGCTAAAGCAACATCTGAAAATCAAGAAATTCTGGGGAACTACTGAAAATGCTGTTCGGATTCAAATCTACGTTGCAATGTGCACCTACTGTTTGGTGGCAATCGTCCAAAAAGACATGCAACTTGACAGAAGTACATATGAGGTTTTGCAGATCCTTAGTATATCATTAACAGATATAACTCATCTTCGAGACCTATTCATAGAACTAAATTTCAAAATGACAAAGAACGTTTTAGACTTAATGAGCCAAATTTGTTTAATGTTTAATAACGTCCCGATTTTAATGGGACACTAGTGAAATAAGATAGTTCGTTAAGGTTAATTCGGATGACAGCCAAGTGTAAAAAATCAATAATAGTGAAATAAATTACATTGAAAAGTCCAAGGAACATATATAGAATCCGTCGGTTAAGTTAAGTTATCGGGTTGAAAACTAAATTTTGTATTAATGCAATTGTCTATAACCAAATTATTTACAACTATGAAAAAAAAATCGAGAATCAGAGATCTTATGCCTACAACTTGGTGCATGAAATGCTTAATAATTATGAATCTCATGTTCCTTTTAATATTTGCTGGTTTTGCGCAGGTCTTTGCAAACAATTACATTCTGTCCTCTACTGCTGACTTAGATCTAAACTTTTCTCCGGAACAGCAAACTGTAACTGTGACTGGTAAAGTAACTGATAGGCATACCGGCGAATCAATACCTGGAGTAAATATCAAGATTAAAGATACAACTATCGGTACCATAACAGATATAGAAGGTAAGTATTCATTATCTGTATCTGACAAAAATGCAATTATGGTATTTTCTTTTATTGGTTATATTGCTCAGGAAATTCAGTTAGGTGGCAAGACAACTGTTGATGTTGTACTTGCAAATGAGGTGCACGGTCTTGACGAAGTTATTGTAGTTGGGTATGGAACTCAATCCAAGCTAATGGTTACTGGTTCTGTAACTAAGGTTGATATGGCTAAGTCAGCTTATTCACCTACTACAAACATAATTCAAGCGATTAGAGGTACAGTTGCAGGGATACAGGTAACAGATAATGGAAGACCTGGAGTAACAGGAGCAATTCTTATTAGGGGGCCCAGATCTTTGAGTGCCTCAAATAGCCCATTGATTGTCCTTGATGGTATTATCTTTAGTGGTGATTTATCTGATATAAATTCTAATGACATCAAATCATTAGAGGTTTTAAAGGACGCTAGTGCTGCTGCTATTTATGGTTCAAGGGCTGCAAATGGAGTAATCCTGGTTACTTCCAAGGCGGGAATTTCAGAGGCTCCGAGTATAAAGTTAAACGCTTTTAATGGTGTTTCAGATTGGGGTTATAAAGTAAAGGAGTTTAGTACTGAACGATACGTCCAAAGCAAATTGGACTGGCGCGAGCAATCAGGTTTAGAGCACGATCCATCTAAGATTTTAACCTATTTGTACCCGACGGAAGCCACAAATTACAAGGCTGGAATAAGTCATAATGCATGGGATGAATCTTCTCAACCAAGTAAAATTGGCTCATATGATTTAAACATTTCTGGAAAGACTAAATTCACCAATTATTATATTTCAGGGGCATTCTCAGATGAAAGGGGGTTGTTGTTTAACGATAATGCAAAGAAAAGTTCTGTTAGAGTAAATATTGATAATAAGGTCACAAATTGGCTTACGGTAGGGATTAATTCTATGTTCAACCACCGAGACCTTTCTGGTGTGACTGCAGATCTTGGCAATGCATATGGAAGTAGCCCTTTAGGTAACTATTATTATTCAGATGGCGAACCAACTCAATGGGTTGTTCCTGAAGATACAGGTAGTAATGGACAATCTCTTTATTCGGCACTTTTAACTACTAATCAAGAGATTTATGATAATTTATTTAGCAATATTTATGCCAAAATTAGTTTTCCCTTTATCAAAGGATTGAACTATCGGGTAAACTACTCACCAAATTATCGTTGGGGCCATAATTATAATTTTTTCAGACAAGATAAACACTTGTTGAATAATACACAGACTGCCAGTAAATTTAATCAACAAAATTTTGATTGGGTATTGGAAAATATCCTTACATACGCAAATCAATTCGGAAAAAATCATTCTTTAGACTTTACACTTTTATATGGCCGCGGTCATACCGGATTTGAATCTACTACTTCAACAGCAAATCAATTAAGTTCTGGTGAAAATGGCTATAATAACCTAGCCTTAGGCAATGTATTGCTGACAAGTTCTACAGCAAATTCTACAGAAAGTGTATCTTCTATGTTTCGTGTTAATTATAGGTTTAAAGAGACATATCTTGTTACATTAACAGCCCGCCGAGACGGAAGTTCAGTTTTTGCGGCGAATAACAAATATGCAACTTTCCCATCAGGATCTCTGGCATGGATTGTTACTAATGAGCCATTTATGAAGTCAGCTACTTTTCTTAATATGTTGAAACTAAGATTGTCTTATGGGGCATTGGGAAATCAGGCTATTTCTCCATATCAATCATTGAGTTCATCAAGTATCAACCAATATGTATACGGTGATGGTGGTCCAACTTCACTAGGTATTTATCCTTCAACAATGGGCAATGCCGATTTGAAATGGGAGACGACCAAGACCACGAACGCTGCTATTGATTTTGAATTGTTTAAAGGAAGATTGGGTGGTACAATCGAAGTTTATAACAGCAATACCAGCAATTTGCTCGTAAGGCGCTCTATACCTACTATGACAGGCTATACGAATATTTTTACTAATATTGGTTTAATCAATAATAGAGGGTTAGAACTTACCTTAAATTCTGTAAACATTCAATCAGGTAAGTTTAATTGGAATACAAATTTTGTTATCTCCGCAAATAGAAATAAAATTGTTCACTTGTACTTTACCGATGTCAATGGTGATGGTATAGAAGATAATGATATTTCAAACAGTTGGTTTATCGGGTATCCTATTACTTCGTATTACGATTATGTATTTGATGGGATCTATCAAACGGGCGATGAAATTCCATCCGGATCAAAACCAGGTTTTGTAAGATTAAAAGATTTAAACGGAGATAAGATAATTAATGCTGAGGATCGTAAGATTGTTGGTTCAGGTGGTCAGCCAGACTATAGGTTTAGTATTACTAATAATTTTACTTTCGGAAATTTTACTCTTTCAATATTCGCAAATGCCATGTTAGGGTGGGAGTCTCGTTTCAATTTGCTAAATACAGCAGTAAGCCCTAATGCTCCAGGTAGAGGATTAAATCAATTGGATGCAGGATATTGGACAGCTGAAAACAAGTCGGCTACCCGGCCGTCTTTAGTTTATAACAATCCTATGAGTCACGGTTGGTATGTTAGCCGAAATTTTGTAAGGATACAGGATGCTTCCTTGTCTTACAAGTTTCCTGAAACCCTGTTGAAAATGGTGAAATTGTCTAGCTTGACGGTATATGCGAGTGCTAAAAACCTCTATACCTTTACCAAATGGCCAGGATCAGATCCTGAAAGTGGGGGATCATCATCAGGTAGTTTTTACCCAATGCCTCGCACAATTGCTTTTGGGGTAAATATTGGTATTAATTAACTAGTCCATAATTAAACACAAAAAATATTATGAAAACATTAAAATATTTTACACAGTTTAAAGTCCTAATGCAGATTGGGATATTATTTGCATTTTTTATCTTTTCAAGTTCATGTAAAAAGAATTTTCTGGATGAAAAACCTATGGCTACTTTAAACTCGGATATTGTGTTAACAAGTAATTCAGGTTTCCAGAATTATCTGGTTGGCCTGAGTGTTGCAGCTAGGAACGAAATGATAATGGATGATCAAACTAACAATGTTTACTGGCAGGGAACGGATGAAGTGGCTGCTGCAGGAGTTGAATTTGTATTTTTCAAGAATTATACAACTTATTTGGTTCCATCTCTCTTTAAAGTAGAAATGATATGGAATTGGGCATATTCCGAAATGATTCTTAGAGCTAATACGGTTATTGTTTACGCGAACAGACCCGAATCAAAGAGTATTTGGGCAACTGATGCTGAAAGAAATGCAGTAATTGCAGAGGCTAAATTTTACAGAGCTTATACATATAATCTTCTGGCAAATGTCTTTGGGGATGTCCCCTTAATAGACACTATTTATGCAGGACCAAAATTCGATTTTGAAAGAGCTACAAGAAGTAAAATTTATGAGTTTGCTAAACAAGATTTGGAATACGCTTCTAAATGGCTGCCGCCTGCAGTATCTAAAGCAAATGAAGGTCGGATTGTAAAAGCAGCTGCTGATCATCTGCTCAGTGAGGTATATCTTAGTTTGGGCGATTATGATAAAGCAATTGCGAGTGCAGATCTGGTAATCAATTCAGGATTATATCGCATTATGACTACTCGTTTTGGTAGTCTGGCAAAAATGCCTGGTGATGTATTTTCTGATCTTTTCTTAGATGGGAATCAAAACAGAAGTTCCGGAAATTTGGAGTCGATTTATGTTTGGCAGTTTGAATCATTTACTACGGGTGGTAGCAGTGGAAATTTCATGCTCAGACAGTGGGAACCAATGTTGGTTAAACTTTTAGACCCAAATGGAGTGGCAATGTTGGTTTGTGATAGTCTAGGAAGAGGAACTGGCCCTTGTCGTGGAACAAATTACCTGCTATTTGATATTTGGAAAGATAATTTTAATTCAGATATGCGTAATTCTAAATACAATATGCATAGAATGTTTTATTACAACAACTCTAAATCAGCTTTTTATGGCAAGTTGGTAGAAAAAAGAAACAACCAGGAGGATACGATGAGAAACATATATGCATATCCAAGAAAAGTGTTAGGCATACCCTATAACGCTACTAATTCATCGGGGAGAACAAGTAAAGACTGGATGGTATTCCGATTAGCAGAGACCTATCTTCTTCGTGCTGAGGCATATTTCAGAAAAGGGTTGCTTCAAAATGCTGCTGGAGATATTAATGTTTTGCGAAATAGAGTTGGAGCAACACCTGTTTTACCTGCAAATGTTACAATCGATTATATTTTGGATGAACGTGCAAGAGAGTTGATGGCTGAAGAGCCACGCAGACGTACCCTTACGCGATTGGGATTGTTGGTAGAGAGAACTCGCAAGTATAATATGCTTGAAATAACGAGAACTACGATTCAGGATTATCATAAATTTTTCCCGATTCCGCAATCGGCAATTGATGCAAATTTTGAGAAAAAATTGATGCAGAATCCTGGATACTAAACAATCGAATAATTTAATATGAGTCAAATCGTATGTACATAATCATATTTAAAATTATCACTATGCTTAAAAAAATATTGTATATTACTGTAGTTGCGTGCATTTACCTCAATATGCAAACTGTATCAGCTCAAGATAAGTCAGACAAGAATGTTTTAAAGGATTCACAGATTGACCTTTCTTCTGCTGTTCTAATCCTCCCACCGGGAATGAGTGGTCCGGAAATGAAAGCTTCAGAAATGCTGCTTGATGAAGTTAAAAGGAGAAGCTGGGTGAATTGGACTATTGCCAATATATTAACTGAAAAGGGTAACAATGGTGTTGTTCTGGGTCAACGGAATGATTTAATTCGCGCGTTTCCGGCTCTGGAAACAAAACTAATGGTTACAGGGAATGAAAAACCTGAGGGGTATAGAATTGTCACACTTGAATCAGGATTGGTTGTGGTTGCAGGAAATGATGCCCGTGGCGTACTTTTCGGAGCTGGCAGGCTACTTCGAATGATGGATTATTCCAGAAATACTGTTTCTCTTTCGCATCAAATTGATATATCCTCATCACCTAGTTATCCTTTGAGAGGTCATCAATTAGGTTATCGACCAAAAACGAATGCCTATGATGCCTGGTCGGTACCGATGTGGGAACAATATATTCGTGACTTGGTAGTATTTGGTACTAATGCAATTGAATTGATTCCTCCCATTTCTGATGATGATACTGATAGTCCACACTTCCCTATGGATCCTATGAAAATGATGGTCGAGATGTCAAGGTTGGCTAAAGAATATGGAATTGAATGTTGGATATGGTATCCTGCTATGGAAAAGGACTATAGCGATAAAGCTACTGCAGAAAAAGCATTAAAAGAATGGGGAGATGTTCTTCGTCAACTACCACGAGTAGATGCAGTGTTCGTTCCGGGTGGTGATCCGGGACATACAGCACCAAAGGTTTTATTTTCAATGCTGGAAAAACAAACCATACAATTGCAAAAGTTGCATCCTGGTGCCAAGATGTGGATGTCACCACAAGGTTTTAATTCTGCATGGATGGAAGATTTTTATGCAATAATGAACACAGAACCAGTTTGGCTGGAAGGAGTTGTATTTGGTCCGCAGCAAAGAGAAAGGCTGGATGATTTACGTGCAAAAGTACCGAAACGCTATAAGATGCGTTTTTATCCGGATATTACCCATTCAATGTGGGCCCAGTATCCGGTACCGGATTGGGACTTTGCCTTTATATCCACTCTTAATCGTGAGACAATTAATCCTCGACCGTTAGATCAGGCTAAAATATTTAAAAGATTGCAGCCTATTGCAGAGTATGGTTTCCTTACATACTCCGAAGGTTGCAATGATGATGTAAATAAGTTTATTTGGAGTGGTTTAGGCTGGGATCCGGATGCAAATGTCACTGATATTCTTCGTGATTATAGCAGGTATTTTATTGGGACAGGAGTTGAAGAGTCTTTTGCACAGGGACTACTTAGTCTGGAACGCAACTGGAGGGGCCCATTGGTGGATAACTTGGGTGTACAGGTTACTCTTTCTCAATTTCAGGAGTTGGAGCGGTATGCCACACCTTCAACGTTACTAAATTGGCGTTTCCAACAAGCCCTTTACCGGGCTTATTACGATGCAACAATCCGTAGCCGACTAATACAGGAAACTGCACAGGAGGAGAAAGCAAGGGAATATCTTAAACTAGCGCCTTTATCAGGTAGTTTAAAGTCGTTAGCTAAAGCTGAAGAAGCACTTGCAAAACCAGAAATTCAATCCGGATCAGTCACACGTGCTCGCGTTTTCGAACTTGCTGAAGCCCTGTTCCAAAGTATTCATATGCAGTTAAGTGTCTCGCGATATCAGGCAATTGCAGTTCGTCGCGGTGCCAATCTCGATCTTATTGACTTTCCTTTGAATGATGCGCCCTGGTTACGTAAGCAATTCGCTGAAATTACTTTACTCCCAAACGAAAATGATCGTTTGCAAAAGATTGACACAATACTAAACTGGAACAATCCTGGTGCAGGCGGTTTTTATGATGATTTGGGTAAGTCAGGTGCCCAACCTCATCTTGTTACGGGTTCTGAATATTCTGATGATCCTGCATTCTTGCAGGCACCAATGACGAGTATGGCAGCACGCAGAGAAGCTCCAATTTCATCATATACTTACGCAGAAACTTTGCATGATTATCCGCTGGAAATGTTTTACCGGAATTTGGATAAAACTGCAAAATATCGTCTGAAAATGGTGTATGGTGCTGAGGGAAGGACCGATATAAAGTTAGTTGCAAATGACAAATTTGAAATTCATCCTATGCTTCCTAAAGATATGACATGCAAAATTTTAGAATTTGACGTACCTTCCGAAGCAACAAAAACGGGTGAGTTGAAATTGAAATGGAGTCGGATCCCCGGTGGCGGAGGAAGTGGGCGAGGAGTGCAGGTTGCAGAAGTCTGGCTGTTACGGGTACATGATCTTCCTACACGAAATCGAGCCCCTTATCGGTTTTAGTACTGCCTATAATTCAATAAAATAGATTATTGAAGGAACAAAAAACGAAAGATTAAGTGGACACTGTTGGGGTGATATTAACAACAACAAAATTTTATTTAAATCCTAAACATTTCATTATTAGTAATCCCGACTTTAAAGTCGGGATTACTAGATGACTTGTAGGAAAGATATTATGTCTATTCACCATTTCCGATAATTGCAAATTGTAAAACTTCTTTTATGAGCTTGAAAATTAGTGATGTTAAGAAGAGGCTAAAAAATGGAGAGGTTTGTTTTGGAACAATGCTTCGCATTCTCAAATCGCCTGAGGCAGTTTCTATGTGCGCATCCGAGGGTTGGGATTATATAATATTGGATACTGAACACAATGACTATGATTACGAAACGTTGGCGAATTGTTCTTTAGTGGCAAAATATGAAGAGATGTCCTTGTTTGTAAGGGTACCGGATAAATTGTATCATCAAATGGCTCGAATGCTTGATATTGGTGCAGAAGGTTTAGTATTGCCACAGGTAAAAACAAAAGAAGAAGCAGACAGGATCATCAGGTCAACCAAATACGCCCCAATGGGGAAAAGAGGTGTAAGTATCTCTACAACAAATACTTTATTCAGAGATTGTACTATTGAAGAATATACAGGATGGTCCAATCGGGAGATAATGACCATTGTGCAAATTGAGAGTGAAGAGGGGGTGAATAATATCGAACAAATCTTATCTGCCAAAGGTATAGATGCTATTATGATTGGTCCGGCAGATATGACAGATGATATGGGAATTCCTGGCCAGATACACCATCCGAGACTTGAAGCGGCATTTAGAGAAATAATTCATCAATGTAATAAATATGGTGTAGCTCCTGGTGTCCACTTAAATGACATTGATGATGTAAAAAAGTGGGTTGCCGAAGGTATGCGTTTTGTTACTTATAGTTATGATACAAAGTTTTTCAAAGATGCTTCCAGAGAAGCTTTGCATTCCTTACGAAATTTTTTGACGGATTCAAGAGAATAATTTAGCAGATATATCAAAGAAATTACTGTATTAGATAATTTGGAGGGTTTATTATACATTGGGCAAATATTGGATATTTGTATTTATATGTTGTCTTTTGTCTTAACGGATGTTAATACTTGTATTGAGCTTTACAAAAAAAATATAAATGTATGAAAACGAAAAAGCAGGGAATTCTTATTTTAGCAATGTTAATGCTTATTTTGACAACCTTTGCACAGAAGTCCTTACCTGAAAAAATCACTGCAAAAGTTTTAAATGCTGAATTTATCTATGAGATAGCATCATTCAGAAGTTGCCATGCATCCACTGTTCTCGAAACAGATGAGGGTATTTTAACAGCTTGGTTTGGCGGAACAGGAGAAGGTAATCCTGATGTTTGTATTTACACCTCAATAAATATAAACGGGAAATGGGGAACCCCGGAAATGGTTGCTGATGGTGTCATGAATGATAGACTTCGATATCCATGTTGGAACCCGGTGCTTTTCAAGAAGGATAATGGTGATATTATTCTCTTTTATAAAATAGGCCCCAGTCCACGTGAATGGTGGGGGATGTACAAAATTTCGAAAGACAACGGAAAATCTTGGTCAGAAAAGGTCAAAATCCCGGATGGTTTTTATGGGCCTATTAAAGACAAGGCGGTAAGACTAAAAAATGGGACAATCCTTTGTCCAACAAGTATCGAGACCAAAGAAAATTGGAATATTTATGTGGAAACCACAGATCAGGATTTACAACAATGGAGAAAGACAAAAATTGACAATAGTGGCTTTAATGCGATACAGCCTACAGTTCTTTTTTATAAAGGGGGAAAGATTCAGATGCTTTGCCGGAGTCGAGATAAAAAAATTGTTGAGACATGGTCGAAAGACAAGGGCAAAACTTGGTCGCCAGTAAAGGCCACAATGCTTGTTAATAATAATTCAGGGATTGATGGTGTTTCGCTTGACAATGGTTTGCAGGTACTGATATGTAATCCAATCGAAAGAGGAAGGAACAAGTTAAATATACTTGCTTCCGTTGATGGAGAAAACTGGAAGGAGATAATTGTTTTAGAAGATCAGCCTAAAGGCGAGTTTAGTTATCCCGCAATAATCAAAGGGAAAGATGGTACTATCCATGTAACTTATACCTATAACCGAGTAAAAGTAAAATATGTCCACCTGAAGCTATGAGGAAAATAAAAAAAACAAATGCTACAAATAGTAAAATGAAAAGAGCATTTGTAGGCTTACCTGAAAGTTGGCCATTTTCAAATAGAGTTGGACAAGCCCCTTAGGGCGCGTCAGTCCGATTATTTATTAATTTTAAATGTCCAAATTTAGGGGAAGCCTACACATCGATTGGGGGTCATTTATTCAAAACCTTGACGTGAACTTGGCGTATCAAAAAAAACACCTACATTTTTCAACGTAAGTGTTTGATTTTCAACGTGACCCCGGTAAGAGTCGAACCTACAACCTTCTGATCCGTAGTCAGATGCTCTATCCATTAAGCTACGGGGCCATTTGCGTGTAAACGCGGGGACAAAGGAAAGAATTTTTTTGAAGATTTACTAATGGCAGCAGTTTTTTTTCTGTCGAAAAACCATCGCAGATTAATAGCATTTGAGATTGGGAGAGGATGAGTCAGTTTGCTTCTGCTGAAATCGTTTCCATTTTTGCCATTACAATTGTCAATGTATTTGATAAGCATCTATCCGTATATTAACCTCCCTGCTCATTCTGATTTTTGTTTGCTTTTTCTATAAGCCCATTCATGACGAGACAACTCTCAACTCTCAATTCTCAACTTTATTGCAGTGTTTCCATATCGACAGAATATCGCCAATGTTAAGATTTCGTGAATTGTGTGCGTACACGGAGCTGCTTTTGATCGCCTGAAAGCGAAAATATCTAATATTGGTATGCCAAACAAAGTTTTTTGTTGTCGATCGGAAATAATTCAGACAAACAACATAGATACATTAATGAACATACTATTTATAGAAGTGACCGGAAATATATCCGGTTTTAGCTTAAGGAAAATGTTTAACCACTCTTTTATTTAATCCTTTGCATTATGAGTAAATACCTTTATTTGTCCGTCACCCCGGAAGCATTGATTGCTTCCATGCTGCCCCCTGCTGAGTTTGGGGAATACATGGCTACGGGGACCAAGAAAAGTAACAAAGGTCAGATGATCTTTTTTGAAGTTGACCTGGAACAGGTCAAGGAAATTGTGGATGTGGATTATATTGATAAACGGTGTGTCCGTCATTCTGATGGTACGCCGAAGCATTCGGTTTATCTTTCCGTGTACCGCGTACTCGAACGGATTCCACTGGAGGCCTTGAAAAGTCTTTATCTCACCACAGATAACGGTATCGTCCTCGAACTGCCCCAAACGCCCTATGACACATCATGCGAAGAAAAAGTATCCCTGCACCTTTATCAGGAGCTTTGTCCGGTTTCGCCACAGGTGGCAAGCGACTTGTGTCCGGCCGCTTTCGTGAAAGCCCTCACCGACGGATCAAGGCAGTTTGAGTTGCCAAAACTATTCATGGTAGAGATGAAGCTTGGAGAACTGGCTGCAAATCCTGCCACAGGTTCTGCAGAACACCTTCCATACACCCATGTCAGGCACCTGCGTGATTGTCTTCTGTCATTGTCCGGGTACGAAAAAAGAATGAAAACGGTGGTTCGTTCCTACAACGGTTCCTTGCTTTATCGAACGGTAGCTTCAGGATTCTATGTGGGATCGATCGATCATATGATCTTTTACCGTTATCCTTCCATGACAGAACTGGAAGAACTCAATTACGACTTTTTAGCCACGTTGTAAGTGACTGTTTTAATTTGCATTAGTACTTATTATTCGGTATTTCCCTCGTGAAACCTTTGATTTTTTTAGTGTCTTTGTGGCAAAAAAATCTACTAAGGCTCAAAACCACTAAGATTTCGCAAGGAATTTAATTGATAAAAAATTGGAAATTTTAAACAATCTGTAATATTCTAACAATTTAAATTTGATTCATATGATTAGTTTACCAGGTGCGAGTTCATTTGAAGTAATCGCAATTTGGAGTGTATTGGTTATCGCATTTTTTGGACTCGGTTATGCCTTGCTACTCCGCAGGCAAGTATTGGCTTGTGATACAGGAACACCAAAAATGCAGGAAGTATGGGGTGCCATCAGCGAAGGTGCCAATGCTTACCTGAAGCGTCAGTTGAAAACAATTATACCCCTGATTTTTGTTTTTACCATTGTTTTGTTCCTATCCGTTTATATTGTTCCTCCGACAGAATCATCCAAACTTCGTTTTGTTGGTTATTCTGAAGAATCACTCAAGTTGATCATCGGTTTCGGCAGAGCATTTGCTTTCGTCATGGGAGCTGTTTTTTCTCTCATGGTTGGACAATTCGGTATGCGTATGGCCGTTCAGGCCAATGTACGTGTAGCCTCCGCTTCCCGTCGCAGTTTCAGTGAGGCATTGAAAATTGCTTACCGTGCAGGTACCGTAACCGGAATGTTGACTGACGGTTTGGGCCTTCTTGGTGGTACAGTGATTTTTATCATTTTTGGTGTGGCCTCTCCGGATACCCTGTTGGGATTCGGTTTTGGTGGTACGCTTCTGGCACTCTTCATGCGTGTGGGCGGTGGCATCTACACCAAGGCTGCTGACGTCGGTGCCGACCTGGTCGGTAAAGTGGAAGCCGGACTTCCTGAAGATGATGAGCGTAATGCTGCAGTTATTGCCGATCTCGTTGGCGATAATGTGGGTGACTGCGCCGGTATGGCTGCGGATATTTTCGAATCCTATGAAGTAACCATCGTCTCTACCTTGATTCTTGGGGTTGTGTTGTTCATGTCTACCCACGAACTCTCCTGGATTATCTTCCCGTTGCTGGTTCGCGGTATCGGGGTGCTTTCCTCCATCGTTGGAACTTACCTGGTAAAAGGCGACAAAGAAGCCAAAACAAACAATGCTTTGAAGGCCATCAACAAAGGTTTCTATACTTCTGCAGCGATTAGTATTGTGTTGTTCGGCATTGTTTCCTATTTCTACCTGCACGACTGGAGATCTTTCCTGTCAGTGGTCATGGGTATCATTCTGGCCATTGTGTTGGATGAGATTACCAAACATTTTACAGATGGCAATTACCATCCGGTAAAGGACATTGCAAGGAACGCAAAAACCGGCTCTGCAACCTTGTTGCTTAAGGGTTTAAGCTACGGGTTTGAAGTTGCAGTATGGCAAACTATCGTGATTGCCCTCACCATCCTTTCTGCTGTTATTATTTACAATGGTATGCCATTGGTTTATGTTCTTTACGGCGTTGCCATGACAGGCATCGGGATGCTTACCCTGACCGGAAACAATGTGGCCATGGATGCTTTCGGTCCAATTGCGGATAATGCCAACGGAATAGGAGAGTTGTCCCATCTCGACAAGGATGCCCGCAAGATCATGGATTCACTCGATTCTACCGGAAATACAACCAAAGCCATCACCAAAGGTGTTGCCATCGGATCAGCTGTAATCGCGGCCGTCGCACTGTTCGGATCATTCATCACAGACGTCAGCAATGTCCAGATCCAACTTGGTTTTGAAAAGAGTCAGCAATTGCTTGAGACAGGCATCCGGATTTCCATGCCAATGGTATTTATTGGTATGTTGATCGGTGGTACGATCCCATGGTTGTTCTCTTCACTCACCATTAACGCGGTAACCCGTGCAGCTGCTCTGATCGTTGAAGAGGTTCGCCGCCAGTTCAGAATTCCCGGAATCATCGAACGTACGGTTAAACCCGATTACCAGAGGGCTGTTGACATTTGCACCATAGCGGCTCAAAAAGAGCTGATCCCATTGGCCCTTATCGCTGTTCTCTCACCGATTTTGGTAGGTAGTTTACTCGGAGTGGAAGCGCTTGGCGGATTTTTGGGCGGAGTTATTCTTTCCGGACAACTGCTGGCAGTTTTTATGGCAGGATCAGGCGGCGCCTGGGACAATGCCAAGAAGACCATTGAAGACGGTTTATACGGAGGAAAAGGTTCGGAAGCTCACCATGCGGCTGTTGTAGGCGATACCGTGGGTGATCCTTTGAAAGATACTGCCGGTCCTGCATTGAATCCGATGATCAAGGTAATCAATCTGGTGTCGCTGCTGGCTGCGCCCGTCCTGATTGCCTACCAGAAACCGGGTCATTTCTCCTGGGGACTGGTTTTGACAGGCGTGGTATGTCTGGTCATCATCACCGGTTCGATCATTGTATCCAAACGGGGTGGATTCAAAAGACCTCCGCGTATTGAATAAAAAGAAATTTTCGGGAAATTTCATAGCTCCCGGGAAATAGCGTGTAATTAAGTTAGAACCCCTTTCTGTGCAAACAGAAGGGGTTTTTTATGTGCAAATCCGACGATTCGGCAATTCGGCAATGATAGGGTGCAACAGTAGAGTATTTAACTTAGATTTTGGCAGATTATTGGACCCAAAATCCTTGCCATTTAACGATTTCGCATGGCCGAATCGTTGAATTTTCAAATCGTCCAACCTTCGAAATGTTGAATTTCCGAATTATCGAATTGCCAAATTATCGAATTGTTGAATTGCCAAATTAGACTATATTTGCACTCTATTTATAATTGTTCTTAATAAAAATAGACGGTGCGGTTATCTGAAGTAGGCGAAAATAGAACGGTGGTCATATCCAAGGTGTTGGGACACGGATCGTTCCGGAGGAGAATCTCAGAGATGGGGTTTGTGGCCGGAAAAGAGGTGTCTGTGCTGAAGAATGCCCCTTTCAAAGACCCTGTAGAATACCGCCTCATGGGATACAATGTGTCGCTTCGCCGGGTAGAGGCCGGACTGATTGAGGTGGTTACACCGGAAGAAGCGCTTTTGCTTCATCCTCACAGTTACGATGGCACCATTGATCTGGAAGAATTAAAAATTTCTGCCAGGGAAAAGGGCCGAATGATCAGTGTCGCCCTTGTTGGTAATCCCAATTGTGGCAAGACCACGCTCTTCAACCGTCTCACCAATTCGAAGGAGCATGTTGGCAATTATAGCGGTGTCACGGTAGGAGCGACCAAATCTACCCTGAAGAAAAATGATTATCACTTTGAACTGACAGACCTTCCGGGTACTTATTCACTGACCAGCTATACCCCGGAAGAACTTTATACCAGGAACTTTATCCTTCAGGAGATGCCTGATATTGTGGTCAACGTGATTGATGCGTCCAACCTTGAGCGGAACTTATTTCTCACGACGCAGTTGATCGATATGGACATCAAAGTGGTGATCGCGCTGAATATGTACGATGACCTGCAAGCCAGCGGATCGAATTTAAAAATGAAAAAGCTGGCCAGGCTGACAGGTATTCCGATTGTTCCGACAACCGCATTCAGCGGGGAGGGTTTGGAGGATCTTTTGGAGAAACTGATCGAAGTATATGAAGACAGGGATCCGGTGGTCCGGCACATCCATATTAATTATGGGGAGGAGATGGAGAAATCGATCGGCCTTATTCGCTCAGAGATCAAGAAGGATAAACCGCTGACTGCTACATTTTCATCACGTTATCTCTCAATCAGTTTAATAGATAAAGATCCTGAAGCGCTGAAGGTATTGGAGTCTTCCTCTAATTATCAATCCATCAAGGAGGTGACAGGTCATGAAATAGTCAGACTTGAACACAGACTGGATGATGATGCTTCTCAGCTGATTACGGATGCCAAATATGGTTTTATTGCGGGCGCCCTCAAGGAGTGCTACAAGCAGGGAGTCATGAACCGTACCATTGCCACGGAAAAGATTGACAGGGTGATGACTGACAAATATATTGGCTTCCCCATTTTCCTTGGAATGATGTTTCTTACATTCTATGCAACATTTACACTTGGTGCGCTTCCTGCAGAGTGGATCATGAAGGGTGTCACGCTAATCTCGAAGACTGTTGCCGATTTAATGGGTAGCGGGATGCTGAAAGACTTGCTTACAGATGGTGTCATCAGGGGATTGGGTAGCGTGATTGTTTTTATGCCCAACATTCTGATCCTTTTCTTCTTCATCTCCCTGATGGAGGATACTGGTTACATGGCCAGGGCCGCTTTTATCATGGACAAGCTGATGCACAAAATGGGACTTCATGGTCGTTCGTTTATCCCGATGGTGATGGGCTTTGGTTGCAACGTGCCGGCTATCATGGCGACGCGTACCATCCGGAACAGAGGCGACCGTCTGCTGACTATGATGATAATACCGTTTATGTCCTGCTCCGCCAGATTACCGGTTTATGTGGTCCTGATATCGGCCTTCTTTCCAAATTATCCCGCTTTGATCTTCATCGGAATCTATCTATTGGGTATCGCGGTAGCCATCCTTTTTTCAAAAATTTTGAACCGGACAGTATTTAAACGAAAGGAGACACCTTTTGTGATGGAACTGCCGCCCTATCGGATGCCAGTGCTTAAAAATTCGCTGCTGCACATGTGGGACAAAGCGAGTCAGTACTTGAAAAAGATTGGTGGAACGATTCTGGTTGCCGTTGTGTTGATATGGGCACTTGAATATTTCCCGAGAAACGAAAATTCTGCAACTGACATGGTTGGTTCCACTTCAGGTCTGGCTCCCGTTCCTAAGGTATCGCAGATGGAGCAGTCCTATCTCGGTCGGATCGGGCATGCTGTTGAACCTGTCATCAGGCCTTTGGGTTTCGACTGGAAAATGGGTGTCTCGCTTATCGCAGGGATTCCTGCGAAAGAGATTGTAATTGGCACCATGGCCGTTTTGTATGGAACGGAAAATGATCAGCATAAAAATGAATCACTGCAAACAAGCCTGCAGAACCAGCGGTATGAAGTTGGTCCCAAAGCGGGGGAGCCTGTCTTTAACCAGGCCGTGGCACTGGCATTTTTGGTGTTTGTATTGCTTTATTTTCCGTGTATCGCTGTAATTGCCTCCATCAAGCGCGAATCAGGAAGCTGGAAATACGCGATTCTTACGGTATTGTACACCACAGCCGCCGCCTGGATAGGTGCCTTTCTGACTTACCATGTTGTTTTACTATTTATCTAACTGACCTATGCAGGAAATACTGGTTTATGTTCTGGTGCTTGCAGCCGCAATACTTGTAGGATTTAAGGCCTGGAAAGCGATCCGCGATATGATGAACCCGAATCCATGCGGGGGATGCGGAAAATCATGCGATGGATGCCCTGTAGCGCCGAGGAAGAAATGAGGGAGAAAAGTTAAAAGTTAAAAGTTGAGAGTTGAAAGTTGTCTTGTCCTGAAATCGGTTTACAGAAAAAGCAAACAAAAATCAGGATTATGAAAGAGGGATGCACGTGATAGCGTTTGAAGACGATAGGGATGGAAGAAATTGGCTGATGTTTTTTAATTGTGCGATCTGTGGCTTGGCAGTGCTGATAAGTGTAGGTTTACAGTTTTGTTTGATGAGGTTAATAATTGGTGCGATTCGTGGTTGAAAGGGGGTTGGTTTTTACATTAATTTAGCGCTATGAAGAAAATATTTTCCAACGAGGCTTTTGAAGTGATGCACATCCGGAATTTCAGGTTTTTTATGACCTACCGGTTGCTCATGACATCTGCCACCCTCATGCAGTCCGTGGTGGTCGGCTGGCTGTTGTACAATATGACAAAAAGCGTCCTTTCGCTTGGGATGATTGGTTTAACAGAAGTAATACCCCAGGTGAGTATCGCTCTTTTTGCAGGTCATTTTGTGGACATCTGGGACCGGAAAAGAATCATTTTCTATACGACTGTGCTGATGTTGCTCAGCTCTGCCATATTGGTTGTTTACAGTCTGCCTTCGTTCGATTTTCCCCGTTTGCTTGGGGTATGGCCTATTTATGTGACCATTTTCATTACAGGTCTTACCCGTGGTATCCTGATGCCTGCCAATACCGCTTTGTTAGGGCAAATGGTTCCCCGCAGGTTACTTACAGGCGCAGCTACCTGGAACAGTACTACCTGGCAGGTAGGTGCAGTGACGGGACCGGCGCTGGGAGGACTGGTGTATGGATTTTTCGGCGTAATGCCTGCTTTGATTCTGATTTTCGGACTTTACTTTGCATGCACCTTCCTGCTTTTTTTTATCAAGAGTCCCGGGAAGATTGTTATTCCCGAAGGGAGTACGGAAGGCATTTTTGCCAGAATGAAGGAAGGGATTCATTATGTGTTTAACAACCAGATGCTTTTGAGTGCTTTCACCCTGGATATGTTTGCGGTTCTTTTTGGAGGGGCCGTAGCCATGCTGCCGGTCTTTGCATCGGATATCCTGAAAGTCGGACCCGAAGGATTGGGGATCTTGCGTGCTTGCCCTGCCATTGGAGCCATTATCATGTCGGTGGTGCTGACTTTTAATCCGCCTGTTAAACATGCCGGGCCTTTGCTGCTTTACAGTGTTCTGGGCTTCGGTGTGACCATGATTGTATTTGCGCTTTCGAAGAACTTTTATCTTTCCGGTTTTGTCCTTTTTTTGAGTGGAGCCTTCGATGATGTGAGTGTGGTGATTCGCTCCAGTATCCTTCAGCTTTTTACCTCCGACGAGATGAAAGGCCGGGTAGCGGCCGTGAACAGTATATTTATCGGCTCTTCCAATGAACTTGGAGCCTTCGAGTCGGGTGTCACCGCCAAGTTGATGGGGCTTATCCCTTCCGTGGTATTTGGAGGAGTGATGACTTTGCTGGTAGTGGCTTTCGCAGCGGCAAAATCACCCACCCTGAGAAAACTAAATTTAAAGATATAAGAATTGGGGAATGTAAATAGGATAGATTGAAACAATGGTTGATTCAATTTAAACTATTCGCATTCCCCAATTGGCAAAAAGACCGGTTACAGTTGCAGGGTTAATACCTCCGCAATCTGATCAATCGTCAAATCTCCGCGCTCGCCTATACCCTTGATGCCACGTTGTGTGAAACGGTCGCATACGATTTGGATGAAATCTGCACCCACATTGTATTCCGACATTTTGGTAGGTATTCCGACTGATTCAAAGAATTCAACAGTCTTGCTGATGGTGGCGTCAATCCTTTCTTCGGCAGAACCTGAAGAGATCCCCCAGACCCGTTCTCCCAACTGAAGTATTTTCTCCTGTTTGCTTTCCCTTTTGACTTTCATGATTCCCGGCAGGACGATGGCCAGTGTACGGGCATGGTCGATGTTGTGAAATGCCGTCAATTCGTGGCCGATCGTGTGCGTGGCCCAGTCCTGGGGTACTCCTGCACCAATCAGTCCGTTCAGCGCCATGGTGGCAGCCCACATGAAATTGGCCGCGGCATCGTAGTCTGTTCTGTTGGCCAATACTTTTGGCCCTTCCTCCACCAGAGTCATCAGGATGGATTCAGCAAACCGGTCCTGAATGGGCGAGTTGACAGGATAAGTAAGGTATTGCTCAATCACATGTACAAAGGCATCTACCACTCCGTTGGCAACCTGCTTTTCGGGTAGTGAAAAAACGGTGGTCGGATCAAGGATGGAAAATTGGGGTAAAACAGCATCCGCATTGAATGCCAGTTTCTCCATCGTGGAAAGACGGGTAACAACCGAGTTGCCGTTCATCTCTGACCCCGTAGCCGGAAGCGTAAGTACGCTGCCCAGTGGTATGGCTTTGGTGACTGTTAAAGCGCGGTTGGTCAGAAACTCCCAAGGGTCGCCGCCTTCCCATACCGCTGCGGCGGCAATGAATTTGACACCGTCGAGTACAGAACCACCGCCAACAGCCAGAATAAAGCCAATATTCTCTTTTTTGACGATATCAACTGCTTTCATCAGCGTTTCGTAGCGTGGATTGGGCTCAATGCCACCAAACTCCAAAAGGTCAAATCCCGGAAGGGCTGCTTTTACCTGATCGTAAACTCCGTTCTTAAAAATACTGCCACCACCATAGGCGAGCAAAATCTTAGTGTTTTTTGGGACGAGCCTGCTTAATTTTCTGATTTGACCCTGTCCGAAGACTATGTTTACCGGATTGTAAAATTCGAAATTTTGCATTGGATGAATGATTGATGAATGATGAAAATGTTTACTTGATATTTATCAATTTCCCGTAGGGGTTTAATATGCTTAAAATAAGACATCTGCAAAATGACAGATGTAGTTATTTTGGTTGTGCAATTTAGCTTAAAGCAATGGGAAAGGAGCGATTTGCGGACAAAAAATTTCAGTCAAAAAAGTAGCGGTCGAGGAATTTTTTTTCAACCGGAAGCACAGGATTCAATTGCCGCGTACGGTAAGCCATTCGCGCAACTTTCTCAATGACGACAGTATGGTCAAATGCATTTTGTACCTCTTTTCCCCAGCAAAAGGGACCATGGCCATAGACCAAAACCCCCGGAATTCGCATGGGGTCCAGTCTGTCTGAGGTGAAAGTATCCACGATGATCTTGCCTGTCTCGGTTTCAATATTTCCTTCCATTTGTTGGGCTGAAAGGGGTTTTGTGCATGGAATTTCACCATTGAAGAAATTCGCGTGGGTAATGCCGAGCGGTGGAATGCCCAATCCAGCCTGTGCCCAGCAACAGGCATACTCTGAATGGGAATGCATGATAGAGCCAATCAAAGGGAAATTCTTGTACAATACCAGGTGGGTGTTGGTGTCGGACGAAGGTTTATGGTCGCCCGAAATGATGTTGCCGTTCAGATCAACAACTACCATATCTCCCGGAACCATTTCATCGTAAGAGATACCTGATGGTTTGATAACGACCAGGCCGCTTTTACGGTCGATGGCACTCACGTTACCCCAGGTAAATATGACCAAACCCTGTTCAAGGAGTTTCAGACTGGCTTTATAGACCTGATGTTTTAAATTCTCAAGCATGTTTGTTGATGTTGTAGGTTTTCACACCAAAAATGGGAAAAATATTTTAAATTATAAGTAATTAGATCAAAATAACTACAAAAAGGAAAATTATAATTTGACAATCTAACAATTTGATACTTGTTGATTTTCATTGCAGCGAATCAGCTATGCCGTTTTTTTGGATAACCTGTGCGGTTTCATATGGTGGAGTCATTGGACTTTTTTTGGATGGCAAGCCTTATTGAGGCCAGGGTGAAGGGGAAGGATGATTATTACACCATCAATCTGACGGTAAGTTTTGAAGGGAGTTTTTCCTTGACTATCACATCCAACAATCGTTCCATGATTTCCTGTAGCGGGGAAATTTATGCTGCTGAAAAACCGGTTGAGAAAAAGTAGGAGAATGGAAGAATTGAGGACTTTTTGAAATTGTGTCAAGGCTAATGCTGTCTTGCCTTTGCTCTGCTTCCAAATTATTTTCTCAATCCTGCGTAAAGTAATTCTATTCCAACTCTTCGCGCTTCTTTTATTCCATCAACGGCGTTTTGGCAATTCTTCTGTCGTCGCGTTTGTAGCGGTTGAATTTATAGGAGAGGGAAAAACGGATGGGAAATTTGTTTTGGGTAGTAATCTTCTGATTGAAGTCTTCACCTTCAATGTGTTCAAAGTTTTGGTACAATCCAAGGAAATCTCTTCCGGTCAGGGTGAAATTGAGTCTCTTGTCGAAAAAAGATTGTCTGAAACTGATGCCGGCCATGAAAAACTGGTCAATGTGGCTTTGTGCGGTCATCGCAGGGCTATAATAGGAGAAATCAAGCTGAAGCATGGTTGACGGGGACAGGCTGATATCGGCTGTTGTGACTGAATACCACTGTCTGTAAGACTTTTGCTGACTGAAGTCATCGAGCCGGACACCAAGATTTGATTCAATAAAGTCAACTTTTTCGTTCAGGCTCAACCAGGAAGTGGTCGTCCAGTCGGCATTGAATTCGATCCCCAGTGTTTTTTCAGTACCCGTATTTTCATATCGATTCTGTATGATGCCATCGTGATACAAGGAACGGATCACTTCGATCTTGTCGGCTGTATTGAAGTAGTAGATTTCGTTGTTCAGCGTCAGATGTGAAAAATTAAGCAGGTAATTGATCGCCAATTTGTCTGTGATCTCATTCCGAAGGTCAGGATTTCCCATCATGACATTGTAAAAGTCATACCATCGAGGCAATGGATCCAATTGGGTGGATTTGAGTTGATCCGTACGTCTGGAATAATTGAACATTATTTCCTGGATCGAATCAATTTTGAAAGAGCTGTTCAATGTGGGATACAGATCAAAATGCTGCAACGGATATTTATTGTTAATTGTTGTAAGCGTCCTGTCGAGGTTTTCAGCCCTTAACCCTGCTTTGATGTCCAACTTCTTTCCCTTGTATTGCCATGTTCCGTATCCTGCCTGAATTATCTCGTTGAATTGGGTCTCCTGATTGGTTCTAACCAAAGGAAGTGGAATGCTTTTTGTTGACAAATAGGTCTCACTTTCATTGTTCAATGAGATTTGATAGCCAAATTCGAGATAACCCGATTTCCCGGCAGGGGAGGTAAAGTCTGTATTAAATTGATAATTGTTGCGGTCTTTGTTGAGAACCGTTGCCTGTCTCATTTGCTCCATTCCTGACAGATTGCTGATCAGATTCAGGTAGTTGTCGTCGTAGTTGAGTGTATTCCAAAGTGCCGAAAAAGAGATGCTTTTTTTAAGAGAATCAAATTTATGTTCATAAGAAACATCAGCACCACCGTAATGTCCGTTTCGTTGATTGTCGTCTGTTGACTCGTTTCGTCCGGATGTGCTCTGAACCGGATTGGTGGATGCCGTGAGCCAATCTCCATTGTTGTTGATATTTAAACTTCCGCCGTTTCCATTGACGGAAAGTCTGTTGGCAGCCGATGGCAGGTAATCAAAACCGGTTCTAAAACCGGTATTAATTCTTTCAGCCTTTTGAATTCCTGATTTCCTGAGTTGCGATTGGTCGTTGAGATAATCGATTACATGGTCGACATCACCCTGATTCCTTCTCATGTTGTGGTCGATGCCTCCAAAGAAACTAAAGTCATGGTATTTGTAATTCAATAACACGTCCGAAGAGTATCCACCCAGGTGGTCGGCCGCAGCCTGAATGTTTCCGTTAAATCCCTGCAGGCTATTTTTCTTGGTAATCAGATTGATGATGCCGCCCGATCCGGATGCGTCATATTTTGCGGACGGACTGGTGATCAGTTCAATTTTTTTGATTTCAGCAGCTGAGGTATTCTGCAGCAATTCATCTCCTTTCAATGAGGATGGTTTACCGTTGATGAATACCAGCAGTTTACTGTTTCCATGAATGGCGATGGAACCGTCGGGACCTTGTGTGACGGATGGAAGTTTGTGCAAAAGATCTGAGGCAGAACCGCCGGCACCCGAAAGCTGATCCTCCACGTAGATGGTTTTCTTGTCAAGCTGATAAACAGGTTTTCCTGATTTTTTTGTGATGCTGACCTCTCCGAGAGCCACATTCTCATTTTCCATGGAGATCGGCTCCAACTTGATGGTGGACTCTTTTTCGGATAGGGTGATAGGAAGAGAAATGTAATTTTTGAAGCCCATGAAGTGCACAACAATGGCATAATTGCCAATCATAAGATTGACAAAGCCGAATTCGCCTTTAATGTCAGTGGCTGTTATTTGAACAGGAACTGAATCGGGCAGATGAACAAGTGATACATTGGCAAATTCTACGGATGCTTTTGATTCTGCAACAATAACTTTTCCCTTTATCTGATTGGAATGTTCAAGGGCGAAAGATTGGCTGATAAATAGGTTTAGGCCTGGCAAGTGTACCAAAAAAAACAGTATTGAAGCCAACGACCAAGAGATTCTGGGCATGCAACTGAACAAAAATTAACAAATATTAATATTCTTTGCACAAATATAACAAAATTGGAAGTAGTTCATAATCTCACAAAATAAATTGCAGCAATAACATGAGAAATTCTTGATTTTCGATATGGAATGATTGATTTAAATCAAATCATCACGTTTCAACAAAACGCAATTTCCCCTTTCAAAACCTTACTGCATATTTTTGTGAATCGAAAACAACGGGGTTATTCTACAGGTGCCAATTGAACCGTAAAGTGCCTTAATATGGGCGCTTCGCTGATAATCCGGTAGCCGGTTTTGATGGTTTCCCTCCGGTCATAAACATTTTTGAGTGCTGCGGCGATGACATTGAGGTGCAAATTGGTGTATACTCTTCGTGGTATGGCAAGGCGCATGAACTCCAGTTTGGGATAGCGGTTCTCACGGGTTTCCGGATCCCTGTCGGCCATCAGGGTACCGACTTCCACACCGCGGATCCCGGCCTCCAGGTATAGTTCGATGCAAAGGGTTTGCGCGATAAACTCTTCCTGGCGGACATTCGGGAGGAAATTTTTGGCATCCACAAATACCGCATGTCCTCCATAAGGTTTTTGCACCGGAATACCGTATCCGGAAAGCATCTCTCCAAGGTATTGCACTTGTCCGATGCGGCTGGTGAGATAATCTGCTTCTGTGGCCTCCATTAATCCGACAGACAATGCGTTCATATCGCGGCCGGCCATTCCGCCATAGGTTACAAATCCTTCAAACATGATGTTAAAGGTGCTGGCTTCGTCGTACCATGTTTTGTGGCGCATGGCGATGAATCCACCGATATTGACGATGCCGTCCTTTTTACTGCTCATGGTCATTCCGTCCGCGCAGGAAAACATTTCGCTGACGATATCTCTGATGGATTTGTTTTCGTAACCGGCTTCGCGTTGTGAAATAAACCAGGCATTTTCGGCAAATCTGGCGGAATCGAACAGGAGCGGAATTCCATACTGGTCGGCCATGGCTTTGACCTCCCTGATGTTTTGCATCGAGACCGGCTGTCCCCCGGTTGAGTTACAGGTTAATGTGAGGATGATGAACGGAATCTGCTCTTTGGTGTGTTTTTCAAGCACATCCCTGAGTTGTACGAGATCAATATTTCCTTTGAAAGGATGGATGTTGCCGGTATCTTCCGATTCCACGATCGTGCAATCAACTGCGGTGGCATGGCGGAATTCAATATGACCCTTGGTGGTATCAAAGTGAGCATTGCCGGGAATGAAGTCTCCTTTTTTGACCAGAACAGAAAATAATACGTTTTCTGCAGCACGTCCCTGGTGAGTAGGAAGGAAATATTCAAAACCGAACAATTTCTGAATGGTCTCTTTCAGATGGTAATAGGAGGATGATCCGGCATAGCTTTCATCGCCAGTCATGATGGCCGCCCATTGCCGGTCGCTCATGGCACCTGTCCCGCTGTCAGTCAGCAGGTCAATGTACACTTGTTCACTTCTCAGGTTGAAGAGGTTGTAGTTGGCCTCCCTGATCCATTGCTCCCGCTCTGAACGCGTACTTAGGTAGATTGGTTCTACCATTTTGATTTTATAGGGTTCTGCGGAAGGAAGTTCCATGGGTCAATTGAATAAAGTGAAGGGTAAAATTGAATCGTCTAAAGTTAGGCATTGGAGGATACTAAAAACATGAAATTCATCATGACAAATAGAAAGGCAAAGTTGGATAAATCCACGTAAGTGTCAGAAATGCCTGAAATAGCCAATCTTAATGCAATCAAAATTGAATCAGGCAGTAAGTTGAAATGTAATCTGGCTGAAATTAGCAACAAAAAATGCCTGTTGTCGGGAGTTCCGGCTTCAGGCACTTTGATTCATTTTTGAAAGGGAAAGACACTTCCTACATCTCGTGACGCTCCGGTTTTACGTTTCCCTCCTGGTATTCTGCGATAATCTTGCGTATTTGTTGAGGAGCAACGCGTCCGTACACTTTTTCACCCACCATCACAACAGGTGCAAGTCCGCAGGCTCCCACACAACGCAGGCAGTTGAGAGAGAATTTTCCGTCCGGTGTCGACTGGCCAACTTCAATGTTGAGTTGTCTCTTGATTTCATGCAGAATCTGTTCTGCCCCGCGCACATAACAGGCAGTCCCCATGCAAACCGAGATTGGAAACTCTCCCTGCGGGATCATGTTGAAAAAAGAATAAAAAGTGACAACCCCGTAAACTTTGGCGACAGACATGTTGAGTTCAATGGCGATGAGTTCCTGAACCTCAGCTGGCAGATAACCAAGCCTATGCTGGGCTTCGTGCAGGACATTAATCAATTCCCCTTCGTTTTTTTCGAATGAGGTACAGATCTCCCTGACTATTTCGATCGTTCTTTGGGATAATTTTATTTTCGGCATCTTGTAATCTTTTAGTTTATTTAATTCAATTTCCGTTTTTGCTCCTGTCGAAATATTCAGTATGCAACAAGTGATGGGCTTTCTCACTCATTGGAGCCCCCAGAAATTCTTCATACAATTTGGTGATATATGGATTCTCGTGTGATTTACGGATTGGTTTACCGGCATCTTCCCGGTAGAGGGCCATCTGTCTTTTCTTCAGAATTTCTGCATCGCCATGGTGATAAGGCTGACCTCCCCCGCCAATACATCCTCCGGGGCAGGACATAATTTCGATGGCATGGAACTGACTCTTTCCCTGCTGAATATCTTCCAGTAGCTTCCTTGCATTTCCAAGACCATGTGCAATTCCAATATGGATGGGCAAACCATCAAAGTCGATGGTGGCATGTCTCAGTCCTTCCATTCCCCTTAATTCCGTGAAGTCCAGTTTTTGCAGTTTCTTCCCGGTAAATACTTCGTAGGCAGTACGTACCGCCGCTTCGATCACACCACCGGTAGTTCCGAAGATAACTCCTGCACCTGTGGACTCACCCATCGGATGGTCAAAATCCTCATCAGGAAGAGATTTGAAATCGATATTGGCGAGGTTGATCAATTGTGCCAGTTCGCGGGTTGTCAGGGCGAAGTCGACATCGGGATTTCCGTTTTCAGAAAACTCTTCCCGACTGCATTCGTATTTTTTGGCCACACAAGGCATGATGGAAACCACCACCAGATCTTTGCGGTTGACCCCAATTTTATCTGCGAAATAGGTTTTAGCAATGGCTCCGAACATCTGTTGTGGAGATCTTGCGCTGGATGGGATGTCTATCATGTCTGGAAACTGATGCTCGAAAAATTTGACCCAGGCCGGGCAGCATGAGGTAAGCATGGGCAGTTTTACATTTTTGTCACCGCCCAGAAAAGCTGTCAGCCTGTTGAGAAGTTCGGTACCTTCTTCCAGAATGGTAAGGTCGGCAGCAAAGTCGGTGTCAAAGACATAGTTGAAGCCCAACCGACGTAATGCGGCCGCAAGTTTGCCGGTGACAAGCGTGCCGGCTTCTAAGCCAAACTCTTCGCCGAGAGCGACACGAACAGCAGGAGCTGTCTGTACGATTACGGTTTTTTCCGGATCCGACAAGGCCCTGATAACTGCGCCTGTGTTGTCTTTTTCAGTCAGTGCTCCGGTTGGACAAACCGCCACACATTGTCCGCAATAGGTGCAGACCGAATGGTCGAGGTTCATCTCGAATGCGGGAGCGACCACTGCGTGAAATCCTCTGTTGATGGCTGAAAGTGCTCCAACGGTTTGAATTTCATTGCACATCATTTCACATCTGCGGCAACGTATGCATTTGTCAAGTTCGCGGATAATGGCAGGCGAGGTATCCTCCCTGAAGGTTGATTTTTCACCCTCAAAATGGATTTCGCGTATACCCAGGTGCTGCGCCATGCTTTGCAGGTCGCAGTTTCCGGCCTTGGCGCATTTGAGGCAGTCGGTAGGGTGGTCTGACAGAATAAGTTCAACTACGGTTCGGCGGGCGTGAATAGCCCTCATGGAGTGCGTACTGATTACCATGCCTTCAGCCACGTCGGTGCAGCAGGCCGGAGCCAGATTTCTGCGACCTTCGACTTCGACGACACAGACCCTGCAACCGCCGGGCTTATTCTCGATGTTGAGGTCCTCGAGTTTCATGTAGCAGAGTGATGGTATCTTGATACCTACCTTTGCCGCTGCTTGAAGCAGTGATGTGCCCCGTTCAACGGAGACCGTTTTGTTATCTATTGTAAGGTTGATCATGTCCATATTTGATAATTTTAAGAGACGCTAACCGCATCAAATTTGCATTTATCCAGGCATACCCCGCATTTGATACAGATACTGTTGTCGATGGAGTGAGGTGTCCTTTTTTCTCCCGTGATGGCTCCAACCGGGCAATTTCTGAAACATAAAGTACAGCCATTGCATTTTTCACTGTCGATAAAATATTTCACCAGCGATTTGCATTGTCCGGCAGGACACCTGTGCTCTCTGACGTGGGCTAGGTATTCATCGTAGAAATTGTCGAGGGTCGAAAGGATAGGGTTCGGGGATGTCTGACCCAAACCGCATAACGAGGTATCCTTGATGACCTTGCACAAAGAGCGAAGTCTGCTGAGATCCTCTTCCGTGCCTAATCCTTTGGTTATTTTGTCCAGAATCTCAAAAAGTCTTTTGTTTCCGATCCGGCATGGGGTGCATTTTCCGCATGACTCGTCGAGGGTGAACTCGAGGTAGAATTTTGCGATAGAAACCATGCAGTCGTCCTCGTCCATGACAATCATACCGCCCGAGCCCATCATCGATCCTGCAGCAATCAGGTTGTCATAGTCGATGGGTGTATCCAGAAAGGTGTTGGTCAGACAGCCTCCCGAAGGCCCTCCGGTCTGCACTGCCTTGAATTTCTTGCCTCCCTTGATACCTCCGCCGATGTCAAATATGACTTCCCGGAGGGTGGTACCCATCGGAACTTCAATCAGACCCACATTATTGATCTTACCTGCCAGGGCAAAAACTTTGGTTCCTTTTGATTTTTCGGTTCCTATGGCATTGAAAAAATCTGCCCCCTTGTTGATGATTACAGGGATACTTGCCAGTGTCTCAACATTGTTCACGGTAGTGGGCTTACCCAGATACCCCGATTCGGAAGGGAATGGTGGTTTGAAAGTAGGTTCACCACGAAGTCCTTCCATGGAATGGATAAGCGCTGTCTCCTCACCGCAGACGAAGGCTCCGGCACCGTAACGCAGTGTGATATCGAACGAGAAAGAAGTTCCAAAGATCTCCTCCCCGAGCAATCCATATTCTCTTGCCTGTTTGATGGCGGTTTTGAGCCGCTGAATGGCCAGCGGATATTCAGCGCGGATATAGACGAGTCCTTTGGTAGATCCGGTACAGTAGCCGCAAATGGCCATGGCCTCAATGACGGAATGAGGATCTCCCTCCAGGATGGAACGGTCCATGAATGCGCCGGGATCGCCTTCGTCGGCATTGCAGACCACATATTTCTGATCTGCCGCAGATTTGGAAGTGATTTCCCATTTCAAGCCGGTAGGGAAGCCACCGCCTCCTCGTCCGCGCTGACCGGAACGCTTGATTTCGTCGATTACCTCCTGAGGGGTCTTCTCGCTCAGACATTTTGCCAAAGCGGCATAGCCATCACGGGCAATGTATTCGTCGATGTTTTCAGGATTGATCACTCCGCAGTTCCGCAACGCGATACGAACCTGTTTTTTGTAGAAGTCCATGTGCTTGGAATCGCTGATGGGTTGTTCTGTCTCAGGATTCATGTAAAGCAGTCGGGTAACCTGTCTTCCCTTCACAAGATGTTCCTCTACGATGACTGCTGCATCTTCGGGCTTCACCTGAACGTAGAAAGTGTTGTCTGGAAGAACTTTGACAATGGGTCCCTTTTCACAGAAACCAAAACATCCGGTCATGACCACCTGAACTTCATGTTCCAGTTCATGTTTTTCGACCTCTGCCAACAAATTGTCCCTGATTTGTTCGCTTTCTGATGCTTTGCAACCGGTTCCTCCGCATACCAGGAGGTGCATTTTATAATCTGCCATAACAGTTGATAAAAATTAATTGTCTATTGTCCGGTAGTTTACAGGTAATATACCATCCACCAGTTGGTTGTGAATTATGTATTTTTCAATGATTTCAGCGGCCCTGAATTTGTCGACTTCTCCAAAGACGACCGGATCCTTGCCCGGAACGTTCACTTCGATGGTTGGTTCTGCATAGCAATATCCCATGCAGCCGGTTTGTGTGACCACTGCCTCGATGGCTTTCTGCTCCAGTTCATCCATCAGGAAATTCATGATCTCTTTTGCGCCTGAAGCAATGCCACACGTCGACATGGCTACTTTTATCCTGACAATATTCTCAGAATTTCCGGCGGTTTCACGAAGTTTAATCTTTGCCTGCATACTCTCCCTTAATTGCTTAAGATCATCGAGCGATTTGATTTTGTTCATGTTGATCGAATTATAAATTTTAAGTGATGAGTTATGTCTTTATTGTTGCTGGCTACGGATGCCAAAATTTGATTCTGTAGGTCAATCATAATTATCTGATGTTATTGTCAGGGTTCTGCTTTTATCTCCTTTAAATTTTCGATGATCATCTCTTTCATGAATTTTCTGATTTCTGTATTGCTGTCCTGGATATTCCCGATAATTTCACGAATTGCCTCGGTATCAAAATGGTACAGACCAAATGCTGTTTTGTGCTCGTAGATCAGCCTTTGATGGGGCAGACCAACCGCAAGCAAGACCAAAACATCGTCAATTTCGCCAAGAGGCAACCTGTCGGGATGGCTCAATACGAAACTGGCTTCCAGTCTGGTGCCCTTCCGCGGAGTGGAAACAAGATTGAAACTTCCACCGGTCCTTTCTGCATTCAGCTGAATCATTGGCAGTCCCAATCCAACTTTTCGGGTTGTACGGGAAGTATAAAACGGGTTGGTGGCTTGAAGTACCTGATCCTCTTCCATTCCTTCGCCGTCATCTTCAATCGAAAGCAAATAGCGGTCATTCATCGTGTCCTCATTAATGGATACCATGATCTTCCTTGCTTTTGCACGGGCTGAATTTTGAACCAGGTCAAGGATATGCAGGGCGATATTCTTCATTGCACAATTGTTTTCCTTCCATCAACACCCTTCAGGGCCTTTTTTATTTCATCAAAAGTGATCTCATTCATTTCAAAAATAGTACATCCGGAGCCGATTTCTTCGAGCGAATGGGCATCCGATGCCTTTATTAGCGCGATATCATCATTTAGCCTGAAACTGTTCCTTATTTTTGATTCCACACTCCGGCTCATGATTCCCATTGCATCGCACCGCAGATCATCCGGCACAAAACCCAGCTGATTAAATATTCCAAACATGGGTCTTTCAATGTGTGCGGGGACAAAAAGTCCGCCTAACCTGTGCACCTCAAGTTCTACCTGTTCGATGCTCTGGCAAAGACCCACATTCAGGTATTCTTCAATCATCCGAATAATTTTCTCACCTCTGTCAACCACTGCCTGGTATCCAAAATGCTCCGGTAAATAAGGAATTTTGGGCAAATGACGATCGATGTACCCCTGGAATGATTCAAGGGTTTGGATGTTCTCAAAGTAGGCCAGGCAATGAACTTCTTCACGTGTGGTTACTTCTGTTCCGCACAAAACCGCCAGACCCTGCTCTTCTGCCAGTTCCATTACCAGTTTGCACTGGAGCGTGGAGTTGTGGTCAGTGATCCCAATCAGATCGATATTTTGCGCTATGGCTTTCCTTACAATTGCTCCGGGACTCATTTCCAGATCTGCACAGGCCGACAGGACTGTGTGGATATGAAGATCTGTCCTGAAACTTTTCATCTCGAATTATTTATCTTTTGATACAGTAAACCTGCAATTTCAAATGTGGACATCGTTGTTCCCAGAACCGGCATGCCCTCTTCGTTACTGTGGTCGATGGTGATTTGTTCTGGCTCCAGTGAGCTTACCAGGAGCACACATGCCAATTCTTTCAAGGATGCGATTGCGACCACGTTTCGGTGGGTCTGCAAGGTCACCCAAACTTCTCCTTCGTTGGCATTCCCCATTACATCGCTTAATAAATCGGATACATAACCGCCTGTTATTTCGCGATTCAGGCCTTCTCTTCCGGAGAAAACCTTCAGATTCAATTCATTTACCAGTTCAGAAACCTTCATTTCGTCTTCCTCTTTTGTTACAATCTGCATTAAAACGTCCTTCGCCCCATTTTTTTTCCATATTCAAAAATGCCTTCCCGGTACCAATCCTGCCTTCGTTTTCCCATCTCTGCTGTAGAAAAACACAATCCGACATTTTTGCTTTCCCCTGTACCATATCCTCTGCAAGTGCCTGGCAGTTGGGCGCACCACAGGCACCACAGTCGATTCCGGGCAGAAAACAGATGATTCGCTGGGCTTTACTCATTTTTTCCATCGCCCTGCTGATATCATCATCCAGCCTGAACACATTGTGGGGATTGATCTCGTCGATCAGCAAACACTGCGATAAAGCCTTGGTATCAAGATTTGGAGCCAGTTCGGTATCCCGGTAGGAAGGATAATTTTTTGATCTTTGTTCGAGTCTCTCTGTGGTGGTGAACCTGTTGCCGGTCAGCAGGATACCTCCGGCACAACTTTGGTCGCAGGCGCGCATTTCGAGAAAATCAAAGCCTTTGACTTCCCCGTTTTCAATTCGGTCAAGAAATTTGACCACACTGTGAATCCCGTCGATGGCAATGGCGCGGTGCCCAAACCTGGAAGATTCCCCCCTGGAGGTACTCCAGAGAATACCTTCCTTTGTAAGATGCCGGCGTTGGTCTCTGGTGTCGGTGGTCACCTCTTTGTTAATCGTTTGTCTGATTTTGTTGTAGAAATCGTTCATGCTGATGACCCCGCTGACTACCGATGGCTGATCGCCAACCGGACTTTTTACCGCAGCAATTTTGGCTGCGCAGGGAGTAATGTAAAAGATTCCGATCTCCTCTTTTTTTACACCCTGATTCATCAGTGACTGCTGGATGAAATGTGCAGACAGTTCATGAGGTGCTTTTACCGGGATGATATTGTCAGTCAGCGCCGGGTATTTGATCTGGATCAGCCTGACGACGGCAGGACAAAATGTGGAAATGCATGGCTTGGGGATGATGTCCTCTTTCAGATACTCCCTCGTAAGTTCGATCAGAATTCCAATGGGTTGTTCCACCTCCATCAGGTGGGTGAAGCCAAGATCCAGCATGGCCTGGTAGATCTGATCCTCTGAGAATTTATCGGGAAACTGTCCGATCAGCACTGCTGGAAAGAGTGCAATCCGGTATTTAAACTGTTCGAGCATCTTCAAGTCGTTCTGCTCAATATAAAAAGCCTTGGCCGGACATGCCCTCATGCATTGGCCGCAGTCGATGCAACGCTCCTGAATGATTCTTGCCTTTCCATCCTTGATCCTGATGGCTTCAGTAGGGCATACCCGCATGCAATGGATACATCCGACGCACTTGGCTTCGTCGATCTGAATGGCATGATGGAATACTCCGGTGATCATTCTGTTCAGTTTTTTGGTGTCAATTTGTTGTTCCGGCGGATGAACAATGGCTAACAGCTAAAGGGAAAATGCCCTTGCCGAATGTTACCCGGTGCTCATAACGCTTACAATCTATCTCTTGTCTATTCCGGCCTGGCTCATCGTCTGATTTAGAAATCAAAAATCATCGTCACGGTAGTGCCATCACCGGGTTTGCTTTCAACCTTTAATTCATCTGCATTCTTCTTCATATTGGGTAGTCCCATACCTGCTCCGAATCCCATTTCCCTGACTTTGGGAGAAGCGGTTGAAAAACCTTCCAGCATTGCACGACTGATGTCCGCAATCCCCGGACCTTCGTCTTTCAAAACAGCCAGCACCTGATGATCCTGTACTGTCACTGATATCTCACCGCGCCATGCGTGGGCCGCAATATTTACCTCTGCTTCATACAGGGCCACGACCATACGCTTCACCACTTTCGGGTCAATGTTCAATTGTTTGAGAACTTTCTTCGTCTCGCTTGATGCTTTCCCTGCACTGTCGAAATCACCTCCTTCAATTTTGAATTTAAGTTCGATCATTTTCAATAAAGAGGATCTAATCCATTTGCGAAGAGGATACCTGAGGCCTTAAACATCGAGAAAGGTGATTCGATGAGTACCATGTTTAATTTTGATGCCAGATCGATGATATCTTCTGTTACCTTTTTATTGCGAACGATTACAAGATAGTGAATATCAGCAACCTCGGCTGTTCTAATGAGTTGAACATTGGCCAGACCTGAAATGAGAAGAATGTTTTCGGCATCCAGTGTAAGCACATCACTCATTAAATCCGAACTGAAGGCTTTTGAAATTTCGTCCTTAATCCGGTGTGAGCCGCACAATATCTTCGCGTCCAACAGTTGAACAATTTTCCCTATCTCCATTATTTTCAAGGTGTTAATCAACAATAAAGAAATAATTTTATTATTGAAAAATTTTGTTCAAATGTCCGAAAATCCCTTGAATGAAAAAAATCGTTTTAATCGATTTTTCTTATTTAAATTCTTTCAAAACAAGGAGTTCTGAATTTTTTGAATGTTGAATAATTCTACAATCTATGTGGAAAAATTCTGAGGGACGATCAGTTTTTTTGTGGTTTAAATTCGTAACTTAGTCGTTTTAACGCCGGATCAAGGTTTCGAAACAATTTAGACAAGGCTGTTCTGTTGAAGAATTGATCCGAATTTAGTCAAAATAGACGAGATTGATCACTGCCATATTTCTTAAATTATATGATTTACGAACAGAATGCATTTTTATCAGGTTTGATCAGGGATCCTGAATTATCCTATAAAATAATTGATTCTTTGCCATTTCCCATCAACTACCGTGACGCTGACGGTTTCTACATTACCTGCAACAAAGCCTATGAAAGGCTGATTGGTAAAAGCAGGGAGGAGTTGATAGGCAAATCCCATTTCGACTCACACACCACTGAAATTGCAGAGATTATTTCGATGCGTGACAAGGAGTTATTTGAATCTTCCAGTGATATTGTTTATGAACATCAGTTCAAATCCGGAGATGGTGCGATGCACGAAATACTGATTTATAAATGTGCCATCCGCAATAACGCAGGCGAATTTGAGGGGATCGTATCATCGTTGTATGATGTTTCTGACCGGCGCAAAGCCGAAATGCGGTCTGAAAAGGCAAAAGAGGCATCGGTAGTTGCATCAGCCATGCTTCAGAAGATCAAGGCAGGGATTGTGATTGTCGATCAGAACCTGAAAATTGTGAACTGCAATGAGACTTTTGCCAAATTGATGGGAGAGGAGGCTGAAGAGCTTTATGAAGCCATCCCGGGATTAGAGGGTGCAGAAATTAAGGAACTCGTCCCTGAGATTGTGGGAAAAATGTTCACCGGATTGCTGCACACCGGAGAAGAATTGCTTGAACGTGACCTGACCTATAAAAACAAGCTGCTTCACATTTCCATCGTCACCATATACAAGCACAGGGTGGTTGGGGCCATCATCCGCAACCTCTCTTCTCCCAAATTGGTTCGGGAGGAGATTATCAGCAGGGCCATGAAAGTAACCCGTCAGAATATCGAGATGGTGCAGCAAGTAGCCACCTTGCTGGCTGAGAATGCTGCACAAACAGAGGACATGCTCAATTCAATCGTGGCGGCCTATAAATACGGAGAAGATAAAAAGGATGAGTGAGTTTCACATAGAAATTGATTTTGCCCAGAAGCATCCTGCAGGGCAAATTGTATGCGGGGATGTTTTCATCACCAAACTGATCAAGGAGGACGGACGGACCATTCTGGTTCTTTCCGATGGGGTTGGACATGGCGTTAGGGCCAATGTGCTGGCAACCATGACTGCTACGATGGCGCTTAACTACACTTCCCTTTACAAGCGACCAGAGGCTGCTGCGCGAATTATCATGGATGCATTGCCTCGTGACAGCGAAGGGGTAAAAACCTATGCCACCTTTACCATCATTGAACTGGAAAGTGATGGAATGGTCCGAATTGTCAATTACGACAATCCAAAGAGTGTCATCACCCGAAATGGCGAACCCTTTATTCCAACGAAGGAGTATGTCCTGGACATCAAGGGAGCTGAAAATGTGGGTAAAGTATTGCGATGCCGCGAATTTCGCGCGAAGAAAGAGGATCGGATCGTCTTTATGAGTGATGGCATTACCCAGTCTGGGATGGGAAACGAAAAAATGAGGATGGGATGGGGGCAGGAAAACGTGGAGACCTTTGTTGTGCAGCAGCTTGCCAGAAGCAGCGATATGTCGGCCAGGCGATTGAGCAAAAAGGTGCTGAACAAAGCCATTCAAAATGACAGGTTTAACCTGCAGGACGATGCAAGTTGCGGAGTCATTTATTTCAGGGATCCAAGGGAGATGCTACTGGTGACAGGTCCCCCGTTTTTCAAGGCAAAAGACAAGGATTTCGCCCAACGAATCCATGATTACAAAGGAATAAAAATTGTTTGCGGAGGCACCACCGCCGAGATCATTGCAAGGGAGCTGAACCTCGAAATTGAAACAGAGATTTCTCTCAGCAATCCCTACGCGATACCAAAATATGTCATGAAGGGCTTTAATCTGGTTACAGAAGGAATTCTGACAATTGGAAAAATTGAGGAGCTGCTTGAAGCCTATGATGATGAACAAACTTATGGGAATTCTCCGGCGGAGGAAATCGTCAAACAACTTGTGCAACACGACCGCATTTTGGTTTTTGTGGGAACACGCATCAACTGGGCCCACCATGATCCGGATCAACCCATTGAAATGGAGATCCGTAAGTTTGTCGTGAAAAGGATTGTGAAACTTTTGGAAGAGAAATTCTTCAAGGAAGTGGTGGTGGATTTTTATTGAGAAAGGATCTGAAGAGATCTTAATTGGATGATTCAAAAGAAAGTTCCCAAAATTTCTGTTTCGCAAGATATTTTGGGAACTTTCTTTTTTTGATTAAATCGGGTCACTCCGGATAAATCAGGAAGAAAGGATGTGAATCGTATCCAGGAGTTTGGTGTTCACCTTTTTGTCATACTTGATGGCCCTGTTGAAAGGAGTGAGTTCAATGGTGTCATTGGCTATTCCAACCATCACACTTTTTTGGTCATCCAGAAGTGCCTCCACTGATGCAACGCCCAGACGGCTGGCCAGAATCCTGTCGAAGGCAGTTGGAGAGCCGCCACGCTGGATGTGCCCGAGAACGGTAACTCTCACATCATACTGCGGAAAATTCTCCTCTACCAGTTTGGCGATATTGAATGCTCCTCCGGCTTTCTCCCCTTCTGCCACCAGTACGATGGAAGAGTTTTTGCTCTTTCTGTACCCCGTTTTGATGTAGTTTTCTAGGGTTGTGATGTCTGTATCCGTTTCGGGTATCATCACTGCTTCAGCGCCTGAGGCAATTCCGCCGTTGAGGGCCAGAAATCCGGCGTCACGTCCCATTACTTCGATGAAAAACAGGCGTTCGTGCGCAGTTGCGGTGTCTCTGATCTTGTCGACCGCTTCAATAATGGTGTTGAGGGCTGTATCGTATCCTATCGTGAAATCTGTACCGAAAAGGTCATTGTCAATGGTGCCCGGAACACCAACAATCGGTATTCCAAATTCCTGGGCAAAGATGCGGGCACCGGTAAAAGTTCCATCACCTCCAATCACTACCAAAGCATCAATTCCTTCCTCCTTTAGGTTCTTGAATGCCAGTTCACGACCTTCCCTGGCAAGAAATTCCTTGCACCTGGCCGATTTAAGAATCGTACCTCCCAATTGGATGATGTTACTCACATCTCCGGATGCCATGGTCTTGAAATTCTTTTCTATCAGACCCTTGTAGCCCTGGAAGATGCCAACTACTTCACGCTGATAGAAGATGGCAGTCCTTACAACCGCCCTGACGGCGGCATTCATTCCCGGAGCATCGCCTCCCGAAGTAAGGACACCAATCTTTCTGACCGGATTATCCGCATAATCGTCATGCTGAGGTGTTCTGTATTCTTTGCTCATGGTATTTTTTCTGCAAAGGTAGAAATCAATCTGAATGCAATATGAGTTAAAAGTTAAGTTTGATGGGTTGAGGATTTGTTTTTTAGTCGCCAGATCAAATTTACATGAAGTAATTGCCGTTTCGACAATCGATTTCCCGCCATGCTCTTTTAATTATATATTCTCGGCGGAAACCATTTGTTGCAGATAACTGGCAACATCTTCCAGCAAATGTTTGGGAGTGGAAGTTGCACCGCAAATACCAACCGATTCGATATGCTGAAGCCACACTGAATCAATTTCACTTAATTCTGAAATAAATTTGGAGTTGGGGTTTACTCCGGAACAGATATCGTAAAGCATCTTCCCGTTGGAGCTTTTCTTTCCACTGACAAAGAGAACCAGGTCATACCGTGCTGCAAACTTCTTGATGCCGGGAATCCGGTTGGCCACCTGCCTGCAAATGGTGTCGTGAATTTTAATGGAAACATCTGCGGCCTTTTTCTTGAGTTCCTCCGACAGATGGTGCAGACCGTCGAGTCCTTTTGTTGTCTGAGAGTAAAGTACGATCGGGCGGGAGTAATCCAGTTGATTGAGATCTTCAATTCCTTCCACCACCAGGGCATTCCCTTGAGTTTGCCCAACGAGTCCGTTGACTTCCGCATGTCCTTTTTTACCGTAGATAATCAGCTGGGTATTGTCTTTTGTGCCATTTTCGTAGCTTTTGAGTATCCTTTTCTGAAGTTTTAGCACGACAGGACAGGTGGCATCTACCAGTCTGATGTTGTTGGCTTCGGCATAAGCATATATCTCAGGCGGTTCACCGTGTGCCCGTAGCAAAACGGTCGTATCCCGCATGGAGAAGAATTGTTCGTGTGAAATTGTTTCCAGCCCCATCTTTCTCAGTCGCTCGACTTCTGAATTGTTGTGCACGATATCGCCGAGGCAATACAAATGGTTGTCTTGCTCTAGCCTTTCCTCTGCCCGACGTATGGCTTCCACTACGCCGAAACAGAAGCCGGAACCTTTATCAATTTCAATTTGCATCTAAAGATCGCTTTTCCTTTACTTTCTCGAGTATCCACTCAAATTGTTCTTCTCTGGTCATGTAGCTATTGTCCAGCACAATGGCATCGTCGGCTTTCCTGAGTGGGCTTTCTTCCCTGGACTCATCGAAGCGGTCTCTTTCCGTGATGTTGGTGAGAATTTCCTGAAAATCAACATTTTCATTTTTTGCTGTCATTTCATCGTATCTGCGTTTTGCGCGAATGCCGGCATCTGCAGTCATGAAGATTTTGAGTTCTGCCTGCGGAAATACGACAGTTCCGATATCCCGGCCATCCATCACAATACCTTTGGTTCTACCCATCTCCTGTTGCTGGGCCACCATCAATTTACGGACATCCGCAATGGCGGCAATCTGACTCACGTTTTGGGCTACGGCTAGCTGTCTGATCTCATTTTCAACATTCTCGCCATTCAGGAAAATATCGTTGTGGGAAGTCTCAGGATTGTACTCAAAGGTGATTCGGATCGTTTCAAGTTTTCCCGCCATTGACAGCAAATTGACCCTGCCTTCTGCTGCCATTCCGTTGCGGAGGCAAAATAGGGTGACTGCCCTGTACATTGCTCCAGAGTCGATGAAAATGTAATTCAGCTTTTTTGCAATCTCCTTGGCTACTGTGCTTTTCCCACATGAGGAGTATCCGTCAATGGCAATAATAATTTTCTTTTCGTTCGACTCAGACATGTTATCTACTTTGTTGCAAAGTTAATCATTCGCAATTATTATGGAGGATGGTTCTGAAGTAGTATTTGATTTCGGGTGTAAATTGACTACCCATATTGAGAAACAATCTACCTTTTGAAACGAGACAGGTCTGCCGTAACCGAGAAATTCTGTACAATGCCATTTTGGTAATAACCGGATAAAGCATAATTGAAATGAACTGCTGGAAGGTTGAAGCCCAGTCCTGTTGTAAATCCTGTCAGTCCGGTTTGGCCTGCCACATACAGGTCATTGTGCCTGCGGTAATTGTACCCAATCCGAAAAGTGACTGTGTTCTCAGGAAAGATTTCTGCGCCCAGTGACATGTGACGCATAACCAATGAGAACGGGGACTGATCGGGCGAAGTGGTATAAATACCGTTGGGATCAGTGATTTTTACTCCTGTATTCCAGTTGTTTAAATCGTAGGCGGTGACACTAAAGCGGAGTGGGGCCAGCATCAGTTTGTGGGTATAACCCAGCTGAAGGGACCAGTTTATTTTTTCATGGGTTCCAACTTCATAATAGTCGGTCAACTGGGTTCCAATATTTTTAATACATAATGCAAACGTAGTCAGTTTGTCAGGTGTATGGTGAACAATTCCCAGATCGGAGGCGATGCCGAAGGACTGATAATTTTCAAGATGGGAATAGACAGGCTTCAGTGAGGCACCTATCGTGAAGATGTCTTTGAACGATTTGCTCCAGGTTAGCGTCAGGGCATAATCTGAAGCACTGAAATTGCCGGTGATCAATCCCGTTTCGTCTGCTGCGACAAATTGTCCGTAATCGACGAACTGGATTCCAATCGCAGCCATTCCATATTTGCCGAGATCCCTGGCATAGGTTCCGTATCCGAAACCAATCCCGGCAAGATAGGTCGCATAATTCACGGAGAGGGTGCGGTTCATTGCAGGAGACAAAAGCGCAGGATTCTGAAGCAACAACTCCGGATCTGCATCAGGCAAGGCCACCTGGATGCCCCCCAAAGCTGCAGTTTTGGCAGAGTTGGTCAGTTGAAGGAAATTAAAAACACCCTCGCCGGCCATTTGCCCGTACAACGAGGGGATCAATGCTACAGTGAAAGAAAGAGTGAGCAGGATACGATTCATTGGCTGTAATCAACCCAACAATATTAGGAAAAATCAAGCGATTAATATGCAGCCTTCAAGTTCAGGGAAGTTTCTCCTTCAGTCCTTCAACTACCGCGAAAACGATCGGGCATACTTCGCAGTTTTTGAGGGTCAGGTTGAGCAGTTGGCTGAATCTTCTCCGGTTGGTGTGGGGATATTCGCGACAGGCTTTTGGCCGGTATTCATAAACGGAGCAATAGTTGTCTGCCATCAGGAAAGGACAGGGGGCGGTGTTGAAAACGTAATCATGGTCTTCATCGAGGTGCATGTACTGCTCAATGACCTGTGATGGTTTCAATTTCAGGGGTTTTGCCAGTCTTTCCACATCCTTGTCGGTGATCATCGGACTAATGCTGCTGCAACAGTTGGCGCAGGTAAGGCAATCGAAATTGCTGAATGCCTCATCATGCAGATCATGAACGATTTCATCGAGGTTTCCCGGAATTTTTTTCTTGAGTCGCTTAAAGAAACGTTCGTTTTCATCCCTGACATCCAGTGCCATTTTTCGGACATTGTCTTTGGTCGGATATACCTTCATCGGATCAGCAAAATATTTTGATTTCGGGTTTCTGTTTTTCGGTCATTTTCAATATAGATTGGAGAATCATCCCTATCATCTCCCGGCATCTTGCTGGATCGCGACAATCTTAGCAATTGATTTTTTTAGTTTTACCTGAGCCAGAAGTAAACCTGCGATGACCACAACGATTCCAGTAAATTTTCTCAGTGTGAGAGGTTCGTCCAGGATGTACCATGCAAATAGTGCCGTAAAAACAGGAATGAGATTGATGAAAATATTTACGCTGTTGATTCCCAGTTTTTTGACACTGTTGGCATAGAAAATGAAAGCAATGCAGGAGCCGAATATTGAAAGCTTCAAAATTCCGGCAAAGGCAGTAAAATTAAATTGTATGGCCGTAAAATCCCTGAATTCAAAAATAAGCCAAAGCGGCAAAAAGTAGACGATTCCGAAGAGGTTCTGGTAGGTAATGATGGAGGTAGGACTATATTTTACTGCCAGTTTTTTCAAAACAACAATGTATCCGATGGCTGACAAGACAGCCAAAAATTCCAGGATTATTCCAATCGGTGAGGCTATCAGATTAAATGATGAGTCGAAAACGACAATTGAAACACCTAAAAATGAGAGGAGTATGCCAAGAAAGGTTCGGATGGAAATTTTTTCGCCATGAAACCTGGCCGCAGCAAGGGGTGAAAATAGCGGGATGGTCGCAACAATAATGGCCCCCACGGTACTCGAAATATACTTCAATCCGAAGCTTTCTCCCATAAAGTAGAGAAAAGGTTCGAGAAATGACAGCAGCACAAAAGTTGGCAGGTCTTTTTTGTCAATTTTCACCAGTTTGCCTGTTGTATAGGCATATACCAAGAGAATCAGAGTGGCAATGATGAGTCGGAATAATACGGTGGTAAGAGGGCCGTACACAAGGTAAACCTCTTTCACCCATACAAATGAAAGGGCCCAAAATATCATGGTCAAAATAAGATAGAAATAGACCCACCATTTTTTTTCTTGCACTTGTGTAACTTTGTTAGTAACGAATTTTATTTTAGTTATTACTACTCACTTGGAATCAGTTCGGATTTGTCAGTTTATTTCCAGGGGACTAATGCTGAGGGATAGTAGTTGATATCCATGGCTTTGAAGCGTGAAGCCTGGTGTCCCAGCCTGATTTTATATTCATCCCATTTGCGGTCAGCACCGGCAGTCCAACCAATCTCTGCATAACCGGGCAGACGCGGGAAAACCAAATATTCAATTTCGCTGATGTTGGTGACGGTTTCCGACCAGAGTGGACACTCTATACCCAGGATATTCTCTTTTGAAATTCCCGGAACAAGTTGGGCCGGATCCCATTTGTATCCTGCATCGACTTCGATATATCCTGCCCAATGTAAGCCCAGTTTTGTTTTCGTATTGTATTTCATGTCGAGATAGGCTTTCGCAGCAGGCGACATGATGATCTTTACCCCTTTGGATACGCCCCGCGTGGCATTTTCCGCTTTTGACCAGTATTGGGCAACGGTAGTCGGCTTCAATGAAGAAAGGGTGGTTTCATCCCAGCCAATCATCAGCTTTCCGTTAGCAAGAACGATCTCCTGCACTTTTTCGACAAATGGTATGTAATCCTCCTTTTTTGTGACATGCGATTCATCGCCGCCAACATGGATCCAGGGACCCGGTGTCATACCAGCTAATTCGCGGATGACGTCGTTCAGAAATTTGTAGGTAAATTCCTTGTTTGTTTGCAGGGTGCTGAAACCAACATTGGTTCCGGTATAAAGTTTGGTCGGCTGGTTATCAGGATTCAATTCAGGAACTGAGGCCAGGGCTGCATTGGTGTGGCCGGGCATATCGATTTCAGGGATAATGGTAATATAACGGTCTGCTGCATATTGCACCAGATCCTTGTAAATATCCTGGGAATAAAAGCCTCCCTTTCCGCCGCCAACCTGCGTGGTGCTCCCTATTTCGGTAAGTGCCGGCCACGATTTGATTTCAATCCTCCAGCCCTGATCATCTGCGAGATGCAGGTGCAATACATTCATTTTGTAGGCGGCAATCAGGTCAATGTACCTTTTGACATCCTCCGGGCCGAAAAAATGTCTGGCCACATCCAGCATAGATCCCCTGTAGGAATAGACCGGATAATCCACGATTATTCCGGCCGGTACCTGCCACGTGCCTTGCTGAAGTTCTTTGCTCTCGATTTTGGCAGGGAAAAGTTGACGAAGCGTTTGAATCCCTCTGAAAATACCTTCCGGAGTATTGGCAGCCAGTTTGATCTGCTCTTTGGATATGTTTAATTCATAGCCTTCCTTTCCAAGATTCTCTTGATTCAATGTTGTTTCAAGTAGAATACAGTTGGATGAGGGTATTTCACCTGAAGCCTGAACCGTGATATCATATCCGGTGGCCGGATGGAGGCAGTCGGCAAGATATCCGGCAACTTTCTGCATTTCGGGGGAGTCAGACCCGATCCGGATGACAGCATTGTTTTTTAATTCAAAGTGACCTGTTGTTGCTTTGACAGATACAGGTTTAGGGATGAGTGCAGCCTTTGTTATATCTGCAGCAATGGATGGATTGGCTCCCAGTAAATTGAAAACCAGGAACAAAGCGTTCAACATCAAAATGAAACGGAATTTTGCAGTTGTCATCATGAGATTCAGAATAAATTTAGCTGTTTGACTTTCCCGGCAGGGATGTGGAATATGACTGTTATTAAAGTAGAAAAGCCCTCAAGCGCATTTTCTGCATCAAGGGCTTTTCTTTGGGTGGAAGATGGGATTCGAACCCACGACCAATGGTACCACAAACCACTACTCTAACCGACTGAGCTACATCCACCATATTTCATCTGAAAGTAATTTTGTATCTTATTTGCCAGATGCAACTCCCAATAATTGTATTCTTTTTTTGAAAGATTCATTCTTGGTCGTTTCAGCGGCAAATATAGGGCTGTTTTTCGAATTAGACAAAAGATTGTTGTTATTTTTGCAAGCAACGTACATAAATATCACGGATGGAATATTTGCTCGATGATCCTGTTTCGGAAAGGGTATACCAGGAGATACTTAGAAAAGTAAAGCCTTTGCAAAATGGAGAGGTTTCTGAATCAATGACCCAAAGGGGAGTCGTATACAAATTGAACCTGGGTGCATCTGTAGTTTCATTGCAACTTTTGGCCGCAGGGTATACCCCGAATCATTTGCTTGCACTTAAACTTTGGAATAAGCAGTGGCGCGAAACAATGATCCTGGCTACTTTGCTGGAAATTCCCGAATCAGTCACTGAAAACCAGATGGATTTTTGGGTGAAGCAGATTCAACATACTGAGATTGCTGAACAAACTGCCATGAATCTGTTTTCGAAAACACCTTTTGCCTACGAAAAGGCCATTGAGTTTTGTCTGGGAAAGAAGACGCTATGTAAGATTACAGGTTTATTGATGATGGGAAGGCTTGCTCTGACAGATCATTCAGCGAAAAGTGAGCGTTTCGAAGAATTTCTCGAGCTTTTCCCGCCACTGGCAAAAGATGCGAAGCTCTCGCTTGTTTTCAGGCGTGTTTTCGTTCAGATTGCCATGCGGAATCTTGCATTGTACGAAATAGCCCTTCAGCAGGCTCATCTGCTCAGGACACTGGATTCGCCCGTAGCACTGGAGAATGCGGAGCAACTTATTGGTCAGCTGGAGTGCGACGCAGTGAAAGATCTGGTTAGCAGGAGATCCTCCAATTGATTTTAACTTCATGTTTGAATTGTCAGTATGCAAATAATTGAAGTAAAGGACAAGTTAACGGTGGCAGCATTTCACAAGGTCGCACACCTGATCTATAAGGGTGATCCGAACTGGATTCCACCGCTAGAAGTGATGGCCGACAGCGCCTTTGATCCCTCGAAAAACGCATTTTTCAAAAACGGAGACGGAACAAGATGGATCCTGAATGACGCCGCCGGCCGGACCATCGGTAGGATCGGGGCTTTCATCAATGGAAGCAAATGCAACACCTTCAGGCAACCTACAGGAGGCATAGGATATTTCGAGTGTATGGATGATCAAAAGGCAGCTTTCCTTCTTTTTGATACAGCAAAGGCCTGGCTTTCAGAGCGTGGCATGGAGGCCATGGACGGTCCTGTCAATTTTGGCGAAAACCTGATCAACTGGGGCTTGCTGGTCAAGGGTTTTATGCCCCAGGGATTTGGGATGCCTTACAATAAATCCTACTATCTGGCTCTTTTCGAAGCCTATGGATTCAAGGTCTACTTTGAACAGTATACCTACCACATCCGCCGGGAAAATCCATTCCCTGAAAGGTTCTGGCGAATTGCGGAATGGGTGGCACAAAAACCGCATTTCAGATTTGAACATGTCAGGTTCAAAAATATGGAAAAGCATCTCAGTGAGTTCACCCATATTTATGAAGAGGCATGGGCCAGTCACGACAATCACCAGGAAGTCGATCCCGATGATATCCGTGGAATGATGAAAATTGCCAAACTCATTGCCGATGAGGAGTTTATCTGGTTCGCCTATCACGATGAGGAACCGGTATTGTTTTTCGGGATGATCCCCGACTGGAACCAGCTGCTGGCTAAAATGGGTGGTAAGCTGAACGCGTGGAGCTTGTTGAAATTTTTCTGGTATCAAAAGAGGAGAACGATTACACGTAGCCGGATTCTGATCATGGGTGTTGTACCCAGGTTTCAGGGGAGTGGACTCGAATCGGCCGTTTTCTGGCATCTGGATAAGATCATGAAAAGGAAACCCTGGTACAAGGAGGTTGAACTGTCGTGGGTGGGCGATTTTAATCCCAAAATGGTGGCGATGTACATGTCGGTGGGCGGTGTACATACCAAGACTCATTACACCATGCGCTATCTTTTTGACAGGAATACACCCTTCGAACGTGCGCCGATGCTGGTCAAGGATGTCAGGTTACTGAGAGAAGAGCGGGAAAAAGCAGGCAACAATGAGGCTAAAACTGATCAGACAATAAACTGATGGATTTCATCGGTTTTGCATAAAAAACTTTTTAGAAAAGAGTTGTGGATTTATGAATTATCCTTATCTTTGCAACCCGTAATTGAGGAAAGAAAAGGATTAAAAGATATAAATAAGGAGTCGGGAAACGATCAAAATGAAATTTTCCACTGTAGGAGAATGAAGATTGGGAGTTCCATCTGACCACTGAAAAACAAAATTATTATCAGATGAAAAAGGGAATACATCCGGAAAGCTACAGGCTGGTTTGTTTTAAAGATATGTCCAACGAGCATACATTCATCACAAGATCAACCGCTGCATCAAAAGAAACCATCTCAATTGAAGGTGTTGATTATCCATTGTTGAAAGTGGAAATTTCAAATACTTCTCACCCTTTCTATACCGGCAAGATGAAGTTGGTCGATACCGCTGGTCGCGTCGACAAATTCATGAACCGCTATCAGAAGCATATGGACAAACGCAAGGTGTAAATTCCTGCATTGTCTGAAGAAGCCCCGTATAGCAAAATACGGGGCTTCTTTTGTTTAAACATACCTCCGAGTTATTTGTTATAGTTGAAGAAGGCAAAAGAATAATAGCTAAAGTGAGGGACGCTTTGATCAAGTTTCCTGGTAATTCCTGCAACTTTTGTAAAGCGAAACATCAATCCCAAACAAATGCCACTTTATCCTTTTGCCTTTTCTTGCCCTGAGCTTGCTGAAGGGTTCTTTTGCCCTCTTTAGTGGGTTTGGCACGACTATTGTCTGCATACACCCCATGTCGGCTGATAT
>JBAXUL010000210.1:0-4044 GCA_037129695.1 Prolixibacteraceae bacterium
TATGAGTAAGATCGAATCCTATGACCGACATTAACAGCTACGTTGAGTATTTCCGCACGATTGCCAGGGAGCACAAGGAAATCAATGATTTCTACATGATGGATATAAATGAGCCGTTGGATGCTTTGCGGTCAAACATCAAATATCCGGCACTGATCCTGACCAGCCTTTCCGGGAATTTTGAAGCTTCAAACCTGGATAATATCCTGGATGTTGTCAATGGTGGATTCCTGATCATCGGCCACCTTGATCAGATTGACGACTTTTCCGGTGAAATGCAGCTTGTTTCAAAAATGAAGCATATCGGAACCGATGTCATTGCCCGGATGCTGCATGACCATATGAAATGTGAACCACTTGCCCTGAAAGCCATTCCAGTGTTCAATATCAATTCTGTGAGTTATGAGATGCTGGGACCGGTGTTTGATAACGATTTCGGGGTGATTTATTCATTTAAATTTCAAGATATGTTAATATTGGATATTAATCTTGAAAGATGGTCATCTAATAATTAAAATACACTAAATTTGCTATTTCATCGCAATAGCTTCAATTTCAACTTTTACGTCTAGAGGTAGTTTGACAACTTGGTAGCAAACCCTTGCAGGAGGTGATGTATGAAAATATTTTTCATATATTTCATTCATTGCAGAGAAGTTGTTAAAATCATTAAGAAGGCAAGTTGTCTTGACAACATCATCTATTGTATATCCAGCGCTCTCTAGAATGGCTTTGATGTTATTTATTACACAGTCAGTTTGTTCTACAATACCTCCATCAACAACTTTTCCGGTATTTGGAATGACTGGAATTTGACCAGAAATATACAAAATGCCATTTTTTTCTACAGCCTGACTATAAGGGCCAATTGCTTTTGGCGCGTTATTTGTTGTAACGATATTTTTCATTTTTGTCAGTTTTAAGTAAAAAATTAATGAAATCGAGCGGAAAAGATAAAATTTGAATTCCTAAATTAATAATTGTAAAGTTACATTGGTTTTAGTGGTTATGACATATTCCCAGCAAGTTGTTAATAACTTTTTTTTGCAAGGATGAGGTTAGGGAGTTTTTTTACTTACTTTTCGTAAGTTTTTGCCGTTATTGTTTGTTATTTCACAATTGTGTTATATATTTGCACACTTTATAATATGTCTATTTTGTATATATATCTCATAATTAAAGCATTATGTGTATAATAGCTTGTTCTGAAAATGTCAATATCAACTGGATACAAGACATTGTCTGTATTGAACCTTACAAAAAACAGAATCCGGATCAAAAGGATGTAGGTTTTTCGACAATCTATTCTACCATTGGCATAGAGGCTCAACAACAGAATGGTCGGATTGATTTAATTTTCCCTGGATTGAAAGAACCCCCGAAAGATATTTCCGATTCAATTTTTAGTAAGAAATTCTTCCTTGCAGATTTTAATGATTTAATTTCGAAGCAATCTATTTCTAGAACGATTGTAACAGATTATGAAGCTAAGTGTCTTAGGGTAAGGTTTCATTCCGATAGCAAATATAATGGCAAAGAACATATTTATTGGCTACTTGGTGATCAACAGGCTAAGGTTTCTGTAAGTTTTCCTGATCAGAAAACTAGAAAAAAAACAAATGAAGTACTTGAATCTATGCCTTTTACTGTCTTAACAATTGACGGTATTCAACCTGGCTATTATATTTTAAGATTCCAATATGTTACATATCCATATCAAGAAATAAGCTCGAATCAATATTATTTATTGCGTGGTCAAGACATTGCAGAAGAAGAACTTAAAGGTATGCTTATTGATCTGCGTGATCATCCTGATTTAATGAAAGATTATATGGATAGACTCGCTACATTATTAAAAGGAAAGCAAAATCCTCAACTTGATATCTATGCAATGGACATGAAGGAGAGAATTAGATATCAATATAAAGGCGTGGATGGTGTCACACATAGACCAGATTATTTGGTTCAAGAAGGTGGGGAACATCATGTTCCAAAGAAAGGAAACAGAACTTTAAAATTTGAATTAATCAAAGATAATCCCGGGGAATTTGAAAATCAAGTTAAGGTGTTTTATCCCGTTGATGGGTACTTTCGCATTGATTTAATTATTCGTGAAAAAATGTGTACACTTCATAGTGAATTGTGGAAGGATCATGTTAAGCTAAAGTAGTCACAAAGAATGAGAGATTTTTTTGTTGTTTTCCCAGGTTTAATTATAGGAATATATACGGTTTTTTTAGCAACAGTTGACTCAATTGGGAATTATATTAAGTCTGATGAGTTCCAAAAAAATCGCACTGCTGGGCAAAGAGAGAGGTATATAAAGAAAGTAAAATTCTTTTTGGATAATAGGTTTTACTTTAGCATGTCAACAGGGATAATTCTTATTTTATCATTTATTTTTTGGTTATTTTTTCAATTCTCTTCAGTTAGTCAAGAACAACCGTCTCAAAAACCTGTAAAGCAAGAAGTCAGTAAGCTTGTAGTTACTCCTAAAGATACTGCTAAGATTATGTTTAGGAAACATGAAAATCCAAAGCAAATCCCCAAAAAGTAGAAACTATTCTTTATATTCAAATCTCAGAAAAAAAGCGGTAATTTATCGCTTTTTTTTTGTCCTTTTTAAACTATAGAATTGTGCTTTCCTTTGCCCAATGCAAAGAAAGCCTCAACCCAAACTTTCCGAACGTGAAATAGCCGAAGCCTGGGCTAAGATCACCATTCAACTATGGAGGAAGAACCTGAGCCGAATGAAAATCGGTCAGAATTCCTCAGGAGACCTCAATCGTAGTTTCAAGTTCAAAGTCATCGCCGGAGCCCGCGGAAACGTGGACCGGATCGAATTTGCTTTCAATTATTACGGAAAGTTCCTGGATATGGGTGTAGGCAAAGGAACCAAACTCGGAGACCGCCCGGTTTCAAAGGGCAGCCGGGTTTTGGCCGATAAAATGATGGGACAGGTTCGTAAACCCAAGAAATGGTATTCCCGGACCTTTTATGGCGAAGCTCAACGCCTTTTCGAAATCCTTCAAAAAGAATATGGCAGGAAAGCCCAGGTGGTGATCTCGGAGAACATCAACGACAATTCCATAAAGTAAGGCCATGGCAAAAATGACAGAAGAAGCCAGGGCAACCGTTATCCTGAACGGTCAGCAGGCCAATGCAACGCTGAAGGAGATTGAAGGATCAGCCAGGGCATTGAATGCAGAACTCAAAGGTCTCAAGACCAATACCCAGGAGTTTGCTGATAAATCAAAGCAATTGCAGGAACTCAATACTAAGCTTGCTGAGATCCGGAGCCAGACAAGGGCTGTGGGAGATGAGATGAAAAAGAATGCTGGCGGCATGGGAGGCCTGTTCGATTCACTGAAAGGTGCCGCTTTGCAAATGGGAGGGGCAATGGCCGCAGCCTTTTCGGTCACAGCAATTGCAGATTATGTCAAAGGCGGCATCCAGAAGGCCATTGAACTGAGGGATGCCGAAAAATTGCTTCTGGATGTATTGGAAGGCAACAAAGCGGTCCAGCGTGAACTGATCAATCTGGCCAAAGAACGATCCGGATCAACCAAGGATAGCCGCCTGGAGATCGAACAGGCAGAAAAGTTCCTGGCCATCCAGGGCAGAACTCCGGAACAAATCCGCAAAACCATTTTAGCCGCCCAGGATCTGGCAGTTGTCACCGGCCAAACTCTGGAAAAAGCTGTCGAAGACCTTGATGGTACAATGGAAGGACGGCTGGCAAAGGGCTTGCAAAAACTTTCCAGTCAATTCAAAGACCTGTCGAAAGAACAACTCTACCATGGCGCTGCCATAGATATTGTTGCCAGTAAATATAAAGGTCTGGCAGAAGACGAGATGAAAACCACTGAAGGCCGGTTAATCCTGCTTGGGAAAAGCTGGAAAGCATTGCAGCGAACTATCGGCGAAGCTTTTCTTGGAACAGATGGAATGTTCGACGGATTTGTTCAGGGGGCGACCCAGGCACTAACCACAGTCAAGAAACTCTTCGAAGTGCCGATGGCCCAGAAATACAAGGAAGAACAG
>JBAXUL010000211.1:0-3947 GCA_037129695.1 Prolixibacteraceae bacterium
AAGGCATACCCGTTCACCATTCTTGTGTTCGGGACTCCGCCTAAACCCGACAAAGTCTGGTCGCCGGTATTGGTGCCCGAAGTATTACCTATCACTACCGCTTGTGCATCAGTGACATAATTCCGATCTGTACTCGCTGCAATATCAGCGGTTGTGGCTGCCGATCCGGCAGTGACCAGACCCTTGGCATCATAAGTGACCTTTGTATTGGTTCCGGCAACGATGGCCGCATTGGCGACTACCCCGCCCAAACCGGAGAGGGTTTGGTCGCCGGTATTGGTGCCACTAACGGTGGCATCCAATGGAACTGTCAGGGTTTTGGAAATTGTTCCACCCGACAGGGAAAAGCCGGTGGCAGCTGCATTAAGCGTTATTCCATTGATAGTCTTGCCCGTTAAAGCCTCAGTTCCTGCCAGTGTCGCAAGTGTGCCTGACGTTGGCAGCGTAATGGATGTAGACCCGGTTGAGGTCAACGTGGTTGGAAACGCACCAATTGTTGTCAGGTTACCACCTAGAGTAATGGTTTTTCCGGAATTGTCTACTCCGGTTCCCCCATTGGCCCCATTGATCATACCTGCGGAAATGGCTTTCCAGCCACTGCTAAAATACCAGAAGGACTGGGTATCTGTATCAAATACCAGCATCCCCTCGGAAGGTGGGATAAGACCCAGCGTTGTGCGTTGAGCGGTAGTCATTCGAGGTGCCAGGAATCCTCTCAATGTCGATTTAAGTTCCAGAATTGCGTTGGCATCCGGTGTAATGGTTGTCTCGCTGATACCAACACCCTGGGCAAATAAGTTCGGTCCTGACAAACTCAGAAACACAAAAATCAACAGAACAATCAATGCATAGGGCACTGTCAGGAATTTCTCTCCAGAGACACTCCCTTGTGCAAAAGATTTTTTCGCAAATAAGGAAGTTGTAAAATTCATTTCGTTTTTACGGGAATTTACAGTTGTTTTCATACGTATAGGAATTTGTTTTTTAAGGTCGGTTTGAATACCAAAATATTCATTTTCAGTTCGTGCGGAAACTTGTTTCCAGGGATTTCATATTAAGTTAGATTGCTGATTAATCAAAATATTCTCATCGGTTACTCACAGTCAGGGATTACTGTGAATTGTAGTCCTATGTGTTAAAAAAAACACAATAAGATTTATCCTGCCGGAATTTGCATCAGATAAGAAACCATTGTTTCTTTCGATAATGAAAATTTCCCGGATCAGAAAACGGAAATAATGATGTAATAAATAGGGATTAATAAGGGATAATCTATTGATATATAGGATGCAAACAGTTGAGGACGGAATCAGCAGTAATGGTTTAGGTTAGCAACAATCCAAAAAACATCCTACAATCATCAATAAGAACGATTCAGGTAAAGGAAAACACTTTTATTAAACGGTTAATTGAAAAAACGATTAGGTATCATTGTCATTATAGACCTTGACAAATATCGTACCAGTAATAATTTATCACCTGTTTTTCCCACATTATTTTTTCATATCATTGATTAATTGCAACATATGAAACATTTCAAAAATGCAATCATACAGAATTGCCTCAAGAAATATGTCTCATCATGATGTACTGTGCGAAAGTGTGCGCACAGTTGTGACGAATGTCTGCAAAAGACCATTAAAAGGATTGTTGAGTCAAATATGGTAACTGAAAGTTAAATTGATCGAATAACCGATTTGACTGAAAAATGAAAATATTCAGAAAGTCAGTCGGATTACCGGAACTCATGTTGAAGGTATTCGGAAAGACTGGCATGAACTAGCTTTCAACGAGGGGCTGCCTTGAAGGAAGTGAAGGTAACCCCGTCAACTTCTAATGCATCAATGAAGAAATACACTTATCCCTGAGAGAATGATCAGAAACTAAGGTTAAACTCCAGACAAATGATTTACTGGCAGGTATCGGGCATTGGCTCAAAATAATCAAATGCGAATTCATGCATTTTTGCCATTGACGCTAAAATTAAAAGGAACAATTGCCATCTCACGGTTTCTTGAAACCACCAATGTTCAAAAAGGAAATTCAATACTTTTCAGGATCTTCAAATATTCCATAAATATACCGTGCATAAATAATCAAATTGAAGTTTTTAAATGCATTTTTAATATGGTCATTAATTCGTCCTTGCTAATTGGTTTTGGAATATAATCGTTGGATCCTGCCTCCATGGCCTTTCGCCGGTCACCTAAGAGTCCATAAGCAGTTTGAGCAATGATGATTACATCTTTATTGAATTTCCTGATTTCCCTGATGGCATCGTATCCATTCATTTCGGGCATTAGAATGTCCATCAGAATGAGATCAATATCAGGATTGTTCTTGCAGGCTTCTACCGCCTCATACCCGGTTTTGGCTTCAAGTATTTTGAAGCAAAAAGGCTGGATCAATTCACAGAGCAACCGGTCTGAAATGGAATCGTCTTCAGCGATTAAAACCAGCAAATCATTGACAAAATGATCATTAGAAAGATGGGATGTTACGTCTGGCAAAATTGCATCAACGACCTTGGACTTGATGTATGGAAGCGTAAAATAAAAGACAGATCCTCTCCCCAATTCACTCTCCAGCCAAATTCTGCCACCCAGCATTTCAACGTATTCTTTTGAAATGGCCAATCCAAGACCTGCCCCCTCATATTCCCTGGCCAGGGATTCACTGGCTTGTCTGAATCTTTCGAATATCAATTGCTGCTGCTCGAATAAAATTCCGACACCTGTATCCCGTAAATAGAATTCAATGAAATCACCCTTTCGCGCACAACCCAATTCAATTGAGCCCATTCTGGTGAATTTAATGGCATTTTTAACCAGATTGGTAAGAATGGCATATAGTTTCTCGCGATCCGTCATTAGATGGGAATCACGGAAGGAAAGCATGTTTCTCAATACAATCTTCATGCCTTTGGCCTCCACTTCCAGCTTGAAAAATGAATAAATGAATTCCAGTTGCTCACTGATATTTGACTCCTCAGTATTTACTTTAACTAATCCCGCTTCAATTTTCGATATTTCTATGATGTCGTTGATGACATTGAGCATCCGGGCCCCGCTTTTCTTGATAATTTCAATATAGGAAGCCTTTTGCTCCCCGGAAAGCTCCTGCTCTTTCAGGAGATCAGCAAAGCCCAGAATGCCATTCATGGGTGTTCGTATTTCGTGGCTCATATTGCAGAGGAAGGCTGATTTTAACCTGTCACTTTCTTCTGCATGTTCCTTGGCAAGTATCAGTTCGTCCAACAGACGCTTTCTCTCCGTGTTATCATTGGTAATGATGATGTAGTTGCAAATATTTCCATGGTCATCTTTTAACGCAAATGCTGTCACCTCTTCCCAGTAGGGAGTCCCATCCTTCTTTCTGTTTTGAAACTCTGTTTTCCAAACGTCTCCCTGGCGCAAACTATCCCACATCGCTTTGTATGACTCCGGAGTATGGCGCTTCAGGTTAAAAATCCACGGGTCTTTACCTACAATATCTGCCAGGGAATATTGCATGAAAGTATTGAAAACCGAATTGATGTATTCAATTTTCCCATTCTGATCGGTAATAACGGTCATTGATGGGCTTTGTTCTACAACAGCACCAAGTGTTTTGATTTTTAACTCTGATTTCTTGCGATCTGTTATATCCTGAAATATTTCCAACATCGATAATTTCCCCTGAAACATCATCCCTGTATGGCTGATCTGGTAGGTTTTCCCTCCCATCACATCATCCGTCACATAGTACTCTGTTTCTCCGATGGTGATACCTTTGTGCAACGGGCAACCTGTACACTGCTCCTTATTGTCCTTGTAAAGAGACCAGCATTTCTTTCCAATATCACTCCCGTCAAAAGTCGTTCTCAGATTTTCACTGATAAATAGGATATTGCCTTCTTCATCCACAATATTTATTCCGAAGGGGATGGTTCTGATCAGTGATTCATT
>JBAXUL010000212.1:0-3918 GCA_037129695.1 Prolixibacteraceae bacterium
TGCAGCAAGATTTCAGTACTAACCGCGGCCATGATAGCTGCATAAAACCATTCAACGATGAAAAAATCATTCATGGATTCACAACCAGGCCTGCAAAATGGCTCAACTTACGAGAACAGGATCCCAATGCAATTTTGGGCAGAAGATGACATTCCAATCGAGAAGTTACTACTCAAAGGCACTGCAAGCCTCTCTGATGCAGAACTGCTCAGTATTCTGATCGGCTCAGGCACTCCCCAGGAAAACTCCCTTGACATTGCTCAGAAAATCATGGCTTCCTGCCAGAACAACCTCTGCGAATTCTGGAAGCTTGGAATATCTGACCTTCAGAAAGTAAAAGGCATCGGAAAACAACGTGCCTGCCAGATTGCTTCCATGTTTGCGCTCTCCCGCAGAAGAAATGCTGCCGAAGTAGTTGTCAAACCTAAAATTTCCCGAAGCCAGGATGCATATACGGTTTTCCACTCCCTGATTGGCGAGCTGCCATATGAAGAATTCTGGATGCTGCTCTTGAATCGAGCAAACAAGATCATGAAAACGGTGAAAGTCTCTGAGGGCGGAATCTCTGGCACCGTGGTTGATCCTAAGAAGATATTCTTCATTGCACTAGAACACCATGCATCATCTTTAATCCTCGGTCACAATCATCCGTCAGGGCAACCTACTCCAAGTGAAGCAGATATGAAAATTACAAAGAAACTCAAAGATGCCGGTGTTTTACTTGAAATATCTGTTCTGGATCACATAATTGTTGCTAATGATGTTTATTATTCTTTCGCTGATGAAGGTTCCTTATGATTTTTGGCCCCGGTTTTCCGGGGCATTTTTATTCCTCCTGAACCATTAGGATGGTTTTACTATAATGGTTCTCCTCTATTTCTTTTAATGTATTGAAATTTCATTTTATGTACCAGTTGATAGGCTATCAGTCATTATTCTTATATTATTGTCAGATTTGGCTATCTTTGGACGATTGTAAAATAATTATCAATGAGCCTAAAACAGATAGATATTAAATGGTTGAAAAATTGTTTTTTACTATGTTTATTAATATGCATTTCATCATGTAGGCAATCCCCTTCAGGATTAAAGATTTCCTCACTCGTAAATAAGCAAGATTCTGATTCAATTATGCGGTGGGATTCATTGGCAGTAGCATTAATGAATACTGATACAAAACAGGCATATAATTATGCTACAAGGGCTGTTTCATTGGCTTCTAGAATTAATTCTGAAGAATTAATTGTGAAATCTTTGAATGTAAAAGGACTTGTATTATTAGTAACTCTTCAAGATTCTGCCTCGTTTTTTTTAACCCGGGCCCTTTCAATTAGTGAAGCCACCTCGTTTAAAAAAGAACGTGGAAGCATTTATTATAATATCGCGCAACAATACATCGATGCAACTGATTTTAAAAATGCAATCATTCTTCTCGATTCCTCCATTCAATCTGGATTCCGTTATGGTCAGTCAGCGGCTGTTTCCAGTTCATTAAATGCCCTTGCAACAATTTATCAGGCTACCGAAGATTCGAGCATGGCTAAAACGATTTATGATTCTGCATTTATTATCGCAAAAAAACACAACCTGCCAAGGGAAATGGGGATTGCTTTGGGTAACCTTGCTCAATTCAATAAGAACACTACGGAATCTATTGGTATGTTGAAGAAAGCAGTACAACTCATGGAATCAATCAAAGGTACTGAAGTTGAAAGAGCAGATCTCCTTGTAAATCTTGGTTTGCGACAGGAAATCCCTGATTCTGCTATGTTTTATTACAATAAGGTTATTGAAATGGGGAGAAATTGCAGAATCCCTATTGCTATGATCGGTGCATATAACAACATGGCCTATTTTTATCTTGAAAAACACGATTTAAAAAAAGCAACAGAATGTATTGTTGAAAAAGCAATTCCAATTGCAACCAAAAATAACAGTTATGACTGGTTTCCTATCCTTTATGACACCTATGCGGATATCCTGATTGAGAAAAAAGCATACATAGATGCGGTGGTTTGGCTTCGGAAATCTACTCTTGCCAGAGCATTTTCTGATAACATGATCGCCAAAAAGCAGGTTAGATTGCTAAATGCAATGCTTGACTTGAAGAACAAGAATCTTATTATCGTCGAGAAAGAGCAGCAAATAACGTTTAGGAATGCAAGAATCAACCGTCTGAAATTCTGGTTGGCCCTCGCCGGAGTTTTGATCCTCCTTTTTGCATTTGGCTATTTTTTGCTGCGTCAGCGTGCACGGAACAAGTTCCAACATCTTAAACTTGAGTCAGCACAATTGATACTTGAAGCAGAAGAACACGAAAAGGAGAAAAATGGAATGGAATTACATGATGCTCTTGGAACCTTATGTTTAAAAGTAAATGATACAATTGAGAAGCAACAGTCTGTTGATATAGAGCTAAAATATGCACTCAGCCTGCATATAGCTAACTTTTCAGATGAGGTTAGGAGTATTTCGCACAGAATGAGTAGGAAAATTTTGGAACGACACGATATTGGTCCTTTATTGACCAATCTTTGTCAGGAGACAGTTCGATATAGCGGATTAAAATTGAAATTTGACATTAGTACGACAGTACCTCCGGTCCCGTTAAACGTGACGATGCATGTTTACCGCATTGTTCAGGAATTGCTCAACAATGCAAGAAAATATGCCCTGGATGCGAATATCAATTTGTCAGTCAGATTTTTTGAGAAGTCAATAGAGATTGAGTACAATGACGATGGTGTGGGGTTTTCATATAAAGAGAAGGAAACACAAGGGATGGGACTTTCGAATATCTTTGCCAGGGTAAACATGTTTAATGGTACTGTTGTTCTGGATACAGTTCCCGGCCATGGTGTGTATTGGAAAATAATAGCTCCTTTTTAATTCATAAAATCAATATGGATGATACGATTGCATATAATTGAGGATCACCCGATAATTGTTGATGGTATCCGTCAGCGGTTACGGCACAAACAGGATGGAATCACCCTTACAGGTTCGTCAGACACCATTGAACAATTTTTACAAGAGGCTATTGCAGAAACCTTTGACCTCATAATTCTCGATCTATGGCTGCCAAATCGCGATCCTTTTGAAAACCTTAAACTAATCAGGCAACATTTTCCAGCGAAACCTGTGGTTATCTTTACACAGGAAACAAACAGTTATTGGGTTAAAGTCATGATGGAGAATGGCGCCAGTGCCTATTTGTTAAAAAATGCAGAAAGAAGGGAGTTTAACGAAACGTTGGAGAAAGTCTTCAAGGGGAATACCGTCATGCCGGTCTATTCGTTGGATAAAACAGCCCCTAATGCAAACAATACACTTTTGCAACAAAATTATTTCCTGAAACCCTCAGAAAGAATTATCGTTGTTCAATTGGCCAATGGAGCAAGTCTTAAATCCATTGCGAAAAATCGAACATCGACGGTTTCCGCCATCGAAAAGACCTTGAAAAAAATCAGGACAAATTACAATGTTAGCACCAATCCTGAATTGATCCGGGTATTGATGGAGCAAAAATTGATTTAACTCCCTCCTTTTTCCCGCTAATCTGCATTAAATTTTCAATAGACAAAAAACTCGGGTCCCGAAACGGGGCCGTTTTTTTTATTATAACCATTTCTATATTAATAATAACCACCAATCCTTTCGCTGCATAATTCCGATTTCCGGAAATAAAAAGTCAATTCATTGTTGTAGGTTATATTATTGTTATACTGTAGTTTAGCAAGGCAATTATATTGTTTAATATTTAACACGAACTGCCATGCTAAAAAAAATGTGTTTGATTCTGTTTCTTTTTGGACTAGGGATTACCTTGGTTTCTGGTCAAAACCCTATTCCATCATACAATGTGAGGTTGTCCATTATTTAGTTGAAATTTGATTGGCTAAGGTTCTTCGTTTTACT
>JBAXUL010000213.1:0-3874 GCA_037129695.1 Prolixibacteraceae bacterium
ACCTTCAACCCGGAGCCTCGGTAATCATTCATGGTGATGGACTATCCGCAGTCACTTCACCTGCTATTTATGTCAATGGTACTTTGGTTAGTGATGGATCCAAGGAAAAACCCAATTGGTTTACATCTTTTGAATCAGCTGCAACACCAAAATCAAACGCAACTTTTACCGATGATGCGGTCAATGATCCCGCATTCAAAGGTTACTGGGGTGGTATACAATGTTCTCCTACAGCCAAATTATTGGTGTTAAGATGGACACATATTGAATATACAGGAGGCCCCTGGGGAGTCAATGCTCCTGATTTCGGTTTCGCTGCAGGTGATGTACGCAATGCAGTATTTATGAGCAGCACTACCGGAGCTCCAATGGCCACCATGATCATCGAAGATTCATGGTTCTATGGTTCCAAGGATGATTGCATTGGAAAATGTCAGAACATTTATGTGAGCATCATGAGAAATACCCTGACAAAAACAGGTGGTATTGGTGGAGAAGGAATTAATCTGAAGAATGGCTGTATCGGCGATATGGCTTATAACTTTTGTTTCGGTGGTGCAACAAACGGATTGAAAACATCTGGAGATGTTGGAAAGCCAACCTATGTAAATTTCTATAACAATACATTGGTAAATTGTGGATTCAGACAGACAAAGGCCACGCGTAACGGTTCAATCAACACAGAAACCAATGCAGGTGGATTTCTTTTCAACAACATTATCGTAAATTGCAAACAAGGGATCAGGATTACCTATGGCTCTGAGAAAGGTAAACCAGCCGATACCTTGAATACCTGCTATAACAACAACCTGACCTGTATTGGCAGAGGCAAGCCAATGGGAGGAACAGAGCAATACATGGTCTTTATCGAAGCTCTTCAGTTCACCAAGAAGCAATCTTATGATTTCAATGGCTTTGTAAATGGAGCAACACTTATAAATGGCACTAATTCAGGTATAAACACGGCAGCAGATTCTTTGAAGTACGACCCTTTGTTTGTTAATTTCAACATTCCTACCAACAGTACCGGGAGGAACTATAGAATTTGTCAGATTCCAACAGGAGCAAATTTTAACCTACAAACAGGTTCTCCCGCCATTGGAGCAGGTGTTTACCCAGGTGGCACTGGCAAAAATGCAATGCCTACCAAACCAAGTGCACCAATGCTAACCCTCTACGGATTCCCGATGAAAAATATTAAATCAGGAGGAATTTACGGAGCCAACATTACCCCACCGAACAAAGATTTGGGTGCTTTCCCGACCGATAAGACCGGCAATCAGCATACTTATTAAGATTCTCTGGCTTGAAATTCAGAAGGGACGAGCAATCGTCCTTTTTGTTTTAAAATTGTAATCATAACTTTATAAAGGTTAATAGTAACACGAAATAATGAGTTTAAAAGTAATCTCGTTCATGTTGTTTATTTTTGTCCTTGCACAGAACTGCAGCAAGTCAAATGAGGTAAAAACTGATAATACCGATACCTCCAATTCAGGATTGTTGCCAGTTGATTCGGTAAAAAAAGGGAATTATGACCTGTCGCTTCTTGAAAGAACGACCGCATTTGGCAGTATTCCAATTGTAACAAAACTGAATCGTCAGGATCTTTTGGAATTATCAGGGTTGGCTTGTAGCAGGACAAATGCAGGGTTATTGTATACTCATGAAGACAGCGGAAACTGGAATGAAATTTACATGACGAATACCAAAGGTGATGATTTGGGAATAGTTGTACTGGATAACATTCCAAATAGGGATTGGGAAGATCTGGCCTGTGGTCCCGGGCCTGAAAGCTCCAAAAATTACCTGTATGTCGCAGATATTGGAGATAATGATTCTGCTTATCCTCAAATTATTGTGTATAGATTCCCTGAACCAGTATTGACAGCATATTCTCCTCAAACCATTGTTCATGTTGTTCCTGAGGTCCTCAGGTTTACCTATCCCAAAGGCGCCGTCAATGCAGAATCCCTGATGCTGGACCCATTAACTAAAGATTTGTATTTCATGACAAAGCAGGTAGCCCAAAGCAATTTGTTTGTTGCACGATATCCTCAGTCAACCATATCATCAACAAAGTTACTGCATTTGGCCTCCTTTCCTTTTGACCTTTTAACATCGGCAGATATTTCACCCGATGGTTCCGAAATCCTAGTACGAACTACAGGTCAAGTTTGGTATTGGAAAAAGCTGCCAAATGAAAATGTCTTAGATGCCATGATCAGAAAACCATTGGATGCACACTATTTTCGAAATGAGCACCAGGGAGAAGCAATTTGTTTTGCTTCAGATGGGTCCGGCTATTTTACCATATCAGAAACAAAAAAATTTCCGGGTGATATTGTGGCTTTATCCTTTTATAAAAAAAATTGATTGTGACTTTATCATTCATCTCCATACTAAAAATTGTTTCAGAAGTTCCAAACCGTTTAAATAATAAAACATGAAAATAATTTCCGTTTTATTGAATATCAGAAATTAATCTCATTAACTTTAAAAAAAAATCCAATGGAAGTAAATTGGTGGCTGATCGGAATTGTTGTTTTTTGTGTGGTACTAATAATAGTTTATCTCATCTGGAAAAATTTCAAGGATGAAAAAGAAGTAACGAAAACTTTTTTCAACGATGAGATTAAAGCTGAAAAACATGATTTGTATGATAAGGATATCTAGCAATTTTGGGTTTGACCATTTATAAGATAAAATGATCAAACCCAAAATACTTTAGAATAGTTTGGATTCAAAACTATTTTCTAAAAAACATACCTGAACCCGGGTAGTTTCCTGTCCATTCCGGCATCCAATTAATTCTGACAGGTTCTCCTGAATCGCCTTGATTTTTGTCCATGACTGAAAAGTTAAGACGAATGTTATGCCAATCCTCCCCCTGAAAGTGTTGCAACATCGCGATCGGGATAGTATATTCAATGGCATATCCCTTGGATGTCTTGCGCCCCTTACCGCTCACTCCCGCTGGCAACTTATCCTTAAACCCCAGATCAAACTCTTCTGAAGTTGGGCTTGCAATCAGATAGAGCCACTCCCCGCGGAAGACACCATCTGCATTTTTTTGGTTAAATGAACTTATCGGAAGGGTTCGTGCATCAAAAACAACCAATGCGGCGTCCTGACTGATGTTGGCATAAGTAGATCCAGCTTGAATATCTTTGTCAGTCACATCCATAGCCAAATAAATGAATTTATCATTATTTCGAACATCGAAGCGAAAACTGGCGTTCCTAATAGAATCCTGAATAGAAAAACGCAATTTGCCCCATTCCTTGAGATCGCCGTCAATTATGATTGGGTTTGTTGCTGGATCAATAAATAACTTCACGTAAGGTTGAACATGAACTTTCGAGTTCCATTCATATTTTTCGGCTTTTAGATTTATTTCGGCAATAATCGGCGACCATTCTCCTTTTTCGCGGATCTGCACAGGGAGTATCATCTCCTCTTTTGTTCCGGCAGCAATGCTTTTATTGAATTTTGATTGCATGGGTTTGAGACCATTCCCAGGCACAAATTCAACGGTATATTGATGATCTTCCTTTGTCTGGTTATTGAATAAAACATGGTAAGAGAAGGATTTGTCAGGTTTTTCGTTAAAGAAATAAGGTTCAATCCGAACCGGGGGATTGGATTTGAATGATTCTACACGAGCTAAATTCTCCGCCGTTTGGATCGACTTGTCTTCAACACCATCTAGCAACAAGTTGGCATAATCAGGACCATTGGGTGTCATGGTCACCCATAGAAAATGGTCGAACTCTCCATATTTCTTTCCACGGAGCGTATTTACCCCACCCATGGTTGACATTACAAAATAATCACTGTTGTTACGGGCGTGCAGAGCATATTGATGAGTATG
>JBAXUL010000214.1:0-3778 GCA_037129695.1 Prolixibacteraceae bacterium
CCTTTAATGATAAGGGTTTCAGAGGGTATTATATTTTCTTAACCGGACACTAGTGCTATTTTTTATATTGTTAAGGAATGATATTTTCGTTTTATCGTTCTTAACTGAAAATAAGGATACATTTGTAAATTGCTGGATTAGAATAAATACTTCCAACACTAAAAATTACAGTTAGATTTTTTTATGATTGAAAATATTGGATTAAAAAAAATTTCAGGATCTAAAGTATTTAGGTTGGTTTCTGTCGTCGGACTTGTCACGTTACTTTGTTGCCGGCATGATGGTATCAATGTGACTACACTGGATCCGGTCTGTTTTGAAAGGGATGTATTACCGATCTTCCAAAACAGTTGTGCAACCACCGGATGCCACAGCGCAGGAGGGGGAAAGGCCGGCTATGATTTTTCAAACTATGCCTCCATCCTTAAGACCATTGCGCCTTCTGATGCACAAGGGAGTAAGGCCTATCAGGCGATCACAGGCAAGAATTTTGTTCAGTTTATGCCGCCAAAAGGGGCGGTCTCTGAAAATGACAGGATCATAATAAGAGTCTGGATAGACCAAGGGGCGAAGAATACCACCTGCAGTACTACGGCAGCAAACACGGGAACAACGCCGATTATCCCAACCACTCCTGTTGTTGTAAAGTCTCAGCAAGTCTGTTTTCAGCGAGATCTTTTACCGGTGTTGGTTTCCTCTTGCGCCATTTCAGGATGCCATGACCAAACCACCCGAAGGGATGGATACAATATCACCACTTATGCCTCTGTTATGACTAATCTGGTGGTTGCTGGAAATCCGACCAGCAGCCGTCTCTACACAGCAGTAAGAGGCAACAGCATGCCTCCGAAGCCCTATACTGCATTGCCACAGGCAGTCAAGGACAGCCTTTTCAACTGGATAAAAAACGGAGCGCGCAATGATGTATGCAGCTCAACCGCTTGCGATACCACCGGCGTTGTCACTTACCAGAAACAGATTGCCGCGCTTATTTCTCTTAATTGTATCTCCTGTCATTCAGGTTCAGGTGCGCAAAAAGGTATACTGCTCGATACTTATGCCAACGTGAAAACTTATTTGACGAATGGCAAACTGATGGCAGCAGTGAAGGGGACATCCATTCAAATGCCCCCCAGTTACAAGTTGACGACCTGTGAAATGCGTCAATTTCAATTGTGGCAAGCAAATGGTGGTGTTCAAAATTAATCTGACTATGAAAAATCTGATTTTATCCCTCTTTCTCCTGATGCTGACAGGATGCTACTATGACAGTGAAGAGGCCCTTTTTGGAAAACCAAGTTCAGGATGCAACATTGCAGTAACTAATTTTTCTACGGAGGTCAAACCAATTCTCACCAGTTATTGTCTTTCCTGTCATTCCAATGCTGCTGCCAGTTCAAGTGGAGGCGGGATCAAGCTCGAAAATTATGCTGATGTAAAAGTCAGTGTGCAAAACGGACAACTGATGGGCACCATCCAGCACACCTCCGGCTTTCCGGCCATGCCGAAGGGTGGAGGCACTCTGGGTGCTTGCGAAATTTTGGTCATCAATACCTGGATCAGTAAAGGAATGCTAAATAATTAATGTCATGACTGGTAAATTCATCAACTTCATTGTGGCTTTTGGTTTGATTGTGGCGGCCACCGGTACGGCATTCGGCCAGGACCTCGATTCCCTGATGGCGCAAGAGTCAAAGCCCGTCACTATATACTCCTCTGCCACCTTTAAAGCGACCAGAATCGGAAATGGTCACTCCATTGAGCAGATGAAAAAGAACCAGCTCGAATTCAGGATTTCCCACAGGTTTGGAGATCTCAACTCCGGAGGATATAATCTTTATGGATTGGATTTCGGTACCATTCACTTGTCGCTGGAGTATGGGATCACAGACTGGTTGGAACTTGGCATCGGAAGAAGTACCTATGAAAAGACGATCGACGGTTTCGCAAAAATCAAGCTATTGCGGCAAAGCAGTGGCGAAAAGAACTGGCCTTTCCAGCTTTCATACCTTTTTAGTAATGAATATATTTCGTCTATGTCTGATCCGCTGATGAAGAACAATTCAGCCAGGTTGACCTTTGTCCAGCAATTATTGCTTGCCAGGAAGTTCAACGAAAAATTCTCATTGCAGCTTACCCCAACCTTTATCCACCGCAACCTGGTTCTGACCGAACTTGATAAAAACGACCTTTTCGCCATGGGCGTGGGTGGCAGGTACAAATTGTCGAACCGAATTGCCCTCAATGCAGAATATTACTACGTATACAGGGCCAATACCTCTGTTCTTCCTGTTACTTATTACAATCCCCTTACTGTTGGAATTGATATTGAGACCGGCGGACACGTGTTCCAGATTCTGCTTTCCAATGCACAGTCCATGCGCGAAGGTGGATTCATCGGCAAAACGACCAGTAGCTGGGGAAAGGGTGGAATATGCCTGGGATTCAATATTTCAAGGGTCTTTACGTTTAATAAAAAATAAAATTAAGCATGAAAAAAATACTGTTTATTGCTTTTATTGGCTTGATCTGTACCACGGTGAAGGCGCAGAATATCTATTTCACCAAGGACGCCAAAATCAACTTCAACTCTTCAACACCTGTGGAGGATATCGTTGCCGAGACCAACCAGGGTACTACCTTCATTGATATCTCAAAAAACGAGGTAAAATTTTCGGTTTTGACCACCTCCTTCAAATTTCGCAGGGCGCTGATGGAGGAGCATTTCAACGAAAATTACATGGAGTCTTCCAAAAACAAAGAGTTTGCCAAGGCCAAATTCAGCGGAACGATCACCACTCCGATCGATTGGAAAAGCGACAAGATGGTTACGGCAGAGGTCAAGGGAGATTTCACCATGCATGGGGTGACCAAACAAATTGTAGCTACAGCAAAAATTACCCCCGGAAAGTCAGCTATTGTAGCCATGGCAGAATTCCGGATCGTTCCGCAGGATTACAACATTGCAATCCCTTCGGCTGTCAGTGACAAAATCGCCAAAGAAGTGGTGATCAAGGTAGAGGCGACCTATGCGCCTTATCAACATTAATAGCATACAGCATGCGCAAAAGCAAGAATCTTAGGATATTACTCTGGATGATTATGGCAGGCATCCTGATAGGAATGGCCTCCGTCTACTACGTCTTCAACATGCCCCACAGGGATTTGTCGAAAGAAAGTGCCACCTTTAGCCTGCAAGCCAGCCAACTGATATCGGAATTTAAATCCGACGAGAATTTAGCGACTACCAAGTATCTGGACAAGGCCATTTCTGTGACAGGAGAAATCAAGGGGATTCGGAAACTGGAAAACCACAGCATGGTCTTTAGCCTGGAAGATGCCATGGAAGGGGTCAGTTGTACGGTCGACAGCGCCCAAACCATTCAGTATGAATCCAGACTCCTCGAATTAAAGATTGGCACCAAAGCCAGTTTCAAGGGTAGATGTTCGGGCATGCTGATGGATGTTCAGGTTATCAACTGCGTTCCGGAGTAAACCAACATATATTATCCGACGGGGTGAATGATCCAGAGTACCCCAATGGCGATGGCCAGAATGGCTCCCGAGAAGGAGAACCATTTCAGGAATGCTTTCTTCTTTTTTTCAGCGGAGCGATGGGCGATCAACCCCAGGATGAAGGCAAACAACACCATGGTCAGGATGGTTCCCGAGGCAAATGCAATCACATAAACCACGGATGCAACGATGGTTGGAAAGGCCAGGCTGGGCAATAGCGCAAACAGGTGGCTGAATCCGGCAAACCCATGGATGACCCCTA
>JBAXUL010000215.1:0-3770 GCA_037129695.1 Prolixibacteraceae bacterium
ATCCCTTCACTTTGTCCGGGTTGCGACCCTCACCATTTCCGAAAATCCGAAATCCGCTGATGGCAAACTTCCCGGTAGGGACATGCAGGTTGATTAGTTTAAGGTAGCGGGCCTGAACCGGACTGCCCAATTCGATGTAGTCGTGGGGAACATCCTGTTGATTTTTGCTTTTATCGACCAAAACCTGCCATTTTTTGCCATCTTCTGACGCCATAATCCTGTATTGGTGGTACAAACCGGATCCCTTGCCCAGAATGTCGGCATCCTGATCGGCATAGTTGATTTGTATTGCCCTGACAGTCGAAACTGCCCCAAGATCTGTCTGGATCCATTCCTCCTTATCGCCGGTGGCTGCACACCAGTAGGTCTTAATGTTTTCGTCTACGGCAAAATTCGCATTGCAGGAGCCAAAAGTAGAGGAGACTGTAACCGGTTTATTGTAATTCAGCAACATCCAGCCCGTAAACCTGCTTTGCAGATGATCCTCACGCTTGTCGGGAAGAAATGTGGGATAGTCGCCAAAGGCCTGGTCGCAATACATCACTCCCTCCTTGTCAAATCCTGATGGCCACATTCCGATACGGCGTTCGAAGTTATTTTTTACTGAAATGGAGATGGTTGAGACGTGCCAGTAATTTTTCCAGCGATCCTGAAAAGTAGCACCATGCCCTGCCCCGTTGGCAAATCCTCCAGGCTTATAACTAAAAGGCATCGATTGAGCAGTAAATGGCCCTAAGGGGGAATCACCTACTACAACACCATCGGCATAACCACTGAATTCTGTACCGGGAGCACCATACTGAAGGTAATATTTTCCGTTGTGCCGGGTCATCCAGGCTCCTTCCATAAATGGGTCGAGGAAGGTATCGTCCATGTGCTCTCCGAAACGCTGCCAGCCATATCTCCAGGGTTCAAGCAGGTAAAGCTCTTTGCGGGTTCCAACGGGGCGCATGGTTTTGCGGTTAAGTTCGATGCCATACAATGGGAACCGGTTGCTGCTTCCGTTGTACATGTAAAATTTACCATCCTCATCTGTAAAGAATGCAGGATCCCATCCCCCGATTTCCAGCGAGTCGACAAGCGGTTCCCAGCTGTTGCTTTTGGGATCGGTACTCATCCACAGGGTGAAATTCTTTGTATAAGTTGAACCAAAAACCAGCATTGTATCTCCTACAATGCCAACTGCCGGTGCGCAGAGTTCATCATAACCCGAATTCCACGGACGCAGGAATTTTTTGGAAATGAAATTCCAGTTGAGCAGGTCATGGCTCCACCAGTAGCCCCATTGGTTGGTTGCGAAGAGAAAATAATCGTCTTTGTATTGAACGATGACAGGATCTGCGGTAGCACGGTGACGTCCGGCTTCACTGAAATTGGGAATTGGCGTATAACCGTAATCCAGGTTGATGGGATTGCAGTAAGTTTTTTTGTTTTGAGCGGATAAATTCAGATATCCAGCACAACAGAGTGCAAGTACAAGGGAAACGGAAGCGATTATTTTTTTTTTCATGGTAAAATTGAAACCCTAAGTTAATCAAATCTTTGCCTTTGTCAATAATTTAATAGCCTACCCTTAAAGATGAATGGTCACTATCGGAATGTCAATGCGATCTTTACTCCCAAAAAGACCAGGAATCCTCCCAGGGTGAAGTTGATCATTTTTTCGTACTTAAGGAAAATCCTTTGAATTTTTGGCTGGGCCAGGAAGATGGTGACGATGCTGAACCAACTAAATGCAGTTACCATGATGATGGCCGAGATAATCAGGATAATGGATACCGGCGTTGAATTTCCGATCACAAAAGTGAAAAGGCTCAGGAAAAACAGGGTAGCTTTTGGATTGAGGACATTGGTGAGAAACCCCATTTTGAATGCCTGTGAAGGGGAGAGGTCAATAGCTGCCTTTCCGGCGGTAAGATCCAGTTTGGATGCTTTTGCCAGCATGGAACCAATCCCGATGTAGAGCAGGTAGCCCGCCCCAAGAAATTTGATAAGGGAGAACAAAATAACAGATTTGGAGATGAGAAGGCCTATTCCTGCTGCGCAATAAAACAAATGAATACCAAGCGCCATGCTGATCCCAAGACTTGTAAAAATGCCTGATCGCCGTGAATAGCAAAGGGCATTTCTGACAGTCATCACGAAATCCGGTCCCGGACTCATGGCTGCCAGCAAGTTAAGAAGAGCTACAGTACCAATCAGAGGAAGATATTCCATTGCCAGAGTCTTTTCTGGCCGCAATTACTGCATTTTTTTTAATTTCTCAAAATTAGCAGCTTTCAGGAGCAATACTTATGAGATCCTTTGTCGAATCTGTTCCCGTCTGAAACGCTCTAAATTTTATTATTGTCCACGTTTTGACCACGGGAAAAATATAGCAGATTGGCTTTTAATTTGTTTTTTTGTTGTGACAATGTACTTCAGTAAACTAGGTAAGGCTCCCTTTTGGAAATGAAGGGGACAAGACAGATCCTGAAATATGGATCTGTCTTCGTTCTCCCTTCTAAACGATAGAAATTACTTCAATGAACGAAAACGTCATAATAATCCATTTATAAAAAGCAACATGAAAAAAAATTTGGGTTTAGCGTTGATCTGTCTTATTATGATGATTGCGGGTATTTTGAACGCGCAAACAAAAAAGGGTAATTGGCTAATTGAAGGAAGTATAGGGAACATTGAACTGTCAAAAGAGAAATCCGAGTATAACTCGGGAGCTAATACAAACACCGGTGATGTAGCGTATTTTGATGTGGAGTTAAATCCGGGAGCGGGTTATTTTATAAGTGACAATATCATCATTGGCACGACGATAAATCTGGGCTATGGGTTTAATAATATGATATCGTACGATGACAAAGGATTGAAAACTTATGACGATATAGGGAATTCAAGCAAAATTGGGTTTAGTCCGTACATTAGGGCGTATTTTACCAAAAACTCAAAAAACAGATTTTATGGACAATTGAACGGAGGCATGGATTTTAACCTAAGCAGTTATGAAACGACAGATTATAAAGAAACTGGCGAAATTGACGGGAATTATAACTCAGATTCGAAATATCACACTTTTATCGTAGGAGTCTTAATTGGATTCAATCATTTTCTAACCCAAAACATCGCATTTAATTCAGCTATAGGCTATAATTATTCAGCATTTTCAAGTGATTATACCCGTTCGGGAACCATGGTTGGTTTTAATCCAAAAGCATACGGCACAGATCGTACAAATAATTTTGTCTGGAAATTTGGTTTCTCAATTTTCCTGGCTGGTAAAAAGGGATAATGGATTTAGCGCAAGAAAGACAGATAAAAAATTGAAACGACAAATTTATATATGACAAGGGTAATTGACAGATGCACTGTCGGAAACAAGTACCGTCAGAACAAAATAAACAAAACTATTTGAACAAATGATAAGGATTAAAATTGTGAAAGGATCTGCCATCGACGTTGAAGAATTGCCTCAAAGAGAAAGTGGCATTTCGATGTTCAGAAAATTTTTATCTTTTTTTGATAAGTTTTTTATCGATAAATTTCAGATAATGCCGGATAGTTACTATTTCATTCCGGTAGTTGAAGATCATGAATATTGGGCACGTCCAGTAGGCAACGGAAAGATCCTTTTGATGTTGGATATCACAAAAAATAACATATAATCACAATTGCTAATAAGATTTCTAAATCACAGTTTTTCAATATAGATTAAGCAAATAGGTCATTTATTCTTTTTACTGACGCCGGTCGGTAAACCATTTTATTTTGTAAAT
>JBAXUL010000216.1:0-3646 GCA_037129695.1 Prolixibacteraceae bacterium
TGCATCCTTTTAAAGTTGCAGTAGATCCTATACCAAGAATCTCAATCAACCGGCCTGGCATTGCGCCATTGGGAAGTAATCCATCCAGCTCAATATTCTCTAAATATAAATTTTTGAGGGGTCTCATCATAGTATTACTCCCACCTGTTGGTGTCAGAGAGGTCAAAATCACAGGATTGTAATTCTTTTGTGCATCTGCACCAGCTACGATGGGAGAAGCAATTAGATAAAAATCAAAATCAGGACTAAGAATTGATACGTTCAGGTAGCATTGCCCTCTTTGAAGTTCATACTTGGTAATAACACCTGCTTTTCTGTTGGGAGCATCGGCCTGGATTGCAGTGAAAATCTGGTCATATACCAAATTATTGGTTTGAGCTACATCTTTGGGATTAATCCCGGTAATCTTTACAATCCTTTCTGTTTGAGCCTGAAGTTGCTGAAAAACAACCATCAAAGCTGCCAGTACAAAAATTTTGAATACTATTTTTTTCATGATATGGAATTTAATATTTTACTGTTTTTTTTACAATTAACATAACCTACAAGAGATCAATTATTTAGAAAAATTATATTGTATCCCGATATCAAAAGAAGAACCGTAGATATCTCTTGATGTAAGATAAGCTGAAGTATAACGGTAGCTCCGGTCAGGTGCATTGGTGAAATTATTCAGATTGACCAGGACATTCAGCGATTTACGAATCTCATACTTCACTGTCGCATCAAAACTTATACGGTAATTGGTATGAAACTGATCCGCTTCACTTTCAGAGCTTACATTGATACCAGATAAGCGATATCCCTGATAGGCGGAAGAAATACGGCAACTGAATTTCTTGTAATCATAACCTAACGATAAGTTACCTGTATAATCTGCCTGAGCAGGCATCGCGCTATAAACCTCTTTGTAACTGGATCTTGCAAAATCGACAGACATAATTGGCCTGACTTCCTTGTACAAGGTCAAACCATCCACTTTTTGCCATTTTTTATAGGTTGTTTCTGACCATAATCTGGTCACATTAAATCCAAGGGCAAAGCGATTAAAGGGTGAAGGTAAAAAGTTAAAGTGGGTTGTATATTCAAACTCTAAACCTTTTACCCATGCTTTTGGTAAATTGACGTAATCTTCTACCATATTAATCGGACGAGGAGGAAGACCATGACTTATTGCCTCATCCATTGACATTGTTCCGTCATTTTGCGCATAAAACATATTTGTGATTTCTTTGTAATATCCGCCAATGGACAACATACCAAAATTGCCGGTAAAAGCAGTTAAGGATACATCATAATTCCATGAAGTCGCATGTTTTAAGTTAGGATTAGATCTGCCAACGGAATTTCCTTCTGATGTATACTTAAAACGGGGAAGTACCCATAAATAATCCGGCCTTGCCAATGTTTTCACTGCCGACATACGGATGTCCAACCATTTGGTAGGTTTTACCTTTAAATGAACGCTTGGCAAAAATTCGGTGTATTTCTGAGCCGAAGTGTCTGCACGAAAGGCTCCGCTAACGCCCTGATCACCGCTGACGGTTGAATAGACGCCATAATAAGTATTATTTGAGTTCTCCACGCGCAACCCAGGAACAAAAGTCACGATTTCTTTGTAATTCAATTTCATCATGACATAACCGGCAGCTACATTTTCAAATGTTTCATAATTGTTATGCGCAGTAGAAGGATCATAATTCATATCTCCCTGTTTAACGTGATTGGTAGCCCAATCTCTTACCTTTGATTCATCAATGTTCGGGAAAAACTCATATCTGTTGTCAAAAATGGCTGCGGATCCGGCTGATGTGAAATTTGAAGCAGAAAGTTGGCCACTAGGTAGGAAAACAAGTGGATCAGGGTTGTTTGCAATTACATTTTTTTTGTCATTTGCTCTCATCAAGTAATAAAAAGGGTTGTCAAGAGTTCTCGCATTCCGGCTTCTGTTTTCTGAAGTGTATAACCCACCAAATTTTAAGAACCCACCAATTGCGCTGCCAATTTTGAGAGGAATTTCAATATCAATCTTTGCTGTATGGTTCGTTTGTTTAACCGTGTCAGGAGACCAATACGCTTGATTTAAATATGTTTTAGTATCGGTTGTACCCGTGGTGCTGTTCAGCATCAAATGATCCCACAAATAATTGTAGTCAGCAATATCTTTTTTATTTTCAAAAGTCGACAATAAACCATAAGGAGCATCTGTTTGAAATCTTAATTCCATATTGTAATTGCCCTGTATCTGTGTTTTTACCAGATTATAACTCCAGTCTATTTTCGCCAGCTTCAGATTAAAAATACCTCCTACTGTAGAATTAAATGTATTGGTTTTAGACTCGGTTACTCTTGGTGCAGTGATCAGGAGTCCCTCTTTGTTAATCTGTTTTGTTTGTGTATAACCTTTGCGAGGTGAAGTATTATACATTTCAGAAAAATAGACTGAACCTTTGTCAAACTGATAATCCGCAAATAAATTTCCGCCCGCCCTATTTCGTCTGGATTGATCACTAATGATTGTTGAAGAATTCACAAAAAGCTTCTTCATGCCTTCGAGAGAACTCTGGTCGGGTTGATGATAATCTACTCTCAACCCCTGTGAACTTCTGATTACTTTTTCATAATTAGCCTGAGCCATAATTCCTAATTTCTTATTAAGAAATCTTTGGGAAAAGTCCCATGAACCTTTGAAATTACCAAACTCACTGTTTAAACCATTGTAACCTCCATAAACTCTGAATTGATTTTTCGCCACTTCAGGAGCCTTGGATATGACTAAGTTAATGGTTCCTCCAATTGCATCACCGTCCATATCGGCAGTTGGCGATTTGAATACTTCTACACCGGAAAGCAGTTCAGGAGAAATCCCACTTAAGTCGACTGAACGGTTGGTAGCATCTGATCCGGGAAGTTTGGATCCATTAATAGTGACGGTAGTGAATTTTGGATCAAGTCCTCTAATAATAATCTTAGATCCTTCACCCCCGCTTCGTACCAATGAAATACCAGATATACGACCAACAGCCTCAGCAGCATTGACGTCAGGCAATTCCCGAATTTTATCCTTTGAAACGACATTCACCAGGGCATTGGAATTCAACTGCTGGTTGATGGCCGCATTTTGCCCCAAACGTTGGGTACTGACGACCACTTCGCCAAGCGTTACAAGCGGCTGGTCCATTTCGATCACCGTTTTTTTCTTTTCGCCAGATTTAACGGAAACCGACACCTCCTTTTTGCTGTAGCCGATGTAAGATATCTGTAATACATAGTCTCCCGGCTGGAGATTAGCTAAGCGGAATGCTCCGTCCATATCTGTTACTGTCCCTGTTACAGTCCCTTTAATCACGACTGTTGTAAAAGGAAGAACCTCCTTTGATGATTGGTCTTTTACTACTCCTGAAATTTCGCCTGAAGCTGCCTTTTGGGCATACGCACCATTTTGTGCACTCAAGGCCAAAACAAAGAATAGCATTGCTAAACAATTCATCCATTTTTTGCATTTTTTCATAAATTCAAATTTTAGTTGGTAAGATAATATTTGGTAATAGTTATAAAATTCAAAAGAGCATTAACTAGCTTTTCATTGAAATCTCGCCAGAGCCTTTTCCGACATTTCCTAAAGCTCAAAAATTAGTTTGCGTAG
>JBAXUL010000217.1:0-3465 GCA_037129695.1 Prolixibacteraceae bacterium
AGAGCATCAGCTTCCCAAGCTGAGGGTCGCGAGTTCGAATCTCGTTTTCCGCTCTTGATTTAGAGAGGGTCAGATTTAAATCTGGCTCTCTTTTATTTTTTGTTGCAAAAAAGGTGCAACAAATTGGTACAATGAATTTGATTTGTGTCAAGGAGAATTTGTGATCAGTTGGTAAAAGAACTTCAAGATACTGAAATGATTCTAACCAATGGCAGAATGACAATGACGTTAACCTTCGAATTACTACGATAAAAAACTGAATGTCAGAATTTTTATCAATCTGCACTAACTTTCTATATCACTTTAACCTGAATCTGCATTCCCTTACCTGAGATGTACCAAAGTACATGCATTTCCTCCTGACTCACAGAAGCCTGTTGCCTAAGCTATTTTCCCCTTCATTTTTTCAAAACAAACATCTTTAGTTATATGGTAACAATGTTTGGTTAGATGAATCTACCATGTCGTTGGTAAAGGATCGTCAAGATCTTGAAGTTCTCTATATTCATTTTCCCTCCCTGACATTATTCAACTAAAACCTTAATTTATCATGAAACATGTAAGGATTTTTTCAAAAATGGTCGTATTGGGTTTATTCTGTACTTTTTTTGCAGCCTGTGAAAAAGTAGGCATTCAAAAGGAAGAGCACCTTTTGTATAACCATGCGGAAGCCGAAAATCAATCTGTTCAGCTGAAATCAGCCTGTCTTCCTTATTCTCTTGAGAATGTTATTACTACGATTAATTCCATGGTAAAAAATGGCGTGTTATCTAAAGGTGAAGGACAATCTCTGATTGCAAAGGTTGAAAATGCAATAAAAAGCATTGAAAAGGCGAATGCGAATGCCGCTTCGGGCCAGTTGGGAGCTTTTATTAAAAAAGTTGAGTCTTTAGTTGATAAAGGATCACTTACTTCAGAACAAGGACAATCCTTGATTAAACCAGCTGAATTCGCAATTAATTTTCCACAACGAAATTTCATTGACAAAAGAGATGGACGAAAATATTCAGTTGTACCAATAGGAGACCAGATTTGGATGGCTGAAAATCTGCAGGCCACCAAGTTTCTCAATGGTGATGCCATCCCTTTTGTAACGGACAACTTAACCTGGAGTACCTCAACCACAGCTGCCAGTTGCAACTACAACAACGACCAGGCCACCGCAAATATTTATGGTAAGCTTTATAATTTTTATGCAGTGGTTGATCCTCGCAAAATATGCCCTGCAGGATGGCATGTACCCAGCGATGCCGAATGGACAACACTGACTACCTTTTTAGGGGGCGAAAGTGTTTCAGGTGGCCAATTGAAAGAAACCGGGACAAGCCATTGGCTAAGCCCCAACACAAGTGCCGTCAACGCAACCGGTTTTACTGCCCTTCCGGGTGGATACCGTTACCTCGTTGGGGACTTCTATTCCATAGGTATCACCGGTTATTGGTGGTCTTCTTCTGAGAATTCCTCTACCTATGGCTGGTACCGGTATATGGGTTCCGATTACAGCAATGTGCACAGATACAGCTATTTTAAGTTAGATGGCTTTTCAGTTCGCTGTTTGCATGATTAATGAGTTTAAGTATCCTCAGATATTCTCAAAAAATCGAGGTGACGCGTGGGTAATTCCTTTCGTTGAGCTATCAGCGTCAACTCCCATTGTTGGAACTGATTCTTGAACATCCGATCCACCTCCGATTGCTGCCAAATAGAGCAGGTTTTTATTAATAAAAACGACTAATAATTTGAAAATCAGTAATTAATTTTGTGTGCGTTACGAGATTCTACTCAATGTTTTTGGTTGACCTAATTCGATTCAAAATGAAAATGAAAAGATATTTTTCCATATTCAACTGCATAAAACAGTTTTGTTTAAGACCAATTAAGGCATGTATTATTTTGTCAGTGCTCATGTTTTTTATGGCTGGAAGCAGCTGTGAGATTTTCATGGATGAAGAGGCCAATAAAAAATGTGAGCAAAGTAAGTGGGACCCCTGGGATATCAAAATTCACATAAAGTTCTATTTAACCAATTCGGAACCGATTCCCAAACACAAAATTGTTGAAGCTTTGGATTTGCAATTTGTAGGAACGATAAGAAATTTGGATTGCAGAGGTTATGAAGAGGGCTACTTTGATATTGATTCCACTATTTTCCCATCCTTTCTTTTTCCGAAATTATCCTATTCATACCTTTTCCTGGCTCATGTCAGCCCATATGATTTCCCTTTTAAAATATCAAATTTCGATGAGACATTTACGATTTCTTTTACGATGAAAGCGACATTTAAGGATGGTGTAGTTTTGCAGTCCACTCAAGTTTATTACCATAGTGGAACTGCGCAATGGATGTGGACGGAAAATCACATTCGTACTATTGAAATACCGGAGTCAAATGTTTACTGGAGTGTGGTGACTAAATAATGCATCAAGGTTTTTGTCGTATTTTTTCCTTGCAATACTGGCGTGCTTTGTGCGGAATTGCAGGCGAAATGCAAAAAAATCTAAATGGATGAGAAATGCATGACTACCTGCCATAACTGAATTGAACGTTTCAGGAAAAGCATCAAGCATGAATTCATTTACCAGAAACCTTGCGAAGATGTTAATGGCTTATTTTGAGGGAGTTCAAAACCAAATAGCTTATTACAACCGGAAAACTCATTTCGCTACTATTCAAAAATCAAATTTCAGATACCGGGTGTCTTTAGAAAAATCAGCAGCTTTAACGTTTATAATAATTATCTGCTATTAGCTTGCATTAACAATTTTTTTGGATAGATATTGAGGAGTATTGTACACTTCCAGTGCTGTAATTGACTTTAACTCCTTGAATTCGTGTCCGTAATTACTTGCGATAAAATCAAAAAATGCAACAATGAAAAAGCAAATGAGGTTTAGGTAACTGGTAATTTCTGACAATGAAAAAATGGGAAATAGCAACAAGAATAATTTGAATTTCAAAAAATGGGAGAAACAGCCAGAAAATAGAGGGGCTTTGGCAGGTTCTTTCATGGCATTTGGTTTAAGACGTATAAAGTTACTGATTTTTGATTAATGCGTTGTTTCCTAGTAGATTATTTGTGAAACCTTATTCATTAATTGTTTTGTGTTCATCATCTAAACTGGTTTGAAGACTTGTCTGTTTTCCAAACAAACAATGAGGACTGGTATTCAAAGTTGATGTAAGGAATAACAGCGTTTCTTTATAGACATTCCCTTACAAAGCAAATTTTTATTATTCAATACCTTGCTCCATGTTAATGTTGGGTTATGTCCAGACGGAAACCTTGATTAGGAGTATCTATCAAGATTGTACTTCCGTGAAATTTACCTATGCCTGAGATAATAGAATCTGACTATCAGAGAAATCGTATTTCTTCAAAAATCATGAATTAGTTGAAGAAACGTAAAGTCCAAGATTAAATAGCTGAATAAGGCAACCAAAAACACATGGATAGAATGGATTTA
>JBAXUL010000218.1:0-3344 GCA_037129695.1 Prolixibacteraceae bacterium
TTGGTGATGGACCTGATCAAAAAAGGTAAAATCAGCAATGACGGCATGAAACATCTTTTTCTGGTGGATCCTTTTGTGGTGCCCTCAGATAAATTACTGACCCTTATCGGACTCGTCGGACCGATGCTGGGTTATCTGGAAACTCCCATGACACCTGCAGAAGAAGGCCATTACTATCATTTCCGTCCACAGGAAACCTTGCAACAGCTGGTGAATATCATGGAAAAAACGCGCAAAGACCTGCAGGAGGGATTTAACCTGCCTGCCGGAGTCCGCATGAAAATTTACAAGTCCATCAAAGACCCTACAGCGGATGCCGTCAGTGCGGTTCTCATCTGCAAAGGGCTTAAAAACAGTGATGGGACCAATATCGATGTCGAGATGATCGACTCAGAGCTCCATGTGTTGACCCGACTAAATGGACGGGAAGGCATTTCGCAACATGACAAGGACAATCAGAAACATGTTTTTGATGATATGTACAAAATTCTTGTCCCCTAGAGACAATGACGGGAGATTTGAAAAGCAATGCTGAATTCTCCTCTCAATCACTCATCCATTGTTGTATCCTGGGATCACAAAAAGTTTCCTTTGAAAATTGTTACGGTTAAGGCCATTCTAAGGTTGGATCAAATGAAATGAGCACGTTTGAAAAACTCCAACCGAAATGATAATATCAACATGCGAATTCCATGTGGCAACTAAAAAACAAATTACTAACACATGAAAAAATCAAACTCCCTCTTACTGTTGATCCTTGTTCAGGTTTTCACGCTTGCCTTGTTCAATCAAGGTTGTAAAAAAGACTCCGGAAATCCTGTTCTGCCAGAAACGCTGGGCAAGGTAGAGGTATATGCTCACAGGGGAGCGAGAAGCTATGCCCCGGAAAATTCGATTCCGGGTTATACCAGCGGATTAGCCATCGGCACTAACTGGGTTGACATGGATATCGTGATGTCCAAGGAAGGGGAAGTTGTTGTTTCACACGACATCAGGCTGAATCCTGATATAGTAAGGGGAGCAGATGGGAAATTTATCACCGAGAGAAAGCTGGTCAAGACACTTTCGCTGGAAGAATTGAAAAAATTCGATGTGGGCAGGATGAATCTGACCAGTGCCTACAGCAAATTTTTTCCCGCTCAGCTTGGTATGGATGGTGTAACCATGCCCACCCTGCGTGAGGTGATCCGTTTTGTAAACGGCAAGACGGGTAAACGAGTTGGCTTCCAGATTGAATTTAAAACCGATCCGGAACACAACGACTGGACCTTTACCCCTGCTGAATTTGCAGCAGCCTTGTACAAAATCCTGAAGGAGGAAGAGATTCTTACGATTTGTGAAATCCAGTCGTTTGATTGGAGATGTCTCTATGAAATTCAAAAACTGGACGCCCGGATAAAGACTGCTTACCTGACCGAATGGGACAATTATCCGGGTACACCCTACAGCTTTTTTGATCCGGATCCCGTTAAAGCAGGACTCTGGACCGGAGGAATATTGGTGAAGGATCACAAAAATTCGATTCCCCAGATGATCAAAGACTTGGGAGGAGCTTGTTGGGAACCCGAAGATGTTGAGCTCACAAAGGCCACGCTTGATGAGGCTCACCGGCTCGGACTGAAGGTCGTGGTTTGGACCTGGCCCGAACACAGCGGAACGACATTCGACGTTTCCCTCGTTTCCAAACTCATCGATTGGGGCGTAGATGGAATCATCACGGATGACCCGGGAATGCTCATTTCAATGCTTGCTGCCCGAAATTATCAACTGCCTGCTCGGTACTGATTTTCGTAGGATCACTCAATCCGGATCACTGCCTGGCGCAAAACAAAAAACTCCTGCAAGCCATCTTTGTAGACGTCTGATTACATAGGTGTTGTCTGCATAAATTGACCCATTGTGCCTTTGGTTAAACTTGAGGTATCCGGTTTGCTTTTGGATTCCACAGGTGGATGCTGTTTGTCAGAAATTCAGGAGAATTTTCTGGCGTTTTTTTTATAACGTTAATTGAAGGATTGGCTACCAAGAAAAGAGGGATTTTCATTAACATTACAGTATGCTATCTTTGCACTAATGATGGATCCTGTTAAACTTAATTTGCTTGTGTTATCGCTTCGGGAAGGCAAAAAATCGGCCTACGAGGAGATTTACGACGATTATTTTGGTGTGATCTACCATTTATCCTTGCAATATCTGCACGATGCAACCATTGCAGAAGAGATCGTGCAGGATTCCTTTATGAAATTGTGGGAAATCAGGGAGACGTTGAACGACCAGTTTAACATCCGTAGTTTCCTTTATACCATCACCAAAAACAACTGCCTAAACCACCTGCGTAACCGGAAAATTGCCTTGAAGCACCAGGCGAACCTCCAATACCTGGAGATGCAGTTTAATTTTGAAGCGATGGAAAAAATGGGGAATTACCTTGATTTTGAAACGCTGCGTGAGAAGATAGATCAGGCCATTGCTGCAATGCCGGCAGACCTTCGGCAGACCTTTCTGTTGAGTCGTTTCGATGAACTCTCTTACAAGGAAATTGCCTTCAAACAGACCATCAGCGTAAAGACGGTTGAAGCCAGAATGTCGAAAGCCTTACGGATATTGCGCCACGATCTGAAAGATTATCTTACAATTATCTATCTAATAACCAACCTATTGTCGTAGCCTGTTAAAATAATTCTCATTTTCCGCATTTTTTTGATAGGGTAGAGCGATGGTTGTGTGTTTAGTGATTAATACCAAGAAAAAATGTCAGAAGAGATTTTCATCAGAATTTTAAACAATTCAGCCACCGAAGCTGAAAAAAGTAGCTTTTTCAAATCCCTTGAAGAAGATAGCGATCAACGCGAACAGTATAAGCAATGCAAAAATCTGTATGTTGCTTCAAGTCTGAATACCAAAATGCATGATTCGGTTCAAAAAGAGAGCTTCGAAAAGTTCTGGAACCGGGTGCATCCTGTTAAGCAGCACAAAGTATTGAATTTGTGGTACCGTTATGCGGCCGTTGTTCTGGTCACGTTGGCCACAAGCTTTCTGATTCAATACCTGATTCCGAACAATCAGCCGGGCAATGAAATTGTGCAGCAAATTGAGTATTCTTCCGAGAAGGGTTCTGTTTCGAAGGTTCTTCTTGAAGATGGTTCTGCGATTTGGTTGAGTTCAGCTTCTAAGGTTAAGATACAAAAAACTGCTAATGGGGAAATGATGGCACGCATGAGTGGAGAGGCCTATTTCGATTTGATTCCCGATTCCAAAAGGAAGTTTTGCGTAGACATGGGTTCCTTCAAGGTACGGGATATTGGTACAAAGTTCAACATCCGTGCTTACAAGGATGAGCCGGG
>JBAXUL010000219.1:0-3319 GCA_037129695.1 Prolixibacteraceae bacterium
GAATTATTCGGGGAGGGGAAAGGCGGTGGGGGTTGTCTGAATCCTAATTGTCTGATTCGGAATTTATTGATTGATTTCCCTCAGCCATTTTTCCAGTTCGCCGGTCCACTGACGTTTGTAGGTAAAGCTATCCTTGTATCCCCAGCCGTGGCCACCTTCGGGATAAATATGGAGCGAGGCCTGAACCTTATTGGAAATCAGGGCTTTGAAGTATCGAATGGAGTGTTCCGGATCCACAGAATGGTCATCTCCCGACTGGAAGATAATTGCCGGAGGGGTTTTCTGCGTTACCTGTAGGTCGCTGGAATATTTATTCAGTAATTCATCTGTGGCATCGCTGCCAAACATGGTTTTTGCCGTAACTTTTGTCAGAAAGATGACAGGATAAAACAAAATCTGGAAATCCGGACGATCTTCGTTTGAGGTGAAGTGTGTGGCAGCAGCAGATGCCAGATGTCCGCCGGCGGATGCTCCCATGATGCCCACTTTGTTCGGGGCCAATCCCCATTCGCCGGCATGCTGCCTCATGATCCTTATGGCCTGTTGCACATCACTTAACGGAGCTTCGAAATGTCCGTTTGGCATCCGGTATTTCAGGACAGCATAGGTAATGCCCTGGTCATTGAACCAGGCAGCCATGTCGTGACCCTCGTGCATCATGGCCAAACGAACATATCCTCCGCCGGGGCATGCTACCACAGCCATCCCATTCCTTTTTTTTGCCGGATAAACTGTCAATGTTGGTTTTGTTACATTGGCGATACGTCCGTTTTCGAGCAACTGTTCTTCACCGGTAAGTCCGTTGGTGTTAGGGGCGCCATTTGGCCAAATATCCAGCACGACAGGTTCCTGTGCGTTCAGAACCACGGTTGTCATTATTAAAACCATAATCATCAGGAATTTCTTCATTTTATAATTATTTGAATTGTTTTTACTCAGGTGAATAATTGATTATGCGGCATCTCATTGGTTGAGTGCGTTGCTGTCCGGCGACCACTTTTTCTGCCATTCGGGATACTGCTTCATCACCTTGGCCGGCGCGTTGGTGTACCAGCTGTATCCGTTTCTTCTTTCGTAGCTTATTTCGGCCATTGAATTTCTTTTGATGCCATCCCGACTGCAGAAAAATGGTTTACCCGTCTCCAAATCATAAAAACGTGCCCAAAGTGGTGCTGCATTTTTGTCGCTCACCACTATTCTGTTTCGATTTCCCTGCTGATCTGTTTCGCTTCCAATTTTTATCCCTTCAATTTTATGGTCATCAAGCCATTTCACAGCGCCATTTACGGCAGCAATCATATCTTTCGACGGATGGTCAATATCCATCAGTAAGCCTATGACCCCTATCGATTCGGAGCCACTGAACGAGGCCAGTTCGTAGGCACGCGCGTTGGCCGGGGCGAGTGTTATTTCGTGGTGCTGGGCGCACCATACCGTAGGTTTGTTATCCACCCGGATCTGGGCTTTCAGGATACAATCAACTCCCTTGTCAAATGCTTTTTTCGCCTTTTCTTTGGTGACTTCATCCGTTTTTAAAGGTGCAAATTCCATATCGCCCGAGTAGATTTCACGGAGAAGCACCATCACGTTTACCATGGCATCGTCGTTGAAAGTGATATGCATGGAATAGGGTACTGTTTTATCCAGAAGAATTTCATCCTGGGAGTCCTTCACAGGATAGTATTGGGGCCATCCGCCATTTTCATATTGTGCCGAAAGAATGTAGTTCACCCCCTTTTCAAAGGCCTGTTTGTACCGCGAGTCGTTGAAATGAGCATATACCTTGGCAAGAAACCTTAATTCGGTGATGGTCGAACCGTTGTCAAAGGTACCCCCTTTTTCAGTTTTTGTCCGAAGATAAACGGTTTTCAAGGAGTCGGAATACGGAAGATGGTAAGGTTCATTTTTTGCCCATCCGCCTATCTCCTTTTGACTGACGAGTAAATTTTCGGCCACCAGCTTCGCTTCCTCAGACCCATACCATTGTGACGGCATCCTGGTTGCCACTTCTCCCCATCTTTTATTCAAATAGGATCCGGAGTCGTCCTGTTGTTTGTTTTGGGCAGAAACGAAGGTGACAGTCAGAAGCACTATGATCATTACCAGACAATTCCATTTCATCTTATGCATTTGTTGTACATTGATCTCAATATTTGTAATAAAGCAAGTGATTGGATGAAATTTGCGCTCATTCCGTAAAACGATGTAGTTCCCGTCATGCAAATCATACGGTTTGCTACCACGTAAAGTTATAACAAAGATTGTTGAACCTCATTGCTTCTTCGCTTTTTCGTGGGATTAATATCATTAATTCTGATTCTGACTACGTTTCGGCGCCATCAGCCTCCAATGGAAACTCATCTTCAACCCAAAATACCAACCCCCTCCCAAAACCCACTAACTTACTAATCCTGCTAATTATATAATTCTGCAAATTCTGGTCAATTCTAATTCAGACAATTAACTCCCCCAATTTGACTTTTTAATTGCAATGGGTTATCTTTGTTAAAAAGCAAAGCGATGACAAATTCTCAAATGACTGAGTTGCATAAATTATCCGTCGAGGATAAGATGGAAGTGGTTCAATCCTTGTGGGATGATATTGCTGCGGAACAATCACTTGAGGAATTTTCCGAAGCGCATCAAAAAATACTTAACGAAAGGTTGGCGAAGATAGCTGAAGGTGAGGCCATTTATTAACCATGGTCTGATGTTCAGCAGAAATTTGAGAATAGGTAATGACTTACAAAGTGTCAATCCTATCCGAAGCCGAGCATGATCTTGACGATGCTTTTAAATGGTATGAATTCCATCAAGTCGGTTTGGGCAAGAGGTTCTATGAATGTGTCAATGAATCTGTCCAGTTTATAGCTATAAATCCATTAACCTTTGCTGTGATTTACAAGAGCCTCAGACGGGCATTGATTAAGAAATTTCCCTTTGGTATCTATTACAATGTAGTATTAGAGACAAGGGAGATTTAAATTGTTGGAATACTTCATTTTGGCCGAAACCTCAATACTTTAAAAAAAAGAGTTTGGGCTTAGCCTATTTTCGCTCTGCTTTGCGGCATCCAAATCGGAATTGATAATCCTAAGCCAACTGGGAATTTACCGGTAAGCATCCGGTTAAATGCGTTAAGACCCCATTCTTCCCTATTCGCCCCCCTAATAACCTCCGTTCACCTATTTTATCTTTCATGAGAGACTGGCCGGAGCTAATTTTGATCATGTTTTAAACTTAACCACCATGATACTCCAAGTGAATCTGATTCCTGCCCTTGCTTATGCTTTAGTGACCATGTTCTCCAACATGGCCG
>JBAXUL010000022.1:0-46424 GCA_037129695.1 Prolixibacteraceae bacterium
ATGAACACCTCCGAAACTACCCCCTACATCAGCAATCCTCAGTTGGAAATGGCTTTTGACTTTGTTCAGTATACGGGTCAGAATATTTTTCTTACCGGAAAAGCAGGCACAGGCAAGACCACCTTCCTCAAAAACCTGAAGTTGCAATCACCCAAACGGATGGTGGTGGTGGCTCCTACGGGAGTGGCAGCCATCAATGCCGGAGGCGTTACCATTCATTCATTTTTTCAAATTTCTTTCGGTCCTCAGATACCGCAGGATCCAGACCGTTCCCTGCCAGCTGTTAAAACAGCCGGGGAAAATGCAACTGCAAGTATCAAGCGCTTCAGTCGGGAGAAAATCAATATTTTCAGAAGCCTCGACTTGCTGGTGATCGATGAGATCAGCATGGTAAGAGCAGATGTGCTGGATGCCATCGATGACGTGCTTCGCCGGTACCGTTCCCGCTATAAACCATTTGGAGGTGTTCAGCTGCTGATGATTGGCGACCTTCAGCAACTGGCTCCTATCGTGAAAGAGGAGGAATGGGCCATTCTGAAAAACTATTACGATACCTCCTTCTTTTTCAGCAGCAGGGCACTGAAGCAATCGACCTTTAAAGGGATCGAGCTGAAACATATCTTCAGGCAAAGCGACCAGAAATTCATTGATCTGCTCAATAAAGTGCGTGACAATCAAATTGATGAGGGAACTTTGCAGGTGCTTAATCAACGCTATATTCCGGGATTTGATCCGGATGAGAAAGAAGGTTATATTACCCTCACGACCCACAATTACCAATCCCAGCAGATCAATAGTGCCAAATTGGGGATACTCAAAACCGCAATTTCAAGGTTTTCCGCGGAAGTTCAAGGTGAATTCCCGGAATATTCCTATCCTACCGAACAGGAAATGGAACTGAAAACCGGGGCGCAGGTGATGTTTGTCAAGAATGATCCCTCCCCCGGTAAAAGGTTTTACAATGGGAAAATTGGGAAGATCACTGACATGGATGAAGAACGGATTGAAGTGTTGTGTCCGGGCGAGGATACAGTTATTTCTGTAGAGCGACTTACCTGGCAAAATACTAAATACACCCTCGATGAAGCTACCCGTGAAATTACTGAGGAGATAATCGGCACTTTCAGCCAATTTCCGCTTAAGCTTGCTTGGGCGATTACAATTCATAAAAGTCAGGGACTCACTTTTGCGAAGGCGATCATTGATGCCCGTGCCTCTTTTGCCCATGGGCAGGTGTATGTGGCACTGAGCCGATGCAAAACCTTTGAGGGACTGGTACTCAGCACCCCGATTGCCATCCACAGCATCAAGAATGATTCCACGGTAGTGCAGTTCAGTGAAGAGGTGGAACACAACCAGCCCGGACCTTCCGAGCTGGAACAATCCCGGAAGGAATATCTGCAGCAATTGCTCGGTGAGCTGTTCGATTTCCGACCGGTCATGCGGCAAATCACCTATCTTCAAAGACTTTGGGACGAACATTCATCGCAGCTTCTGGGTACGCTTAATTTCGTCTTAAAGGGCATGATCACTCCTTTGCAAAGCGAAATGATCGATGTGGCTGGTCGATTTGAAAACCAGGTCAGGCAAATACTGGCCTCCGGACCAAATCCCGAGGAGAATCCACAACTGCAGGAACGAGTCAGGAAGGCTTCAGAGTTTTATTATACCAGGCTTGAGCAGATCCTTGAGTATCCCCTCTCTTCAGCAACCATGGAAAGCGACAACAAGGCAGTCCGTAAAAGCCTCGGCGAAGCAACCGACAAATTGATCAAGGAAATCAGTATCAAAAAAAGATGTCTCGAGAAGTGCAAATCGGGATTCAATACCAAATCCTATCTGGAAACCCGTTCCAAGGCTGCTATTGACGCTGAAGAGACCGGCCGCGGGCGGAAGAAATCAAATACTCCGGCAACGTTCTCCTCCAACCCTGACTTCTATACCCTGATTAAAAGTTGGCGGGAAGAAAAGGCGGAACTGTTACAAGTTGAGGTCGCCAGGGTTCTCGCACAGAAAACCATGCTTGAAATTGTCCAGACACTTCCGGTCACCGGGAAAGAACTAAAGGAAGTGAAGGGGATGGGTGGAGTACGCATGAAGCAGTTCGGCAGGGAGATTCTCGAAATGATTCTTGCCTACCGGGAGAAACAAGGGATGGATATTCCCGCGGAAGCCGCGCAGGAGGCAGAACGCGCAGGCATGGATTCGAGACAGCTGAGTTATGACCTCTTTAAAAATGGTCTGTCTATTCCTGAGATTGCCCGTGGCAGGCAGATGGCGCTTTCTACCATTGAGAGTCATTTGCTGAATTACGTTAGAAACGGAGAACTTGACATTTACCGCCTGGTAGATCAGAAAAAGGTAAAGGCCATCGAGGAGTGCATAGAGCTGAATAACTTCAGGCAGCTATCAGACCTGAAAGTGAAATTGGGTGACGCCTATAGCTACTCCGAAATCAAGTTCGTCTTAAAATACCTTGAAGGTCGCAATTAAGCATTATACAAAAATATCGACATGCTTTTTTCCTTGGCGATCCTTGCAATTCTGCGCGAAATCTAACTGGTATTGCGCGAAAATTCAATTGAAAACCTACAACAGAATTTTGTTCTCCTTACTTAATATTCGCATTCGCTTGGTTTTCTGGAATATTTCGTAATTTGCAACTCATTCTAACGATAACTGTAACTGACAACTGATAGTAGATTGAATTTTATCAGTTTCAGTTATTAACAAAACTAAAACATGAAGAAATATATCCTGGCGTTCGACCAGGGAACGACCAGTTCACGCGCCATTGTCTTTGATCACGATGGTTTGCCTATCGCGACTGCCCAAAAAGAATTTACCCAAATTTATCCCGAACCGGGTTGGGTAGAGCACGATCCCGAAGAGATCTGGTCTACACAGGCAGGAGTGGGCATGGAAGCGATCTTTAAAGCAGGTTTAAACGCGAGCCACATTGCTGCCATAGGCATCACCAACCAGCGGGAGACGTCGGTGGTTTGGGATAGAAAAACCGGTCAGCCTTTGTATAATGCCATTGTCTGGCAGGACCGCCGAACTGCTGATTATTGCGACCAGCTGAAGAAAGATGGGTATGACCTAATGATCAGAAACAAGACAGGCCTCATTCCTGATGCCTATTTCTCTGCCACAAAAATTAAATGGATTTTGGATAACATAGCCGGCGCACGCAAGCTGGCCGCCAAAGGCAGACTGGCTTTTGGCACCATAGACACCTGGCTGATCTGGAATATGACGCGCGGAAAATTGCATGTGACGGATGTCTCCAATGCCTCCCGCACGATGCTGTTCAATATTCATACCCTTCAGTGGGATGCAGAACTACTTGACCTATTTGATATTCCAGCCAATATTCTGCCGGAAGTAAGATCCTCAAGCGAATTTTATGGTCATACGGTAGGCCCTTTCCCATCACCCATCCCAATAGCAGGAATTGCAGGAGACCAGCAGTCTGCCCTGTTCGGACAGATGTGTGTCGACCCGGGGATGGTCAAGAATACCTATGGAACAGGATGCTTCATGATGATGAACATTGGTAAACTGCCCATTGAATCCAAGAGTAAATTATTGACCACAGTTGCCTGGAAGATAGGGGAGGAAACGACCTATGCCCTGGAAGGAAGTATCTTCATTGGAGGTGCCGTTGTTCAGTGGCTTCGCGATGGTCTCGGAATCATCCGCGTCTCCAACGATGTAGAAAAACTGGCAGCCAAGGTGAAACACAGCGACGGCGTCTATTTTGTTCCTGCATTTGCCGGGTTGGGGGCACCCTACTGGAACCAGTATGCCCGCGGCACCCTCACAGGGATTACCCGTGGTACCACCGCAGCACACATTGCCAGGGCAGCCATCGACAGCATAGCCTACCAGACACTGGAGGTATTGTTGGCCATGCAAAAAGACTCAGGGGTTACCATCATGGAACTGAGGGTTGATGGCGGTGCCACTGTCAACAATGGATTGCTGCAATTTCAGGCAGACCTGCTGCAGTCGGATGTCGTACGTCCCCAAATCACGGAAACGACGGCCCTTGGTGCAGCCTATCTGGCCGGACTGGCGGTAGGATACTGGAAGGATGTTCAGGACATACGGAAGCAGTGGAAACTGGATCGGGTCTTTTCACCGGGTATTCACGGTAGTGAAACCACCGAGCTGATCAAAGGCTGGCACCGTGCCGTGCGTGCTGCAGTGGCCTGGGCTGATGGAGATTGAGGGATAGTAATTGGAGTTAAGTACGCTAAGAACGCAAAGAAAAAATAGGACATTGTCATTTGTTCCTTCTTAGTCCTCGAAAAGTCAGGTACTTCTTTAATAATTTTATACGCTTAAATCAAATTATATGAACCCATTTTTTGGAGAATTTTTTGGGACGGCAATCATTCTGCTTTTAGGTGGAGGTGTTTGCGCAAATGTTGCACTCAATAAAACCAACGGACACAACAGCGGCTGGATTGTGATCACTTTTGGATGGGCTATTGGAGTATTTACCGGTGTGCTTTTTGCTGCCCCGATCAGTGGTGCGCACCTTAATCCTGCCGTCACACTTGCTTTGGTTATTGCGCATAAATTTCCTCCGGCACTCATACCGTCTTATTGGACAGCACAGTTATTGGGTGCCATGTTTGGTTCTGGCTTGGTTTGGTTGGCCTACAAAAAACACTTTGATGAAACCACCGATGGGGATACAAAATTGGGTGTTTTCTGTACGGCACCCAACATCCGAAGTTATTGGTACAATGTGTTGACAGAATTGATTGGGACGCATATGCTCACCATGGCTGTTCTCTATATGGCTGAACCTGAAGTCGGATTGGGAGCTTTAAGCGCCCTTCCTGTAGCATTTGTCGTTCTCGGAATCGGACTTTCACTGGGAGGACCCACAGGCTATGCCATCAATCCTGCCCGGGATTTAGGTCCCCGCATCATGCACTTTTTTCTTCCCATACCCAATAAGCGCAACAGCGACTGGCGATATTCCTGGGTACCCATTTTAGGCCCCATCTTGGGGGCAATTTCTGCGGCAGGATTGTATTTGATTCTGAAGAGTTTTTAAATAATAATGCCTGAAATACTTAATGTTTAGTATTTCAGGCATTTAAGTGTACTTCGGTCACTTGATCTACTTCAGTATTACCTCAATCACCGGAATTTCAACAGGTGGTTTCAGTACCGGAAGCTGGAGATTCACATTCTTGCTCTCTTCGCCGTTACCCGTGCGGTATTTGACTTCAGAAGCATCATGAAGAAACTGGATATATTTGATTTTGTCCGCCATATTTTTCAGCTTCAGGTTACCCATTGGATAAGCCAGCAGATGTATGTACAACCTGTTTGTCTTTGGATTGTAAGTCAGCAGGCTATTGTATGGAGTTTCAAACTCAGCCGGAGCTTCCGTACATCCGTAGATCGAACGGTTGTTGAATTTCATCCATTCGCCCATCGCCTTGAGCCTATCCTGCGCCCTGTAATCGAAGGTGCCGCGGGCTGTTGGTCCGACGTTCAGTAACAGGTTGCCACCTTTGCTGACTGATTCGATCAGCAGCTCAAGAAGCTGAGCCGGGCTCTTCCAACTGGTTTCGTCGCGGAAATAGCCCCACGATCCGGAGAAAGTCTGGCACGTTTCCCATGCAATTTTCTGGCCATTGCGTTCCGGCCATTTCTCTACCTTGTATTGTTCCGGGGATTCAAAATCCCAACCATAATCCTTGTCTTTCAGATCCAGCCTGTCGTCGATGATGATACCGGGTTGGAGGGTGCGAACCATCTTGAGAAGATCTTCTGAACCCCAATCATCACGACCTTTGCCGTTTTTCCCCGGAAAGGAGAAGTCGAACCAGATCACATCAATCTGACCGTAGTTGGTTAGCAGTTCGCGTACCTGGTTTTTCAGGTATTCGCGGTATTTGGCCATGTCTTTTCCTTTGTTCAGGCGTGCATAGGCTGAATCCGACTCTTGCCGCTGCGGGTGAACCCTGTCTATGGTGTAATCGGGGTGGTGCCAGTCAATCAGTGAATAGTAGAAGCCAACTTTCAGTCCTTCTCCTCTTAGGGCTTCCACATACTCCTTGACAACATCCCTCCCGAATTTGGTATTGGTCGTCTTGTAATCCGTGTATTTGGAATCGAAATTACAGAATCCCTCGTGGTGTTTTGCTGTCAGCACCACATACTTCATTCCTGCCTCTTTGGCCATCCGTGCCCATTCTTTTGGATTATAAAGATCAGGATTGTACTCTTCGAAGTATTTCTGATACTGTTCGTTGGTCATCCGTTCGTAGTTCTTCACCCACTCATGGCGAGCTGGCAAGGCATACAATCCCCAGTGGATAAACATTCCGAATCGGGCATCTGTCCACCACGACATGCGTTTGGCTTTCTGCTCGGGTGTCTCTTTCTTGTAATCAATCTGTGCGACAGTTTGAAATCCAATAAAGGCCAGTAGGAGCAGACTGACTAATCTGATTTTAAAATTGTTTCTCATGCGATTTATTTTAGTGTTTGAATTGGAAGATTCGATGATAAATGTATTGAAAAATGGAGTACAAATTGCGATTGGCTAAACAGTTAAGATACAAAAACAATTTAATTTTCTATACAGATTCTCTGTTGATGACTAATTTGCCTGTGTTTTCACGAAAACCACGAAAACCACGCAAAGAAAATGCATAAAAAATTCATCTTCAGTACTTTATCGTTGAGAGGTTGAGCTTTGCCAATCGCCCCGCCTGGAAATGATTCCAGGTGGGACTCCTTGCAATAATTGAATGAGCTTATTCTTCCAGCAGATTCACCTCTTTCACGCTTCCTGTTTTTGGATTGACGCGAAGCGTTTTGATTTCATAAGGGCGGAAACTGCCTGTCCAGTTGCGCTTGACAAAACTCAGATTCAGGATGGCTGTGGCAGCCGAACCATTGGTTTCAACGCAACGGATAATCAGATCCTCTCCGTTCTCGGCATGTTTGACTGCAGAAACGATCACGTTCTGGGCATCAATGGCGAGAAAGGATCCTGATTTCGGCATGGTTCCCCTGTGGATTCCCTGGTATATCGGAACGCAAGGTGCGATAAATTCTTCGGCAATTCGAACCATGTTACTGTGTTGCCAGTTTCCGACGTGAGGAACGAGAAGCAGGCGGAAAGTCTGGATGCCCTGATCCATCCAAAGATGTTCGGCTTTCATATCGAGCACTTTGGGATTGTGGTGGGCATAGACTGCTGATCGTGCCACTGAAATGCGCAGATCATTTCCTGCCACGCTGTAACCATATTTGGCATCGTTGAAGACGGCCAGTCCATAGTTACCTGAACTCCGTGTGCCGGTGACATCAATCCAGCGCTGGCCGGGATCTTCATCTCCGTTGGTTGCCCTTACGATGGTTCCGTATGAAGTCTCATAAGTGGCTACCGGTGAATCTACTTCAACCGGGAAAGAGAATTTCACCATTTTCAGATGCTCGTGCCAGTCGAGGGTGACTGCCGCTTCCGGATTTTTGGATCCGGCATAAAGGGTCCAGTCGATGGTAAGGGTTGAACTTCCATAGGTGGTAATGGAACGGATCTTGCCGCGCAGCGGACCCTCTTCCAGAATTTTGATGGTAGCATTTCCAAAGGCGCCAATTTCCTTGTTGAAGGTTTTGATGTCGTGGCTCCAGGTATCGCTCGGGTCGTCAATGATCACTGCCTTGCATCCGGCATCGCCACCTGCAAACAGTTCCTTGCCGGTCACCTTGTCAAGCAGTCCGATTGAACCATTGTAGGAAATATGGAGTTTGACGAATTCATTTTCAACGGTGTTCTCAGTCACTTTTACTACTTTTTCAGGGGCTGGATTTTCGCCATCCCAAAGACGGATCTGGCGGTAACCCATTGGAGGAATGGACATGTTTATCACCAGTTTCTTGCGGCTGCCGGCCTCTGAAGAACCCGGAGCCCATTGGTGAGGCAATGCATTTCCTTTCTCATCATCCACCCTGGATGATTTGTGCATGGTTCCCCAGTTGTAATCATATTCTATATTGCTTTTCACTTCCCATGCATGGGGATTGAAGACAAGCAGGTATTGTGAATCCGGATCCTCGGCAGGGACTTGCCATTCCAGTTTCTGAACCGCCATAAAGGTAGACTGGTGCGCGACATCGAGTGCGTGGCCATATCCTTCGCGGGCACTCTGCGAGTGGTCAAAAAGGGATGAGCCGGCCAGGCTGTCGTGGAATTGGAGGAATAAAACCTTGTGCCATGCGGCAGTCAGATCTTCCTTCGGATAATGAGCACCCCAGGCAACGGAACCGATGGATGCAATTTTTTCGGCAGTGACAAGCGCGGCTTCCGACTGGCGGTTACCTTTCTTGATTTCGCCTTCAGCGGTGTAACAACCAACAGCATGGTGCTGAAGGTCATCCTTAACCACAGGCAGCTGCATGTTTTTTTCTTCGCGCGCTTCCTTGAAATAGATTTCCGGAGTGCTGTATACCACGTTGGGAGCTCCTTTTTCCTTCCTGATGTCATTGATGGAACTGATGTTGATTTTGGTGGCCCCACCGCCATGGTCGCCGGCACCGTAATAAGCCATGACATTCTTCAAAGGCTCTTTGGCATAAAGGTTGACGAGATTCTCCACCTTGGTGTGCACGGAACCACTGTCGTTGTATCCGAACTGGATCCGGTAGGTCATCACCTTGGTTCCGTCTGTACCTTCCCACCAGAAAAGGTCTGCTGGTATGGTTTTCTCTTTCAGTCCGGGACGCATGAAGATATAGTTCTCCATTCCCTGAGATTTGATGATCTGCGGAAGGTTGCCGGTATGACCAAATGAATCGGGGTTGTAAGCGACTTTGGCGCGGCGTCCAATCAGGCGTTGCAGAGTGAGCTGGCCATAAAGTCCTTGCCTGACCATGGCTTCTCCGGAAGGGATATTCATGTCGGGCTCTACCCACCAGCCACCGACCACATTAAATCTGCCCTCCTCGACCCGTTTGCGTATCTCTTTCAACATGGCAGGATCATTCTCAGCGACCCATTGAAAAAATTGGGCTGAACTGGCTGTGAATTTGAAGTCCGGAGTCTCGTTCATGCGGTCAAGCGCCGACTGGAAGGTGCTGTGGACGACGGAAATGCCTTCCGACCAGTGCCAGAGCCATACCGGATCGATGTGTGCCTGACCGATCATGTGAACTTTGAATTGGATGGCATCTGCCGACCAGGCAAAATCTGCCGGCAAACTGTTGGCAAAAAGATTGGTGGCAGGTGCCAGGGCAAGCAGTGCGGTACCTGAAGCGGCTCCCTTGAGAAAACTCCTGCGGGAGAGTTGAGTTTTTGTTTGGTTTTTCATTCGTAGTAGTAATTTTAATTCGACAATTTGATCATTTGGCAATTTGACAATTTGACAATGAGTTTTACCTTTAAGGACTCGAAGGTTTACACGAAGGACTCAATGTAAAAAATTCGCAACAGTTGTTTCCTCGTTTCCTCATCAACGCGTTTCACGCCCTTATTGTCCACTCGTCCAAGTCGTCCCCTCTCTTGGTCTTTGATGTGATAAAGTTAAATTATCTCTTGAACAATACCGTCGCAGGTATCTGTTGTTTTTCAACATCCGGTCCGGAATATTTGACATTCAGAAACATGCCTCCGCCGGCCTGGAAATATTCCAGCCGGATGTCATGCAATCCTTCTGTGAGTTCAGTTTTGCCCGATTTTTCCGTATCAGCGCCATGGGGGCCGTCATTGTCAACAACTTCCTTGTGGTCGATAAACAGACGGGTTCCGTCGTTGGACAAAAGAAAGAATTCGTAGGTTCCCGATTTTCCAATCTGAATCTTTCCTTCGAATTGAAGGGCAAACAAGTCTTTTGCGGAAGAAATCTTCTCCAGTGAAAATTCGAAGACCTGACCTGTTTTGACCGCCTCCAGTTTCGAAAAATCGGGAAGTCTCTTCCAGGAACCCTCGAAGTATTTCACTACCAGTCCATTGGTTTTGGCATCCACAAAATTGATCCTGCTGGAGGTGGCATAACTAGGTTCATATCCTCTTCTAAAGGCCTTTGCCTTAATCATGGCCGGTTTTGTAATTCTGAAACTGCCTTTGTAGCGGTTTTTGGTGCTGTCAGGTTCCGAGCCATCCAGGGTGTAATATATTCCGGAGGCAGCATCGTCATTGACAATGGTTACTCTGGCAGCATCCGTGATGTTGAGAAGCGTATCTGCCGGATGAATGACAGGTGCCGGAAGGATCGTTTTTTTCAAAAGTCTGGAGGCTCCTTTTGAGTCAAAGTGATAGCTGCCTGAGGTCACCTGATAAACCGCGTTCTGACCATCCATGTTTACGAATTTCACATAGCGGCTTCCGGTTACGGATTGGCCATTTTCGGTGACACTTTCTTCCTTGTCGGCAGGTACACAGACTGTCGCGGTACTGTTTGGCGGAATGGTTATATCGAGAAGAAAATCGTTACCTAAGAATTTCCAGTTGGAATGGATGGTGCCGTAGGCAGAAGGGTAGGAGCAGTTGACAAAGGAAAGTGCATTGACCGGACAGGGTCTGATGATAGTGTTTTTGAAACCGGGATGGCCGGCATCCGGCGAAATTCCTCCCAGACTCTTGTACAACCAGGAGGTCACGCTTCCGAACATGGGGTGACTGTGCGAAGCGTCGCCAAGCCAGGTTTCCCAGATGGTGGTGGCTCCTTTTTCGATCATATATCCGAATCCCGGATAGTCGCGCTGATTCATCAGGGTATAGGCCACATCAACACGTCCGAAATCTGTAAGGACATCCAACAGTATCGGTGTGCCAAGAATTCCTGTATCAAAATGAGCTTTGTTGTCTACAGTGACTTTCGTTAACAGGTCATTGAATACGGAGTCGACTTTACCACTCTCCGTGATTCCAAATGCCAACGGAAAGGCGTTGGCACCCTGTATTGCGACGGAATAGTCGGCTGTTTTTTTGTTGAAGTAGGCGGCATTGATGTCGGATTTGGCCTTTTCAGCCAGTCTTCTGAAATGCATCTGGTCGATGTCCTTGTCGAGCGCATCGCTGATCTTTTCCATCAACCTGCAGCAGCGGTAATAATAGCAACTGTTGACAAAATCGGCCGGTAAAACGACAAGTTCCGGGGGAACCCATTCTCCAAGACCCTGATTCACAAGGATTCCGTTGGAATTGAGCTGGCCTTTCATGTAATCGATCCAGTGCTTCATTCCTTCGTAATGTTCTCCGAGGATTCGGGTGTCTCCATAATATTGGTACATGTACCAGGGGATGATGACATAGGCCGACCCCCAGGCGGTCCCGCCACCGCCATCCTGATAGGGCGTGGTGTTGGGCACATAGCCTGTTTCGTGGTTTTGGGCATCACGGATATCATCGAGCCACTTGGTGTAAAACTGTGCCATATCGAAACTGTAGATGGCTGCATTGGCCGAAATCTGTCCGTCCCCTGTATAGCCGCGGCGTTCGCGGTGTGGACAATCACTGGGCAGTCCGCCATGCACATTGCCGAGTTGTGTTCTCCGGAAGTTGTCGAGAATCTGATTCAGCAGTTTGTTGGAGCTTTCGAAGCTTCCTGCAGGTCTGATATCGGTATTGACGACCCTTCCTTCGAGATTTTCAAGTGTGAGCAGGGTTGGTGAACCGCTTACATCGACATACCGGAATCCATGCCAGGTGAAACGGGGTTCCCATGTTTCGGTGCCTTCTCCCTTGAGGATGTAAGTATCAGTCTGGTCGTACCCTGGACCCAGTTCCTCGATAAAATGAAGCTGAAGCTTGGTTCCCGCGGGACCTGTGACGTTCAACCGGGCCCATCCGGAGATCATCTCACCCAGATCGTAGCGGTAGACTCCTTTCGACCTTTCCGTTACAGTAACCGGCCGGATGGTTCGGGTAACCCGGTCGGGCGGAGAAACCTGAGACCTGAGTTTCCCGGTAGGGGATTGAACTTTTTCGGCATTCATCCATTTTGAATCATCGAATCCGGGTTCTGTCCACCCTTTTTGCTCCATCCGGGCATCGTAAATTTCGCCTGAATGCAATCCGTTGTAGATGATCGGACTGACACTCGTTTTCCAGGTTTCATTACTTTGGATGATTTCCTTGCTTCCGTCTGTGTATTCCACTTCAAATTGTGCGAGAAGTCGCGGAGTATTGTACCAGAGCATGGAATCGTCGGGCCTGTCGGCCTGGATGTACCAGCCGTTGCCCAGGAGCACCCCGAAAGTATTCGGTCCGGATTTTATGGCTGAGGTGACATCATGCGTTTCGTACAAAACGGTGGTGGTCATGTGCCCAATTTTGGGTTCGCTCCATTTCTCCAACTTGCGCTTGTCGTAATTGGTTTGGTTGGGGGAGAGCACATGGTCGCCAATCTTTTTCCCATTGATCCAAAGCTCGTAATATCCGAGGCCGCAGAGGTAGGCCCTCGCTTTTTTGATCGGTTTGGAAACAATCACTTCTTTCCGCAGCATCGGGGCCGGGAGTTTCCAATTACCGGTATTGATCACCTCCGGAGCGCCTATCCAGTCTGCTTTCCAGTCTTCTTTGGAAAGCAGGCCCATCTCCCAGGAGGCAGTTTCGCTCCAGGGGGAGGTATAATGCCGCTCATCGCGGATTTGCACCCTCCAGAACACCTTCATCCCGGAACGCAGGGGTTTGCCGGAGTAGGGCACCTGGATGGACTGGTCAGATAGGGTCATTTTGGTGTCCCAGAGGTCGGGAGTCTCCTTTTGAAGCAGTTCTTCGCTGGTAGCTGCCATGATGTGATAAGAGGATTGCATGGCGCCCTTGCGGTTGGTATTCATCTTCCAGGATAGGCGTGGCGCAATTACGTCCAGACCAACCGGGTTCATCAGGTATTCACAACCCAGGTCGGTGATTTCAAAGTCTGCCTTACGCGGCGCACAGGAAAGCAGGCACAGCAGAAAAAACAGGATGATGTTGTTTCGCATGAATCAGTAGAAAATAATTGTGTCAGTAGTCGGGATTGATTGGACGGCAGACAAATGGTGCTGCAGGTCCGGTAAATCGCTTTTAAAGGTAATGATTTTATTTTTGGTGAGAAGATTCTTAACTAAAAATCATGTGGGATTGAAGCAGCATCGGAATGCAAACTGCTTCAAAGGTTACCCTATATCCAGGCAACTCCTACCGAGTTGAGCCGGTCACGTTTCAGTTCTCCTCCGGTTGAAACCGGAGGTTATGCAAGGGCAACTCCGATGGAGTTGAAAAGGGGAGACATAGCTCAATGAGTTTAATTACTTCTTGAATTTCAAATGCAGCATCAAAATTTGTATTGGGATGCTGGGGATATTGTGCTGGTTACTGAGAAAATCCGGACTGTTTGCAGAAACAATTTGGGATAACTACCTTTGTACAAAGCCTTCGATGTGTTTCAATATCACAATTTGCAATTCCCGGGCCAAACTAATCAGCTATGCTAAAAATTGTTCTCCTATTTGCATTTCTACTTTCACTGGCGGTTACCGGTCAGTCCAACAATCAGTTATCGAAGGGGGATGGGACTCAGGACAGCATTGCAATTACTTCTGTTAACAGGGAAAAGCTGATTTCCTTCGCCAAACAATTTCTGGGAACCCCTTACCGTCCTGCCGGCAGCAACCCAAAGAAGGGTTTCGATTGTTCGGGTTTTGTCAATTTTGTTTTCCGGAATTTCATGATCAACGTGCCAAGAAGTTCAACGGGATTTAAATCTATGGGCAAAAGTTTGAAACCTGAGGAGTTCAAGGAAGGTGATGTGGTGGTGTTTTACAGTTTCAGAAACAAGGCGCGAATCGGTCACGTTGGGATCATTTGCGAAGCCAATGGCATGCAGTCGAAGTTTATCCACTCCGCCTCAGGACAACGAAAAGGCATTATGATCAACAGTTTGAATGCAGCCATGTATGCCAAACGATTTTTTCGGTGCGTCAACGTGATTGATGGTAAATAAGCAACTCACGACTTGTGCGGTAACAACCGCTCTAAACCTTTCGCTTCCCCTAAGAAATCGTTGACCATTCTTACTTAGCAGGAAAAACAGCTGCCTGAAATACTCAGAAAAGTGTCAACTTGCTTCCCCTCACTTCTGTTAATCCTGAATGATCTCCAGATACCTTGCCATCCAGTAGGGCCACAACCAGAAAACTGGCTCCCTTACCTGGCGAGGATCTCCGTTGGTTGCCGACCACGGGTTTTTGTCCCAGCGTACAGTGGCCCGCATACTGGCAGGTGGCAATTCCGAAATTTGTATCTCCTCCAGAATCGGACTTCTGACTATCTGCACATCCTCCCTCAGGGTATGATCAATGTACCAGTCGACTAAATCCAATGGTGCATCCCGCAGAAAATCTATGTTCTGAGCAACATTCACTTTTTTGCCTGTGGCCAGGGCATAGGTAAGGTTGTTAATCAGATTTTCGCCCGATTCCTGTCCTTTCATCCACTCCTCAATCAGTAGTGTGTAGAAATCATGCAATTTTGGATCAGTCTCATATTTCAGCAGGATGGGGAAGAGGTAGCCCTCCATGGTTCTGTCGAAATAGATCTGCCATGCCGGGTTTTTCGCATTTAACCGGCTTGCGTTATCGAGATATCCCTCTTTGTCGATCAGCTGACGGTAGGCTTTTTCATATTTGTCTTCCGCGGTAATGTGAGCAGCCAGTTTCAGGTAAGCAAGAAGTTCAAAGGAGTTGAGGCTTCGTTCCGAAGCCCAGTCGGGGTCGCGGTTCAATTGATCGGGAGACCATACTCCCCAGTGGGTGTGTGTCCCGTCAATGTCCAAAAGATTGTAATTGGTTGCCATCAACCGGTCGATGATCTTGCTGACATGTTTCCTGATCAGGATCCGTTCTGTTTCGCCGGCAGCATATTCATAATAAAAGAAATAGCCCATCATATGGCCATCCATCTCATCGCTGCTGGTATCACCTTTCCAAAGCCACTTTCCATCGGCCGATTTGTGCCAGCGTACTTCAACAGGTTTGTAACGGGGGTCCAGTACCAACTCATCAGCAATTTGTTGCGGAGAGTAAGTTCGGTTGGCATCGTTCACCTCTTTCCAGTCGGAAGGTACGATGGTGCGGGCAAAGAATCCCTCGGTTCCCGTTACAGTCTGGAGCATTGCCAGAAAATCAAAGGCTTTACGGGCTTTCTGTTTCGCATCCTCACTTTTGGTGACTGCATACCTGAAGCTCTCCATGGCCAGATAGCCACCTGTGTATTCCCCGTCGTTGTCATCGTCTGTATTGCGCCAGCTGGCAGTGTCGCCGGGATGTTCGAGGCGAAGGTTGCCACAGATCCAGGGGACTCGGATATGCTTCTTCATCAACTGACTGTAGAAATTTTGCGCTTTGTCAGCCAGCGACATCTTATTTCTGTGAATGCAGTTTACTCCTTTGGCGGTAGCGATCCACGCATCGCCATTCCGGTCGAAATCAATGGCGGCCACCTTGTTGTCGGTCAGCCACCGTTGGCTGAAACGAAGGGAATGGTTGTAATTTTGATCGTAACGAACTATCCCAACATCGGTTCCAACCCACATGGTGCCATCAGGTGCCTGTGTAATGCAATGTACAACGGAGGAGGGCATTCCGGTTTTGGGTGTAAGACTCTTGACCAACTTACCGTTACTGCGGACCGATATTCCGCCCAATACACCGACCCACATTTCACCAGCAGGTGCAAAAGAAATTGCCCTGGCATAACAACTCATCAGCTCGCCGGTATTTTGGTACAATACCGTTTTTCCTTCATGGCAGGAATACAGTCCGACATCGGTTGTCACCCACAGATTGGCGTTTGTATCTATGACGGCGTCCCTTACGGCACGCGAAATCTTGTAGTTCTGAAGTTCCCACTGTGTTCCATTCTGTTTCCAGATTCCATTAGGTCCAAGCGCGTAGGTTTCCGAATCTTTCGTACATAGCACAGATATAGGAGCTTTTATCCCTGTTTCCCTTGTCAGGATGTCTTTCCGGAAAGAATAAAGGCCATTCCAGGTTCCGAGCAAAACGGTCCCATCCTCCCTGACTGCCACATCATAGGCCGGACCTCTTTCCTCACCGGTGATGACCGGAATCCAAGTACGTGAATCGGTGTTTTTTCGGAAAACACCATCAGCGGTAGCGATCCAGATATGCTGAAGCTGATCTACCGCGATACTTCGAACTTCGTTGGACTTTGCGCCATTTCCTACCGGGAATGCGGTATGGGTTTCCTGGATGAACGGGATGTCTTTTACAGATGAATCGTCAGGTAGATTGGTTTTTTGTGCCAATGACATGTTGGGAACAGTTGTCACCAAAAGCAGCGCTAACCGAAGCAGAGTCGAAGTAATTTTCTTTTGCATGTCAATCAATGTAGTAGTTAAAAGCGAAATGGATTCGATGGAAAGGTAGCAGTTAAAATTCAATGGTACAAGTTGCCTTTCATGGTCGACCAAAGGAGCAAGAGATTTGTGCCATTTTGGGGACAAAAAAAGCCTGACAGTATTTCAAACTCTGTCAGGCTTTTCAGAAAATTATACAAAATTATTTGATCCCGTAATGGTCGCGCAGAATTTTGCTAAAGAGCTTCCCGGGAAGGATATATTTGATGATTACCGCCAGTTTTTGCTCGAATGAGGCGATGATATAATTTTGTTTCGGATTTGAACATTCTACAATTTTAACCAGTTTCCTGGCCAGCACTACAGGTGACCAACCTTTCGATTCGTCGTTTTCAATGATGGAAAGTGTTTTGGCGAACTGTGCCTGATAAGGATCACCTTCACCGCTGGGGGCAAGAAATCCCCTTCTGTTGGCTGAATTGCTGGTATGAAAATCACCCGGATTAATCAGCACGACCTTGATGTTGAATTCTTTCACTTCCATCCTGAGCGCTTCACTGAAGCCTTCAAGGGCAAACTTTCCGGCGGAATAGATTCCCTGGTAGGGAAGTCCCATCAAACCACCGATTGAACTGAAATTGACAATCAAGCCACCACCTTGTTTTCGCATGACCGGCAGAACCAACTGGACAAGCTGAACCACTCCGATGAAATTGGTGTTCATCTGAAGTTTGATTGTTTCCAGAGGCATGGTTTCAATCGGGCCACCGGTATGCATCCCTGCATTGTTGATCAGCACATCGATCCTTCCCTCCTTCTTAAGCACAGTATTCACTGCCGAGACGATTGAATCGCCATCAGCGAGATCCATCGTTATCACATTGACCAATGGGTCTGTGTCTGTATCTTTTCGAACAGTGCCATAAACCGTGTGGCCTTGTCTGGCCAGCAGAGAGGCAGTTTCTTTGCCGAAACCGGACGAAATGCCTGTGATCAGAATTATTTTTTTCATGGAATAGAGTCAGGCTTGAAATTAGTGTCAATGTTGCATCGGCTTTCGACGATGTTCCATCGGAAAGCTTAATATTGTATCAACTCAACAAATCAATTAATTGCGTAAGGAATTAATAACCACGACAAACAGTCAAAAACCGAAATTTGTTAAATAATACCAAGTTTCTTCGCAGCCTCGGTTATTTTTTGAATTGAAATTTCAACCTGTTCTTTGGTATGGGTCGCCATCAGCGAATACCTGATCAGACTATCTTCCTTAGGTACACCGGGCGAAACCACTGGATTGACAAATACTCCCTCTTCAAGAAGCATCTTGGTGAGCAAGAGCGCCTTGATATCATCACGGATGAACAATGGAATGATAGGTGTCTCTGATTTTCCTGTGTCGAAACCCGCTGCCTTAAAGCCTTTCAACGCATAGTTGGACATGTCCCAAAGATGTTGAATTCTCTCGGGTTCACTCACCATGATTTCGATGGCAGCAAGGACAGTTGCCGCGGAGGCCGGTGTCATGCTGGCACTGAATATGAGAGAACGGGAATTGTGCTTCAGATAATTGATAACATCCTTGTCAGCAGCGATAAATCCACCCAGCGAAGCGAGTGATTTGGAGAAGGTTCCCATAATCAGGTCAACTTTGTTTGTCAGACCAAAATGGGAGGCGGTTCCTGCACCATTGACCCCAATGACCCCCAGTGAATGGGCATCATCTACCATGATGGTTGCATTGTATTTTTCGGCAAGTTTGACAATCGCAGGTAATTTAACGATGTCTCCTTCCATCGAAAATATTCCATCTACAACGATGAGTTTAATGCTTTCCGGTGCACAGTGTTTCAGTTTGCTTTCCAGCGATTTCATATCGTTGTGGCGATATTTCAAAGCCTTGGAAAAAGAAAGCCTGCTGCCCTCGATGATGGAGGCGTGATCAAGTTCATCCAAAAGAAGATGATCGTTACGGCCTGTCAATACAGAAACGACCCCCAGATTTACCTGAAAACCTGTACTGTAACAAAGAGCACCTTCCTTGCCGGTAAGCTTGGCCAGACGCTCCTCAAGTTCGAGATGTATATCCAGCGTGCCGTTCAAAAACCTTGAGCCAGCGCAACCGGTACCATACTTGTCGATCGCTTTTTTGGAAGCTTCCTTGATTTTCGGATGATTGGTCAACCCCAGATAACTGTTAGATCCAAACATCAGAACTTTTTTACCATTGATCACCACTTCGGTATCCTGATCCGATTCAATGACCCTGAAATAAGGGTATATTCCCGCATCAATTATCTTCTGCGGCAGATCGTACTTTGATAGTTTTTCCTGTAATATTCCCACTTTTTTTTTCTGTAAAGTTTATTTTTGAGATGCCAAATATAGCAAAAATGAAAAGTTTAACGATGAATTTGATTGTTCTTTCAACTTTTGCATTGATAATTTCACCAATGAGGTTGCCCTAATTGTCATAATTTCAAAGTTTTATTCAAACTTCCAGCTTTTCGGGAATTGTAATTAATTTTTATTTCACCCTTCCCTTCAACCAGAAACTGGAATTCAGAATAGCCATAGCTTGGAACAGAGGTGTAAATAATTTCTGGCTTATGTTCCTGGTAGCTGACTTTGTTGGTTCTGAGATCTGTTATTTTACCTGCGGCAACTACTTTGGTCCCTGTGCCTGTCACACTGAGCATATCCTGGGTATATAGTTTGGAGCTGATTGCTTTGTAGGACATGGAAGGCAATCCTTTTGCATTTTTAAGCCGGATTCTTACCTGATGAAGATTTTTCCCGATTTCCTTCACGTCAAAGACTTCCATGCTGATCTCCGGAGTCAGTTCGGCAGCATACAAAACAACCATTGCATTCCTGTGCACCAGTTCCTGCAGCATGAAAGGGTGGGGGAGACGGGCACTCATTTTGACCCAACCTCCAATTTCAATCTCGCCATAGGTTGGATGTTTGAAGGGTTTCCAAGGTTTGTATAGTTCATTGAGCCCGAGGTAATCGTTGAATTTGACCAATTCTCTGGCTTCCTCCGGATTGCCGCCCCGTCTGGATCCGGCATCTGCATCGGCTGTAGTGGTCACGGGTTTGTTGACGTTGTCGCGATAGGTCTCCTGACTGCGCATGAAAAGTTCGCCGACAAAGGTATAGGATCCTTCCAGGTTAAACATATGCGAATCTGTATCTCCAAAGGTGTCGTAAAGGTCGTAGGAGGGTTGATACACATAACCCGGTGTCATTTTTGTGGCATTCTTGCCAATAATGTCATAAACGGCAACGTCTCTGGGATCTACTTTTTCCTCCTTGATAGAAGGAGCCCTTAGCCACAGACCGCCATTGTTGTGAAAGGCAAAATTGACGATGATGTTTGGCCTCTGATGGATAAATGCAGCAATGGCTTTTACACCGAGCGCCTGAAGTGGGAAATCTCCCGCACCGCTCTGAACATAACCCGGCTGCCAGTCAAATCCCCAGTTTCTGTTGGCATCAAAATAGCCTTCACCATCTTCGTTGATTTTGCCATCTCCGTCGTTGTCGATGCCTTCTTCACCCAGAAGCGTCCATTCTCCTTTTTCTCCCGGTTTGATTGGAATCATTAATCGGATGTCTTCCGGATCTGTCTTGTAATTTCCAAGTGGATCCTTGATGCGCATGGTGCAGATGTTGCCGTCGCCATCGAGGTCATCCGGTCCATCCTCATCCACCAGACCATCCCGGTCATCATCTTTCGGAATGTGGAAACTGCGACCCGAACTGGATGTTTGTGGATCATTGAAGAAATGCGCCCTGCCATCTACGTTGACAACAGGTATAATGTAATAGGCATTTTTATCCAGCACTTTGGTGACCTTCTCGTTTTCGCCATATTTGGTAAGCAGCATATTGGCAAAATAGAGACATACCTCCCCTGCCTGTATCTCATTGCCGTGAATATTCCCGTCGACGTACACCCCGGGTTTGGTGAGGGCTTCGCCTGTTTTGGGATTGTTGATGGTCAGGGCATAGATTTCCCTGCCCTCCTCGCTTTTTCCAACCAGATCAAGTTTGGTGAGTTGTGGGTAAGTGCTATGAAGCAATTTCAGTGCTTCCACTACATCGTCGTAGGTATAGTAGCGGTCGAACCGAAGCGGAATTTCAATCTTACCCTTGCTTTCGGCTCCTGCTGTAAATGTCAGTAAGCACAATGCCAGTCCTATGAATAATCTCCTCATGATTAACCTCCGATCTTAATTTGTTTGACAGTTGAACCGAAAACCGGCGATTCAATGTGTGCCTTCAGGATACTATTTTTGTCCGTTTTGATGGTCCAGGTCAGTTTTTTTACCTGGTTTCCGCCGATATCTCCAAGGGCAGTACGTTTGTATCCTTCTAAAAACTGGAGATTTTCTCCTTCAAGTATCACCATCACCGGATCTGGCTGTTTGTTCCTTGATCCCATCGCTGTAGGATAAGGTAGCACACCCTTGTTCTCAATAAACAACTCAAGTCGGTATACACCTGCTCCCAAATCGGTCACTACTTCCTTCATTAATTGTACATCAGGAAGTTTCGTTGACAGGGTTAGTAGCCATGGCAATTGGGCTTTGCACAATGAGTCGATTCTTCCTTCAGGAGGAGTCGATGTTACAAAAGGTGCAATACCACCGATTTCAGCTTTTCCCAGCGTGGGATGGCTGAATGGTAGCCATTTGACAAATCCTTCTCCTTTCAGTTTGGTGTCGATGTAAGCCAGGATGGTTTTATCCTTGTCATCTGTGACTACGGTTTTACTATTGGTTTCTCTGGTCGCTGTCTCTCTTGTTCTGGGTTCTGCGGGTTTCGTCGGCGGCGTAAATAGATTCATGCTAATGGAAGGCACACCCAGTTGATAGTATGCCCAAAGTTCGAAAGAACCATCCTTGTCGGGGTCGGCTGCCATTCGATCTGCCGAAAATCCTTTTGCTTTTAGGAAAGCTTTGTATTTCTCTGAGAAATCAGTATAAAATTTCAGGTCTTCATCCAACGGATTAACGGCTGCACCCAATCCGAGCATGTCGATAATCGTTTCGGCCGTCATTTCTCGTCCGGGTCTGGCGGGGATTGAGGTTTTAAACATTTCAATCACTTCCGCCATCGGATAAGTTTTCTCCGGATCGGCGCCCAGACGGGTGGCAAAACGGGTAGGCACCTTGATGCTTTCCATGTTGACACCACCTTTGCGACCTGAGCGCGGAACTGTCATGCAAAAATCAGAAGTCCCAAGGGTATAGACCATTGCAATTTCCGGATGACTGTAAATAAATTTCATGACACCGAAGACTTCAGGCGATTCTCCAGGCCATAAACCTGTTTCCTTCAGGTTGGATTTGAAGAGATGCGGGAAGTTGATCCCTACATTGATCCCACCCAAACCATCTTCATTAATCTCACCGTCTCCGTCATTATCCAAACCTTCAGGGTACAATTTGTATTTACCCCTTTCACCTTTTGTCGGATCAGCTTTCACCATGATCCGTGGATCCTTGTCCGAAATCATATAAGTTCCTTCGGGGTCTTCCACCCTTAACTGGGTGATCATACCATCTCCGTTGAGGTCGTCGGGACCATCTTCATTTATTTTGTCGTCCTTGTCATCGTTAACCTCAGAATCGTTGACAGTTCGCTCAAATTTAACCTTGGAAAAGTACCCGGAAGTTGCGTCGGGGTTGGGCAATGCCAGTATAAACCATTTGACATTCCGGGTATACCTCGATGAGTCGAGCAACATTTTAGCCAGATACAGGGCACCTTCGGTGGAGAGAGGTGTTTTGCCTTCAAAATTTGCTCCAACAAATATGGCTGGTACATTTTTCAGCTCCTTGCCAATTTCCAGGACATTGATCGGTTCACCACCCGGACTCGCGGCAATCTTGTGAATAGCTATTCTTTCAGGTGCTTTCTCCTGCAGGGATAGCAGCGCTTTCTGAACATCAGGATTTGATTTGTACTTTTCAAAAGTAACGCCTGGTTGTGCAAAAAGTCCGGAACAAAATGCGAGAAGTAAGACTACCCACAAAGAGTTTAGTACATTTTTCGACATCAGCATAGTGTTAGAATAAAAATAATTTCCGTTGTGTTGGTTTTTCAATTTGTGAAAGTAAAAGATAAATCTCAAACAATTGGACTTTTAATATCTTTTTTTGAGTTTGACAATCATTAAAATAAAAAATAGTAGATTAACGCTCAAATGGCAAGGCAGTTGATTCACATCCCTAATTATAAGAAAATTTATTTTAAATTTTATCAGTCTTTTTTTATTTATGATCAAACATTTCATTCTGTTCACGGCACTTTTTTTCTCTGAACAATCGCTTCCTGCGGCAACATCTGATTCCGCCTCTGTCAGAAAGTATCACGAAATTCTGGCCAGCTGGGACAACGATGTGCTCATGCAAACTGATTACTACTATACACAGGGTGTAATGGCTCAGACCGTTCTTCCAGTTCTCGAAAGAAACCCGGTTAATTTTCTTTTTTTTCGAATGAAGCGTGCAAGAAATTACTTTGGACTGGCTGTTCGCCAGGAGATATATACACCAATAAATATCGAAGCCACATGGATTGTTTCGAATGATAGACCTTATGCAGGGACTTTGTATGTCAGGAGTTTGAAGGTCTCGAATAATGAGGATAGAAGGATTAAACTTACATCACAACTTGATCTTGGAGTTTTGGGCCCTGCTTCAGTCGCAGGTTATTGTCAACGAATCATCCATGAGATCAATGGATTATTACCTCCGAATGGTTGGTCGAACCAGATTCGAAATAAACCCTATATCAATTACAATGTGCAGCTAGATAAAGGATTGGCAGAAAGACCCGGGTCGATGGAGGTTCTGTATTCTGTAGGTGCCAGGGCAGGTAATATTTATGATGATTTACAGATAGGGGTGAAATTCAGAACCGGAATGATAAGCAGCTATTTCAACGGGGTTACCACCCAGGACATGACCTTGAATTCGCACAGGGATATTCTGGCCTATTTTTATGGAGGATTGAATGGGAAAGCCGTTTTTTATAATTCACTGCTAACCGGTGGAATGTTTTCAACAGACAATCCCTATGTGTTGAAAACTTCTGAAATTTCTCATTTTATTTTTTCCGGTTACGCGGGTATATTCCTTGGTTATAAGGGAATAGGAGCGAAGTTGGAATTTTTCGAACAGTCACCTGAGTTTGCTGGTGGACTTCACCACGGCTGGAGTACCATTGGCGCTGTTATTAGTTTCTAACCAATGAGTTATTGTATCAGACTGGTTTGAAAACTTATTTCATCTCATGTTCAGGGCTTCAATTTTCTTTTCTATCTCTTGATTCCATTCGGTGATTTAAGATTGTCATCCAGCCATTTGCTTATCTGCTGCAATCCGCTGAGCGCAGAAGTATCGTTGGGACGGATGATCAATGCTTGCTGAAACAACAGTTTAGCATCGGCATGACTATTATTGTATAACTTAGACCAAGCAAGCATAATCACAGAATCAAAATCCAAAGGATACAAATTAACCACTTTTTCGAAAAGATTAGTCGCCGTTTTATACTCTTTGCGGTTGTAATAGATGACCCCCAGCCAATAGTTTGCAGTAGTATTTAATGGGTCAATTTTCAATATATCAAGATATTGGTCCTTCACTTTCTCCCAATTTTCGACTGCACTCAATGGTTTGATACAACCAAATTTAGCCTCAATTGCATAAGGCTTCAATGAAATCGCATTTTTATAATAAGCGATTGACTCGCCGTATTGTTTGGCGAGATAATTGAGCCAGCCAAGCCGGACGTTGGATATATAATCGTTTGGCTTGTAGACTGCTTTCATTTCATTGATTGCAATGCTGTAATTGTTTTGATTCTCTGCCACGTAGCTTTTGCTGAAAGCCGATTGAACATCATTGATGCTTTGAGCTTGCATTTGAACAGCCATCAAAAAGAAAGCTGCCACGATCAGTAATTTTTTTAAAGTTTCCATTTGATTCCTCCAGAATATGAATATTGATAATAGTTTTTGTTGGTAGTATTATTTTGCTGTTGATTAAAAGTAAAATTTCCTGTGATAACAAGATGCTTTCCTTTGAACCAAAGTAAGGTCAACCCAGTTCTGAAAATCGATGGATCTGACGAGTTGTATACGTACAAAGAGTTGATGGAGTTATAGTTTTTCAGGTTACCCAAGGTGATATTTCCTTCAGCCCAGACATTGCGCAAACAATTCAATCCAAAAGTCTCAGCGAAAATTGTCCGGTAGGCAGAATTTTCGATCATTCCTGTGACTGCAGTCGTGAAGTAAATATTTGATTTCCCTGGGAATACAATTCCGGTTTGAAATCCTGCCTGCTTGGTTAGAGACTGAGATGATTTCAGAACTGAAGCATTGGCTTCCAAGTTGAACCGGTTCACTTGTGATGATATTGCGATATAACCCAGATTGGCCGGATAACTTATATTTCCGACTGAAGTAAACAACCTGTGGTAGGACGCTTTGGCGAGCCAAGTTGGCGCCAGGGTTATTTTCAGGATTGCAAGGTATTCAGGTTGTAGGGTAAGGACATTACTGATGTATTGTTCATAATAGGAGTATGCCTGGTAAAGCGAGACTCTGTAACCCAATTCGGTATTGATGCCGGCCCGGTAATAAAACTGACTCGAGCGTGTTGTTTCCTGGTTGGTTTTCAGGTTGAATTCAGTATCAAACGATTCGACAGGATTGAATTGTTGGATGCCCAGTTTGGTCGCCGAATCAAAGGATAAATTTCCTGCGTAATAGCGGGAATTGATCGCACCGGCATTTAAATTGGAAAAATAGAGGTATTCTCTTGTCGTGTTATCTGCCCGATCGAACGACAATGCCTTTTCATATTGTTTTTTAGCGGCATAATAATCACCTGTCATGAAATAGGCATACCCTGCCCGTTGGCGCATAAATTTGGTGTCAATATCTTGTTTGAATGCCACCTTTGTAACTTGAATCAAATTTTTCCAGTCCCCTTTCAGAAAGTACAGATAGGAAAGGCTATCAGCTTTCTGGAAAGTTAGTTTGGCTTGCGCAAATGTGAACATCGGGAAAAGAAGAATAAGTATTACAACGTATCTGCGCATTGTGCTTCAATTTTTATTTTTTTATTTTGGAATGTAAATTGTTCTATCCTGTTGTTTTTCAAAGTGATGGATCCCGTACTCTCCTTTTGAACCCTCCCATAAACGGAGAGTTCAATTTTTGAGACTAGTGTCAGATTTTGAGGGTGTCCTGCATCGTCAGTTTCTGTGGGCTGAATTGAATAGCGGCTTCGGACCTGGTTGGTGAAAGGTGCAATGAAATCATACAACCAGATGATGCCATTCTGGTTAAAGGTGGCACTCAGTGGTAATTCGTCTGTGACTTCAATGCTTTCATGGTAACCCAGCAGTACTTTGTAGGCTGTCAGGAAAAAATAGTAAAGCAGCGAAGTTTTGTCTCCATAAAAGGTTGTGAAATAGAAGATTCTTCCATCATTGAAATAATAGGCAGTGCTTTCTGTTTCCGCACAATACAGGTAATGGTAATTGTACGCGTCCGTAAAGGCCTCCCATTGTTCGGTTCTCGTATCCCCTTTAGCATCTGTGTAGTTGAACTTGAATGCCTTATTCGGCTGGATGGCGAAAGCATTTTTCAACAGGGAATGGGTCTGTACGTCTGAAATCATGTCGCCTTCTGCCGGATTGGAAAATGACAATAAATTTTCCCGTTTATTGTCCGTTTTCAAAAAGCAGGCCAAGGGATAATCTATTGTCTTAGCACCTGTAAAGGGGGATGATTGTACCTGAAAGTGAATATGAGGTTGGTGTGATCGACCCGAATTTCCGCAGCTGGCCAGGATATCTCCTTCTTTCACTGCATCGCCCTTCGCTACCCTGAAACTTCCTTTTTTCAGGTGCGAGAGTTGGGTGTAAAGTCCGGATAAATGTCTGATGATGATGGTGTTTCCCCAATTGTTTACGGTGTCTGTTTGCCCGATTTCATTGTCATTGATCTGATCTGTAATTTCTTCGACAATGCCGTTGGCGGGCGCCAGAACCGGTTTGTTGAAGCAATAGTAGTGTTCACAGCGCAATCCGCTGGAGCGGTAACTTTTCATCTCTTCATCGAGTAGCATGAAGTCGTATGCGTTTTTCCATTCACCTTTGTGGGTATATTTACCTTCATGTCCCTGACTTACAATCCATTTTCCCCAAAATGGAAGATGTAGCGGGAAATATTTCATCTGTGAAAGCCTTGCCTTATTGTTATGGTAGGTATAAAGGTTCTTTTCAGGTGTATAGTGTTGGACCGGAGTTAGTACCATTCCCGAAGGTGTTTTTCGCATCATCAGAAAATAGAGGAAGAGAATCGTGACCATTGAAAACGGAAGAGAAAATACCGGAAGTTGAATTTCACCAAAAAGTTTGGTTAACGAAAGCAATACGACAGAGGTCAGTGGTACGAGTAAAAATGTCCACAGATAGGATCTTCCCGACGGAATCACAAAGAAACCGCCGATGGCCAATGCGATCATGATGTAATTGGATCCAATGTTGTAATAGGAGAAGCCCGCCGTATCTGAACCGGTAAATGAAGCGAAAAGATAGGCAGATAAGAATCCGATGAAGGAAAGGGTGAATGCAATTCGGGAATTGATCAGCAATAATACAGCGATCAATATACCTGACAGGATGCTGTTCTGAAAGAAAACTGAACTCAATGACCTTAGATAAGTATCTGCCAGTTTGTTGATGGAGAGACTGTCGATGGATTGAAGAAAATTAACCAACTGGTTGCCGCCTACCGCATATGCTTCGTTGATCCAATAAATATTTCTGTGGGTCAGCCCGAGATTTTCAAAGGTTGCCGAAGGCAGAACAATCACCCAGAAACCGAGTACAAATGGAATACTCAGAAATGGTAATCCATATTTACCAAGCCATCCGCTTAAAGTGACAGAAAGAATCAGGGTAAGTAAAACTCCCAGCAACAACAGACTGAAATAGACCAAGCCAGGATCAAAGAAAGTGCCCATTCCAAGTCCTAACAGCAAGGCATTGAAACTATACAGGCCTTTTTTGATCAGCGCTTTGTCAAAGCCCATTCTTGTGGCAACCAACACAGCGGTCATTACAGCGATCAAGCCACTCAGTCCGGCATAAAAATTGAAAAATGTCACAATCAAAAGTCCGATTGCAAACAACCTGTTATTGAAGAAGAATACAATGGAATAGCTGTTCAGCGCTGCCGGCAGAATATTTTCCTTGAACTGGGAGATATAACGTGTTGTTGGCATTGAAAGGCTGATAAGTAGATGTTTTTGAAAGTGTAACTTGATTATTGATTGAATTATTCCGGGATATTTTTACTCAAATGGTCGGGTATTTGTTCGACAGATTCAATGTATTCAAGTGTTTCTGCTTTTCTGATCAGATGTGGATGACTCTCCTGATCCAGTAAAACTACATTGGGCCTCAGGGTGATAAACTGCATCCACTGTGTCATGTTGTAGGCACCTACCCTGTGAACGACCAGATGATCTCCCTTTTGCAACAACGGCAGGATGATGTTTTCGCGAACTACGTCTATGTTCATGCAAAGCGGTCCGTACAGGATTGTTTCTTCTGTATACTGTCCACCATCCTGGGCAGGAGTGATCTTGTGGTCGTACCAGAATGAGGTGAACAGGGAATTTACTCCGAAGTCAAGAATGGTGGACCTGCGTCCGTCAGACAAGCGTTTGTTGGCCAATACCGTACCCAGCAAATAGCCTGCGTCATCAATCATGGCCCTACCGGTCTCCAGAATGAGCAACGGAAGTTCTTCCTGCTTGAATCCAAAAGCCAAAATGGCGCCGGTGATTGCATCCGCAAACTGATCTATGGTAGGAACAGTATCCACGCCGGGAAGATAGGAGCCTTTTAGTGTATTGCTGGATGGAAAACCTCCTCCCAGGTCTAGATATTGAATGGTTTTGTTGTATTTCTCCCTGATGCTTTTAACCAATTCACATAATTTTGAAGTGGCAATGGCATAGGCATCCGTGTCAAGCATGAAGGTTCCGATGTGGCAATGCAGACCAACGAGATTCAGGTTTTCGCAATTGATGATCCTTGTGATGGCATTCCATGCCTGGCCATTTTCGAAGTTAAAACCGAATCGGTCCCATTTGGGATATATGCCTGTATCCATGTTTACCCGGATAGCTACCCTGGGTTTTAACTGCATTTCCTCACTCAGTTTGATTAACGAATACAGTTCGTCGAAATGATCAATGTGGATGAGTGAATTATTTTGAGCTGCCTGAATCAGTTGCTCATCTGTTTTGTCAGGTCCGTTAAAAATGATTTTGTTGCCGGGAACACCATTCCTGATTGCTTTTTCATATTCGAATCCCGAAACGACCTCTGCCCACGAACCTTCCTGGTGAAAAATTTGGCATACTGCATTCAGGTAATTTGTTTTGTACGACCAGGCAAACTGTACTTTAGGATACCTCGTCTTAAACACTCTGACAGCAAGCTGGTAATTGCGTCTGATCTGCTTTTCAGAGATCACAAAAAGCGGAGAACCGTATTGCCGGATCAACTCTTTTACTCCTACACCCTCCAGATGTGTCACTACCTCATTTTTCAGTTGTGAGCCGAATTTATTGGTAAATCCTGTATTCAGTTTCTTAAAGATCGGCCGTTCGTATTTCAGTTTTTCCATATTTTTCACTTGATCTATTTACATTTAGCCTTTTTCCGGTGTCTCATGATCCTAATCTTGCCCTGCTCCATATCAAACATTGCTTCACTTTAGCCTTTAGCCTTTTTTACAATTCCCCCATCCCTGAAATTTTCTGAAATTCACCTACGTTGGTGATCAGATCCCAGGAATAGCGAATGAACATTTTACCTGCTTCGTAATCCTTGAATGGCTCTACTTGCTCACCCATCGCCATTTTAACCAGTGCAGCCGGCTGATTCTGACCTGCCGCAGCGGTCAGGTAAATCCATGCCGGGAAACGGGGGTTGACCTCCATGATATAGGATTTTCCTTCATTCGTCTGCATGATTTCCAGTTCACAACCGCCTCTCCATTTGGTGGCTTTGATGAATTGGTGGGCAAGATCGATAAATAGGTTGTCTTCTATCGTGATGCCTGCCCAGGCTTTGCCCTTGTCTGTGATATAAAGCTTTTTCATTGGGATGACGCTGATGGCATTGCCTTTTCCGTCACCGAGTATGGCTATATTGATTTCTGTACCTTTGATAAATTGCTGTGCGATAATGGGTAATCCCCATTTTACCTGTAGTTGGTAGAATGCTTTTTGTGCCTCCTCCTGGGTGTTGACGATGGTTGCATCATAATATTTTCCCTTGATAACCAACGGGTAATCCAGTTCATCCGCTGCATTGACGAGGTCAGACAACTGATAGACCAACCGGTCCTCAGGTATCTCCAGATGGTGCTTTTTGCCGAATTTGAAAAGCATTGTTTTGTGTCTCGCTTCGAATTGCTCTAAATCCGGCAGAAATGTACGAATGCCCATTTTCCCCAGTTCCTCGCTTAATTTAATGAAACTGAATAATTCGGCATCAAAATTAGGTATGATCAGATCGAGTTTTTCGATTTCATGAATGTACTTCAACCTATGCAGTAAGTTTTCTGTCCCTGCCGGAGGGTAGGGGATCTGGTAAGTCTTGTCTACCAGGTCGCGCATATAAATTCCCGGCTCCAATGCTTCATAACTGAGGCCAACTATTCGGACTTCAAAATCTGGGCACTCCCTGATCGCACGAATGACAGCAACTCCGGGACCGGGGCTGTCGATCGCATTGAGTCCGGTAATTGCTATGACCAGTTTTCGCTTGACGGCAGTGTTTATAGTATTATCATTCATTTCTTCCTTTTCAGTTTGGTCGTTTGTTTGAGTCAATAAGTCATTAGCCGCAAGTTCAGAATATAACCGGCGACATATACTGCATACTTTTACGATAGTGATAATTTACTCATCAAGGAGGTTGTAATCCCTCAGCTGGGAGAGGAAATCTTCAAGGTCCCTCTCGAACAGGTTCTTCTCTACATCGTACCTGGAACAGATTATTTCAATGATATCCTGCCGGGATCTGTCTTCTTTCAATTGTGATAATATATCCGAACCGATGGGATTGGATGAAAATGAATCTCCTGAACCGGGGTTGAAGATAAACCCGGCTTCACTGGTCGCTATATTTTTTTTGAATCTCATTTTATGATATTGAATTTGAGAGGATTGTCTATATAGTTCCGGGAAAGAACCTACACGTAAAATGTTTTATCCAAAAATTTCTGGAAATTCTCCTTATACTGTTCACCGATAGGGATATAAATTTTTTCGTCAAAAATGATTCTGTTGCGTTCTATCACTTTGACCTGGGCCAGATTCACAATAAATGACCGGTGAACTCGCATAAAAAGGCTTTCCGGAAGTTCGGTTTCAATATTTTTCATTCGCATCAAAGTGGTCACAGGCTTGTCTTTGATCAGGTGAATGACAATGTATTCATTGGATCCTTCAATGTATTTGATGTCTGCCATGTGTATCCGGATCAGTCTGTGCTCCGCTTTGACGAAGAGATAGTCCTGGGTTGGCTGAGGAATTTCAACTGTTTTTTTGTTCAGGTCGAACCAGGCTTTGGCTTTGTTGGCTGACTTCAGAAAGAGGGCATAGCTGATGGGTTTCAGCAAATAATCAAGCGCGTCGACTTGAAAACCTTCGATGGCATACTCACTGTAGGCTGTTGTGAAAATGACAGGAACTTTATGTTCAAGCGACTTCACAAAATCCATTCCGTTCAGGTCGGGCATGTTGATGTCGACAAAAAGCAGGTCAGCCTTACCGTCGCGAACATATTGCAATGCCTCAAAAGCACTGGAGCAAAGTGCAACAGTTTCGAGAAAGGGTGTCTTCTCGATGTAGGTACCGATTTGTTTCAATGCAAGTGGTTCGTCGTCTATGGCTAAGCATCTAATCTTCATGAGCGTACATTTATTTTTTTATTCTATGGGGACACTTAAAAATACATCGTATTCATTCTCCTTTTCAGTGATTTCGAATTCGTAATTTTTCCCGAAAAGGAGTTCGAGACTCTTTTTGATATTGGTCAACCCAATTCCGGAATATTGGCTTTTGGATTCGGAAATTTTAATGTGTTTGCTGTTCCTAATCAGGCAATTCAGCCGATTGTCCTTAATGCCAAGGCTAAACAAAACGAAGGATTTATTCTGGTAACTTACCCCATGCTTAAAAGCATTCTCCAATAGTGAGATGAAAAGCATCGGAGGCATCTGTATCTCCGGAATTCTGTCTGGTACGTCTAATGTGATTGACACATGCTCAGAAAATCGTAACTGCATCAGAGAAATATAGCTTTCGATAAATCCGATTTCTTTGGCCAGACTGGTATGCCCGTGAGCCGTGTCATAAAGAAGATACCGCATCATGGTGGACAGTCGGATTACTGCATCCTTGGCATCTTCAGAATTGATATCAATTAACGAGTGTATATTGTTCAGGGTATTCATGAAAAAGTGAGGACTTACCTGATGTCTGAGAAAGGCAAGTTCGTTTTTCAATTGTTCCTTTTCAAGATCCTTCCGTCTGTCATCAGCTATCAGCCATTGGCCGATCACTTTGAAGGTCGTGCTGCTGCCAACAATAAGAAATGAGATGATTAAATTCGCAACCACCAGCAAGGTGAGAGAATCGTAATCCGATTTTCTTTCAAGTTTGAATCCAATGGGAGCCGGCATACCTGAGCCCAGTTCCATCGGCATCCCGGAACCAAGATTCATGGGGGGCATGTGGAGGGGTGTAGGGAATAAGATGGAATTGAGGAATATCCCTGCTGCAGTCATTCCGGTAATCAGAACGATGGCAGAGATTACATAGGATTTGTATTTTTGGGAGATCAGATATCTGGGAATCAGAATTGAAATATTGACCAGGAAAATCACGAAGAAACCAAAGATACGCAACCATTCAGACAGAAGCTTCTTCCAGTCCAGCGAACTGTATCCCCATTGGTTGAAAAAAGGAATGGAAAAAATTCCGAGCCAGATTACTCCAAAAAGGAAAAACTCAATGACCTCTATTTTGATTGATTTGTTCATTCGGGAACGTTATCTTTACAAATTCTAAACAAAGATAAAATTCAGGGGAGAGAAATAACGTAAATTCAGTAAAAAGCTCATTTTCATCAGTAAAAAGCCATTTTTTGTCAGTGATTCGTTGATAGATCAGGCAATTCGGAAAAGGTGAAAATGTAATATAATTGCTTTTTACCTGCCTTATTTTTTGATTTTGTCGTGTTTAGTCTCTGGATGAAAATGTATATTCTATTTTTGTTGGCAACTAACTAAGTAATGCACAAATAATAATGTCGTATTTTTTCTTTGCGGGCTTTGCGAGCTTTGCGCGACACAATTGGCAGAATCCTCAAAAAATGGGAATCAGCATCTACGACATTTAATTGTTCTTTTAACTTAACTAATAATGAACAGGAAAATTATTGCATTCTCTTTCGTATTTTTTATTTTGATTTCATGCCTGAAAACGCCTGAAGAAAAATTGATCGGATTGGTGAACCCGATGATCGGCACAGATGAGGATGGACATACTTTCCCAGGCGCCCTGGTGCCATTTGGAATGGTGCAATTAAGTCCCGACAACGGTGATCACGGTTACAATTGGTGCAGTGGTTACCATTACACCAGCAACATGATTCAGGGATTCAGTCATTCCCATTACAGCGGTACAGGGGCAGAAAGTTTATGTGACATTTCTGTTTTTCCGCTTGTTAACACAAATCCAACACCTGAATCTGTCAGGAGCAAGTTTTCGCATCTCGAGGAGAAAGCATCTCCTGGATATTATGCTGTGACATTAAAGAGCTTTGATATCCGGACTGAATTAACAGCCACCATGCATTGCGGATTGCATCGTTATACCCTGCCTGAATGCAGGAATTCTTTGTTGCGGGTTGATCTCGGATTTGGAAACGGAGCCGAAGTTCGGGTAGGTCACAATGGAGATGAACCCCTGGAGTGTTATTTTAAGAAAATTGATGATCATACGATTGTTGGCTTTCGCCGGTCCATGGGGTTTGTGGGGGAGAGAATTGTCTATTTTGCCTTGAAAACCAGCCGGCCATTTGAAGAGGTAACTTTATTTGCAGAAGGTTCTCCCGTCAAATCAAAAACTGAGGCTACGGCTGTCCGGCTGAACAGTTATCTCTCTTTTCCTGCTTCCGGTGCCGGAGAACAACTTCTGGTGAAGGTCGCCATCAGTTCGGCTACAGTAGAAGGCGCACTGGCCGGGTTGAATGAGATACCCGACTGGGATTTTGAAGGTGTCAGAAAGAATGCTGAGGCCGCCTGGGAGAAGGAACTCGGAAAGATTCGCGTTTCCTCTGAGGATAAGGCGTTTAAGGAAACCTTTTATACGGCGGTTTATCACAACTATTTTGCGCCCTTCCGTTTCGACGATGCCCTCGGTCAGTATACCGGATCCGACAAGAAAGTATACTCAGGAAAAAATATTTATACGCTACATTCGCTTTGGGATACTTTCCGGGCAACTGCACCTCTTTTTACCCTAACCCAATCTGAAAGGCTTCCTGACATAATCAATTCCTATCTTGCGTTTTACGGGCAGCACGGACTGCTTCCTTCCTGGGAATTGTATTTTGATGAGGCCAATGTAATGCCCGGTTATCATGCAGTTCCGGTTATTGCCGATGCTATTTTGAAAGGGGTAACAGGTTTCGATCACCAGGCTGCATTTGAAGCGATGAAAGCCACCGCCAACCAGAATATCCGCGAATCCGACCATTTTCGCAAATTTGGTTATGTGCCGGATGACCTTGATCCAAGGCAGCGGGGCGTCACCAAGACTGTTGAATATGCCTTTGATGATTGGTGTATCGCTCAGGTTGCTCAGAAATTAGGCTCGCTTCCTGATTACAATGATTTTTTGAAAAGAAGCGGCTATTGGAAAAATGTATTCGATCCGGAAATCGGCTTCGTCAGGCCTAAAAATGCGGCTGGTGAGTGGATGCTTCCCTTCGATCCCAGGGAATCGATCGGGTTTCAGGAGGGAAATGGCTGGATCTATACCTGGTATGTCCCTCAGGATGTGTATGGATTGATTGCAGCGATGGGAGGAACTTCCAGTTTTGACCGGAAATTGGACTCCCTGTACAACGGACCTGTAAAATCAGGGAGTACGCTTATCAACAATGGCTATTACGGGCTTTCTGAATTTTCAAACGAACCCAGTCACCATGTTCCCTATCTCTATTCTTATATCGGAAAACCTTGGAAAACTGCGGAGAAAGTGAATCACATACTGACTGAATTCTACAGCAATAAGCCGAATGGCCTGTGCGGCAATGACGACTGCGGTCAGACCAGCGCCTGGTATGTGCTCAGTTCTCTGGGTTTTTATCCTGTCAATCCTGCCGGTGGTGAATACGTGATTGGTACTCCACTCGCTCCAAAATCAGAGATAACCCTCTATAATGGTAAGCACTTTGTGACCAGAACCGTGAATTGGAGCCATCAAAACATTTACATTCAAAAGGCTGAACTTAACGGAATCGCCTATTCAAAAGCTTTTTTGCGACATTCGGATATCCTGAAAGGTGGAGAACTCGTTTTGTACTTGGGAGGTCAACCATCAAACAGCTGGGGAACCATGCCGGAGGATATGCCGGGAAGAGAAGGAAATGAAGTGAAAGGAAACATCGCGAATTTTAAATAGCACGAAATAAGGAATATGGCTAGGGGGCCCATTCCCATTATTTCCAAAATAAAAAACCAACAATGAGAATAATCTTGATCCTGTTTCTTATACTGACGGGCACTGTGGCCAGGGCACAGCTTACTCCCTTTTACTCATCCGAAGAAGGCAGGTACGGTTACAAGGATGTATCTGGCAAAGTGGTGGTTGCACCGCATTATGATCTTGCATATCCTTTCAGCGGTGGAATGGCTGCCGTGAGACTGGGCCATAAATACGGCTATCTGAACGAAAAAGGACAGGAGGTTGTTGCACCGAAATATGATTTTACCTGGCGATTCATTGGAGGATATGCTACCGTGAAACTGGGAGATAAATTTGGCTTCATCGATCTAACCGGAAAGGAAGTGGTGACTCCTGTCTATGAAGATGCCAACAACTTCCATGGCGGTTGCTGCTACAAGCAGTTGGCACATGTGAAAGAGAATGGAAAGTGGAAAATTATTACACTTTGAAAATCAGGGATTCATCCTGCTGAAAGCCATTTCCTTCTCCTCATGACCCGCTTTGATCATCATGGCGCTCATGCCGAAGGTCAGTTTCGTTTTTCCCTCCTGAAGCTGAAGAAAAATAGAATCAATAAATTCGGAAACCGGTGGATAGATGTCATGAAGTCCTTTGCCGCCCAAATCAGTATTCAATGCAGGCGGAATGATTTCAATGACTTCTATGCCTCTTTGGATGAGTAATTTTCCGAGTGAAGTTGTAAATGAGTGCAGAAATGATTTGGTGGCACAGTAGACTGGTACCTTCACCAATGGTACAAACGACAGCCCCGAGGTAACATTGATGATGGCATTCAGATTCTCAAGTTTCAGGAACAGGGAAGTGAGATGAATCGGTGCCTCCACGTTGATGGCTATTTCCTGTCTGGCTTTGGCATAGAAATTTTCATCGGTCACTGAAATCCACTGCTGGATGCCGGCGTTGTTGATCAGCATATTCAAATCACTGTAGTTTTCGCTGATCCACTCGAAAAGGTCAATGCGCTCATTCTCAATTTCCAAATCAACCTGTCTTGTAACGACTGAGGGGAATCTGAGCTTTACTTCATCCAATGCCTCAGCTCTTCTGCCGCAAATGATAACTTGATTCCCTTCTCTCAGAAAGCGTTCAGTTAAACCAAGTCCGATGCCTGTCGCTCCACCGGTAATTAATATTGTGTTATTTGATAATTTCATGGGTTAATTATTTATGAATCTGTTTATTAGCATTTAATTGGCCTTTTTATTGATCAATGCAGGTATTTATCCGCGTTTTCCCTGAATTCTTTCAAATCAATGACTTTCCCATATCTTCCATCTGTAATCGTAGCGAGAACCGCCGCCTGAACATCTTCCGCCTTTACGGTCGTTTCTCCAAATTTCAGATCTCTGGTTGCACATGCATCACTCACAACAACGCATTCAAAACCAAAATCATGCGCAGCTCTGACTGCACCCTCCAGACATATCTGAGTTTGCATGCCGATGATAATGAGTCTGGTGATTTCGTTGCTTTTCAGGTATTCGAGCAGATCCGTATTCTGAAAACTATTCACCGCCTCTTTGGTGATGACTTTCTCTTCAGAAAGTGGGGCTACATTTGGATGGATTTCGAATCCTTTTTTGGATTTGTGACGAACGTGAACGACCAGTTTCTTCTGTTCCCTAAAGATATGAAGAACCTCTTTTGCAGCCAGACTTGCTTTCTCAGCATGAAAAAGACCGGGACCTTCCCCCGGAAAATAGAAATTCTGAATATCCACTATCAATAAGGCAGTTTTCTTCAGATTGTTTTGTGTTTGACTCATTCCAGCCAAAGCAAAAAATAGTGCAGATAAAAAAATAGTCAGGCATTTTGACCATCGAAAATAGGGGTAAGTTCGCATGTACTTTCTTTTTGAATTCAGCTTTTATTGAACAATCAATGACGTAAAAATAGTTGATTTTTTAGATTAGATCCTGTATTTTCGATGCCACGGCTTGATTTTAGCGCAAATCCAACTGTTCAATGTTGTTTTGTCTACAAATACTTTGATGATCAAAAATGACCAGACACGGTTGGCAGTCATTGTCAAACCGGATTGTTTATCAGAAATATTGCTTGTTTGCAAATTGCGGAATAGATTGGAATACTGGTAATACAAACTGGCTGGTAAGATTGCAAAGTGTTAGCAAAGGTACGGCCACTCCTTCTTGTTAGCCTCGACATAATTTTTGAAATTATCGAGGATTGCCTGCCAGCCGGCTCGCTGCAATTCAGTTGAATTGGTTGTTTCTGCCTCAAAAATCTGCGTGATGCGGGTCGTTTCGTCCAAAGATTCGAAGATGATCCTTACTTTTCTGTTGTCTCCAAGCGTATATTCAATGAGCCTGTTTTCCTCTACATGATCGTAAATTCCTGAGAAATCAAAACCGAAACTGCCATCTTTTGCTTCCATCCTTGAAAGGAAATGGCCCCCTGCTGTCAGGTCATTTTCAGCTTTGGTTGTGTGCCAGTCGCCGGAAGCAAAGTTCCACAACAGAATATCCTCCGGACTTGTCCAGAATTTCCATACAAGTTCAACAGAAGCCTGAATGTCAGCTTCCACTTGAATTAAGATTGCCTTATTCATCTCGTTAGAATTTAAAGTTTCTCTGTAAAATTAAACATCCACTGCACCCCAAAGCGGTCAGTAAGAGTTCCGTAATAGGAACCCCAAAACATATCCTGAAGATCCATGGTAACACTGGCTCCTACTGCCAAAGCATCAAAAAGTCTTTTGGTCTCCTGCCTGGAGTCAGGTTCAAGACACAGGTGAACATTGTTGCCGAAATTCAGTTCAAAGCCCATGGATTCCGGAGCGTCTGTTGCCATGATGACGTGTCCGTCCATAATTGGCAATTCAATGTGCATGACCAGATTTTTATCTTCATCAGACAGTTGAGGCATTCCTTCAGCAACAGGTATATCACCGAATCGGGCAATTCCTCCTCGGGTAAATTCTCCTCCGAAAACAGTTTGATAAAACAGGAAGGCTTCTTCCGTTTGGCGGTTGAAATTCAAATAGGTACAGGTGCGTGCCATGACATTCTTGTTTATGCCATTTTACGATTGACACCAAATCAAGGTTACTTTTTTTTATCCAATTCTTCCATATATCGTGGTTAATTCGAGGAGTCTGCTTCCATGTGCGGGTTGAAGCAGTGCCGGATCCATCCTCCATAACCAATTGCCTTTGATTGTCCCTGGTGTATTCATTCTGGCTGATTCATCCAGTCCCATGACATCCTGCATCGGGATGATGGACCATTGCGCAACCGATTCCTCGGCTTTCCTGATAAGGTGCCAGTTGTCGGGGGTTTCGGTGCCCAGATATGATTTTACGTGCTGTAATTCTTCTGCTTGAAGTGATTGCAGCCAGCCGATGGTTGTATTGTTGTCGTGAGTACCTGTATATGCCACAAAATCTTTGGCATAATTGTGTGGCAGATGTGTGTTTTCTGCTTTGTCTGAAAAGGCGAACTGGAGTACCTTCATCCCCGGTAGTTTGTATTTTTTTCTGAGTTGATCAACCTCTTCGGTGATTAAGCCTAGATCTTCAGCCACGATAGGCAGAGAGCCGATTTGTTGATGCAATAAATGCAGCATGTCATCTCCGTTGGCTTTCATCCATGTTCCGTGTATGGCCGTTTTATCGGCAGCCGGAATGGCCCAGAAGGATTCGAGGCCACGGAAGTGATCGATGCGGACAAAATCAAACAGCCGAAGGTTAAAGTGAAGCCTGGCCATCCACCAGTCGTATCCGTGATGTTTCATTTTCTTCCAGTCGAACAACGGATTTCCCCAAAGCTGACCGGTAATACTGAAATAGTCGGGAGGAACTCCGCCAACCAGTGTTGGCTGCTGTTTTTTGTCAAGTAAAAACTGATTCTGGTTACTCCAGACATCAGAACTATTGAATGATACATAAAGGGGAATATCCCCAAATATGGAGACCCCTTTCTGATTGGCATAGCTTTTAAGGGCAAACCATTGTTTAAAAAAGAGATACTGAAGAAACCTGCTGTAATTCACAGTCTCCTTATACAGATTATAATGGCTTAAGAGGGCTGATTCTTCCCGTAATTTCAGGGGTTCGTCCCACTCACTCCAATTGGCTCCGGGCAGATGCGTACGGCAGGCGTCAAAAAGAGACCATGATTCGAGCCACCACCAGTTCTGATCCCAAAAATGACGATAATCGTCTGTTTCGAAGCCGTTTAAGGTGATAAATTTTTGGAAGGATACATTGAGTATTTTCTGCCGGAAGGAATGAACCGTTTTAAAGTTGATTTTGTCTACCGTAAATTTTTTGGAGACCTTTAGTTGATCGGGGGCCAATAAACCGTCGTTGACCAGGATATCCAAATCAATCAGGTCGGGATTTCCGGCAAATGCCGAGTAGGACTGATAAGGCGAATGGCTCCAATCGGTCGGTCCCAATGGGAGCATTTGCCAAATTTTCTGACCTGAACTGCAAAGCCAGTCTACAAATCGGAAAGCTTCAGCTCCAAGGGAACCGATTCCATATTTTCCCGGCAAGGAGGAAGGGTGGAGTAACACTCCGGAAAGTCTTTTATTGAAAATCATAGGTTAAAAATAGAAATAAAACGGGCAATCTGATGGTTGTCAATTTAACATGAACAGGACCAAAAGAAATTGATTCTGATTGAGATTTGGAAAACATCCAAGCCAAATTTTCTGACTCAAATATTTATTTTTTTTGTCTCAGTGTTCATATTCAGTTGCTTTGTTTTGTCTGTTGTTACTGGATACGTGATAGTTCATATGCTAAAAATTGTAAATGGAAGAAACAAAATCTGATTGCTTTCGTAATAAAATCTGAATGTTTATATTCATTCTAAATAATTTATCATGAAAAATTTACTTCTTATTTTAATTTTACTTGTCATGGAAAACACAGCATTTGCGCAGTTTACCCAGGAACCTTTACCATATGCCTTCGATGCGCTGGAACCATCAATCGACAAAGCTACGATGGAAATTCATTATGGCCGTCACCACAAAGCGTATGTTGACAATTTAAATAAAGCCGTTGCCGGAGCGCCTCAGGAGAAAATGTCACTTTTGGATTTGCAGAAATCAATTACTGCAGAAACTCCTGCACCGATCCGCAACAACGGTGGAGGTGTTTGGAACCATACTTTTTTCTTCAACGGGATGGCACCTAACGCAGGAGGCGAACCAAAGGGCAAACTTGGAGAGGATATTAAAACCACCTGGGGCAGTTTTGAGCACTTTAAGGACGAATTTAAGAAAGCCGCCCTTGGTCGGTTTGGTTCCGGTTGGGTCTGGTTGAGCCTTGCCAACGGTAAACTTGTGATTCAGTCTACACCCAACCAGGACAATCCGCTGATGCCTGCTTCTGATGCAAAAGGTGTACCTGTTCTCAGTTTGGATGTATGGGAACATGCCTATTACCTCAAATACCAGAACAAGCGTGCTGATTACGCCGATGCCTACTGGAATGTAGTTAACTGGGATAGAGCCAATGATTTGTATGCCAAAGCATTGAAATAACCTTTAGATAAATATTAGGAGCGGCTCAAAGAGGGTCGTTCCTTTTTTTTGCTGACTTTTGGAGTCAGATACCTGACCAATAACCAACACTTTAAATTTTATCAAAATGAGAAAATCACTACTTTTTTTCGCTTTTGTTATTTGCAGTTTATTTGCTGTTGCTCAGATCAAATATCCTGCGACCAAAAAAGAGATAGTAACTGATACCTATTGGGGTACAACTTACAAGGATTCCTATCGCTGGATGGAAGACATGAAAGATACCGCTGTAGTGTCGTGGTTCAAAAAACAGGCTGATTTGACCAATTCAGTCATGAGTAAAATATCCGGAAGGGATGAGTTGATTGCTGAATGGAAAAAGCTTGACAAAGCGCAGCCTCCTGTTTTTTATTTTCCCATCATCGAAAATGGCAGAGTTTTTTATCAGAAAAGGATGCCCGGTGAGAAGGTAAGTAAAGTCTACTACCGTGAAAGCATTCATGCAGCAGAGCAATTGCTTTTTGATCCGCTTTCCTACATCAAGGGAAGAACATTATCTGTGCAGCAAATAGTTCCCAGTTATGACGGCAAAAAGCTTGCCATCTCCTATTCAGAAAGCGGTGCAGAGGTTTCCACAATCAAAGTGATGAATATGGAAACCAGAAAATTTTTGCCGGATTCAATTTATCCGACTGCCGGAGTAAACGGTTGGACGTTCGACAACAAAGCGTTGTTATACATATGGCTGAGAACTGCTGACAATGCCGATCCTACTGCCCGCCTCAATACGAAGACCAAACTTCACATTGTAGGTGCAGACACAAAAAAGGACGTTGATTTTTTCAGCAATGCAAGTTATCCGTCCTTGAAAATTGATCCGAGCGTTTATCCTTTTGCCTCCCTGAGCAGAGATTCCCGCAATTATGTTTTTGCAGGAGAGAGCAGTGTGCAAAATGAAATGAAGTTGTATTATGCTCCGATCTCAGAATTCAACTCCGGAAAAATTAACTGGAAGGTTTTATGTACACCCAATGACAAACTGGTGCGAGGGATGGAGATCATTGGTGACAAGGTTTATGCCATTACCTATAGCGGAGCTAAAAATTACAAGCTTGTCGCAACTGATTTGAAGAATCCTGACTGGAAAAATGCGAAAGTTATTGCAGTGGAAAAGAAGCTGACGCTTGAATCCATCACCCATAGCAAAGATTTTTTGTTTCTGACTTACAGCGATGGTATCAACAATCATTTGTACAAATTTGGCTTTAAAGATGGAATAATGACAGAGATCAAGTTGCCGTTTTCAGGAACGGCCTCTGTCAGTTGTTTGGATACCAAGACCAATGATTGTCTTTTCAGTATTACCTCATGGAACAAGCCTTTTACCGAATATGCCTATGATGCGGCTACCGATCAATTTTCATCAAGTCAATTCAATCAGCCGGCAGTTTATCCTGATGTCTACAAGGACCTTATTGTGGAGGAAGTTGAAGTGAAAGGACACGATGGAACCATGATACCTCTTTCAATAATTTACAAAAAGGGATTAAAGAAGGATGGAACCAATGTTTGTCTGATGGATAGTTATGGGGCCTATGGCTACAGTATGACACCTTATTTCAATGTCAGGGAAAATTCATTGGCCGTGAAAGGTGTTGTTGTTGCCATTCCCCATGTCCGTGGTGGTAGTGAGAAAGGCGAGGATTGGTACAAGGCAGGCTTCAAAAATACCAAGCCAAATACCTGGAAAGATTTTATTAGTTGTGCTGAATACCTGATTTCAAAAGGATATACCAGTTCCTCCCGACTTTCCGGTACCGGAACCAGCGCGGGGGGTATCCTGATCAGTCGTGCCATTACAGAGCGGCCTGATCTGTTTGCTGCAGCTATTTGCAACGTAGGTTGTGCGAATGCCCTGAGGCTCGAATTTGGCGCCAATGGCCCCGTTAACATACCTGAATTCGGTACTGTCAAAGATAGCCTGGAGTGCAAAGCACTTTATGCGATGGATGGAATGCAACATGTAGCAGACAATACGAAATATCCCGCTGTAATTTGCGTAACCGGTTGGAATGACCCAAGGGTTATTGCCTGGCAGCCGGGTAAATTTGCTGCCGCTTTGCAGAATGCTTCGGTTTCAGATATGCCGGTATTGTTAAAAGTGAATTATGACAACGGCCATTTTACTGAGGACAAGGATGTTACATTTTCCAATTTTGCTGATCAGTTTGCTTTTGTGATGTGGCAATGCGGTCATCCTGATTTTCAACTCAAGGATGGTATCGCTCCTGGAATTTTCAGAAGAAAGCGATAAGTCTGGAGCGAACAGGAAAGTCATGTTTGACATTCCTGTTAATAATTTATTTTGAACAAAAATGTAGAGGAATGCCTGAAACGTGCAATTGTGGCAGCCTCTAAAGTAACAATGAATAGCCACGGTTTGGGATAATTATTTCAAATTATTGTAATTCCTGAATGGTGGCTATTCCTTTTGTAATTCTTCCGTTAAAAATTGATGTTTTATAATGACTATATTCACTGGAATCCTTATATAGCCATAGCACTTAAAAAAGAATGTTAAATGTTATGAGTTTACTATTCTGGGGAAAAAGGATTCGATGCAGGACAAAATTCCGCAAGATATTTTTCGCGTAGCGCAACCAATACCAAATATTATTCACATGAGACACACATTATTGATTCTGTTTTTCCTGCAAAGTACTTTCCTGGTAGAAGGACAAAAAACTTCTTATCAAGTGCGTATCAGTGCCAGCGCAGATAAGATTGAACAGCAAGTTATTGCCTGGCGTCATGATTTTCATCAAAACCCGGAGTTGGGAAACAGAGAGACCAGAACTTCTGCAATTATTGCCAAACATCTCAGGGCATTGGGTCTGGAAGTTCAGACAGGTGTTGCTGTGACCGGTGTGGTGGGAATTTTGAAAGGTGATCAACCTGGTCCAGTGGTTGCGTTGAGGGCCGACATGGATGCATTGCCGGTCAAGGAAAAAACGGATCTTCCTTTTGCATCAAAAGTGAAGGCTATCTACAACGGACAAGAGACCGATGTGATGCATGCCTGTGGTCATGACGCACATGTAGCCATTTTGATGGGTGTAGCAGAAATTTTGGCCGGTATGAAGAAAGATCTGAAAGGAACGGTCAAATTTATTTTTCAGCCTGCCGAAGAGGGTGTTCCAAAAGGGGAGGAGGGAGGAGCAGCACGGATGGTGAAAGAAGGTGTTTTGGAAAACCCAAAAGTGGATGTCATTTTCGGCCTACACATGAATGCCCAAACCGAAGTTGGTCAGATCTCCTATCGTCCGGGTGGTACAATGGCGAATGCCTGCGATCTGAAGATAACAGTAAAAGGTAAGCCTTCACATGGAGCAAATCCATGGTTTTCCGTCGATCCTATCGTAGTCTCTTCTCAGATCATCAATAATCTGCAGACGATTGTAAGCAGAAACGTAAATATAGCAGAGAATCCGGCAGTTGTTACCATCAGTAGTATCCATGGCGGGAATCGTTTTAACATTATTTCTGAGCAGGTAGAAATGACCGGAACTGTCAGAACCCTTAGTGATGCGGATGAATCGTTGGTTTATGGCCGCGTCAGGCAAATTGCCGAAAAGACAGCCGAGTCAGCAGGAGCGCTTGCTGTAGTAGAGTTGCCCTATTCGGTACATTATCCGGTTACATTCAATAATGAGGCGCTTACAGCAGCCATGCTTCCTTCCTTGCAGAAATCGGCAGGTGTTGGAAATGTACAACTTATACCAGCGAAAACCGGTTCTGAGGATTTTTCCTACTTTGCGCAGAAAGTGCCCGGTTTATTCTTCTTCATCGGCGGTCTGCCAAAAGGCAAGGATCCCAAGAGTGCTGCTCCACATCATACTCCTGATTTTTTTATAGATGACAGTGCATTCAAAACCGGGGTAAATGCTTTTTGCAATTTGGTGCTGGATTACATGGTGATGAACAAAAAGTAGGAGTTTGTTGACTGGCCTCAAAAAAACAAGGCCGTTCACATTGAAGTGAACGGCCTTGTTTATATATTCAAAGCAGGAATTTCCTGAACTTTTATTGAAGTTTGAAACTGATAGGAACGGTGTAGGATACCCTAACAGGTACACCACGTTGTTTCCCTGGTTTCCATTTCGGCAGCGTAGAAACTACGCGTAACGCTTCAGTATCCAGTGATGCATCCACACCACGGGCAATCTTGGCATTCGAAACGGAACCATCCTTGTTAACAACAAAAGTAACAAAGACTTTTCCCTGGATACCGTTTTCCTGAGCTACAGTAGGATATACAATTGCCTTGGCAATGTAAGTCCGAAGGGCGAGTTCACCACCGGGGAATTCCGGCATCTCCTCAACCACAACAAATACTTGTTGTTCTTCTTTTTCCTGTACCTCTTCCTGTTTTTGTTCCACTACTTCTACAACTTCCTTGTTGACTGTCGTAGAAACCTGCTCATCGGAGATCATCAATTTACTTTGATCTTCAACTTTTACAGAGTCAACAACCACAGGAGCAACATACTTAACAACCGCTTGTTGCTCAGATGGAGGAGGAGGTGGTGGCGGAGGAGGTGGCGCAGCAGCTTCTTGAAGATCGTTGGCCATTTCAGCGATGACTTCTGTAGCATCCCTGGCTTTTTGTTTGGCTTGATTGCTCGCCCGGATATAGGGAACAATAACGATTAAACCAAGGATTACAATACCTATCAGCGTAGAGATCAGAACAACACGGTTGTACTTCTTCCGTATCTGATATGCTCCATATTCCTGGTTTCTATTTTCGAAGACTATGTCGTCGAAAGTAGGAATGAACTGTTTATCTATTACCATACGTGTCGATCTTTATTTTTTAGCTGTAGGAGCAGAAGTAGTGGATGGTATTCCAAGTGCATGTTCAACCATAGTTTCTTCGATCCAGTTAATGTCTGTAACAATGTATATGGCAATTCCTACAATCGACATTTCATCAATGATATCGACAAAATTTTTGTACTTCGCTTTCTTGTAGAATTTGATCAGGACAATCGGTCCGGTATCATCGCTCTTTTTGAGTTGACGAATAGCAGATTGCAAAGAATCCTGTTTGATATCAATCTTCCCTGCTATGACATCATCCTTGAACGTTTCAATTTTTTTGAAAAGCGCCCGGTTTCTGTCCAGCAATACCTGACGAATACCTGTCGCACTGAAGTTTGTTTCCTGTAACGGAATCAGCGCTGCGGGATCTGCTTTACCAGGGTACCAGTATACCTTATCGTTCGGACCCATAATGATGTTAAGCGTACGACTTTCGGCAATTTTTGGAGGTTCTACTTTTTCGTTTTTCTTGATTTTCTCAGGTAAAGCGATTTCCATAACCTTCGGTTTGGCAAAAGCAGTCGTAAGCATGAAGAACGTGATCAATAGACACATAAGGTCTACCATCGGCGTCATGTCTATTTGGGTAGAATGTTTTTTTGGCTTCTTCTTCCCACCGTGTTGTTTATCTTCTTGTATAATTTCTGCCATAATACTACTTTTTAGCTACTTCTACTACTTCAACTTTTTCAAGGCTGGTAATCAGGCTGAACCTGTTCACATTCTTATCCTGAAGAATGTCAAGAACTTTTTTCACGAGTGGATATTCCACATCGTTGTCGCCTTTTATCAGAGACTGAGCCGAAGGGTTAATCTG